>JBJHDC010000029.1:0-21273 GCA_050486345.1 Dehalococcoidia bacterium | reverse complement strand
ATCGGCGGCTCCGCGCTGCCGGTTTCGCGGATCGCACCGGCATCCCAGGCCAACGAGTCCGCCGGCACTTCCAGCTGATCGGCCGCAACCCCCAGCAGGGCCCGCCGCGCGTCCTCGATGACCTCCGCCGCCACAGCGGTAGCCACGCGCGAACCACGGCTCCCACCGATGCCCGAGTCCATGGGCACCACGCCCGTGTCCCAGAGCTCGATGCGCACTTGCTCCGTGGAAATGGCCAGCTCCTCGGCGACGATCTGGAGCAGCGTCGTGTAGGTGCCGGTGCCCTGGTCGAAGATCGGCGTACCGAGGACCGCCGTGCCGTCCGGGCGGAGCGTGAGCGCCGCGTTCCCCTGTCCGCCACCCGACGCATGCTGCGCCATCGCGATGCCGCGGCCGGTGAGCGGCGCACGCGGGGCCGCGTAGTCTGCCGCCTCCACCGCCGCCTGCAACGTCTCGATGGCATGCACGTGCTGGAAGCGATCGCCAGACGCGGTCTCGTCGCCCTCGGCGACGAGGTTCCTTAACCGCAGCTCCAGCGGGTCCATCTCGATCGCGCGAGCAACCTCGTCCATGTGACTCTCCAGCGCGAAGGTGGCCTGCGGGCCGCCGGGGGCGCGCATGTGCCCGCCGGGCACGGTGTTCGTATAGACCTGGAATGACTCCACACGCGTGTGCGGAATCCGGTAGGGACCGGCAGCCTGCCCCGCACCACCGATGATCCCCACCGGCTTGTAGGCGGCGTACGCCCCGCAGTTCACGAAGAACTCCACCTGGTGCGCGACCAGCGTGCCATCACGTCGGACGCCGGTCTTCAGCCGGGTCAACGTCGCGTGGCGTGGGCTGCCTGCGGAAAACTCCTCGATGTAGTCGCACACCATCCGCACCGGCTGACCGCTGGCCTTCGCCAGCTCGTAGCAGATGGGCAACTCCAGCGGCGTGCCCTTTCCACCGAAGTCCCCGCCGATGTACGCGTGGCGCACGATGATCTGTTCCGCCGGCAGCCCGGTGGTGAGCGCCAGCGCATCGCGCGCCGCGTAGGGCGCCTTGCTGGTGGTCCACGCGTGCACCTCGTCGCCTTCGATGCTGACGAGCACGGAGTGCGGCTCCAGGTACGCCTGGTGCTGCCTCGGCGTGCGGTAGGTGCACTCGATGACCACGTCCGCCTCGGCGAACCCGGCCTCCAGGTCGCCGCGATCCGTGCGCACGTGGTGGTAGATGTTGGAAGGGGCTTCCTGAGGATGGGCGCCGGGGTACGTGGCGTAATCCGGGTGCAGGATAGGTGCGTCGGCCGTGATCGCGCCTTCGATGTCAAAGACCGCAGGCAGGTCCTCGTAGTCCACCTCGATCAGATCGAGCGCGCGCTGGGCGATGTTCTCGTCCTCCGCCGCGACTGCCGCGATGCGCTCGCCAACGTAGCGGACCACGTCGCGGGCCAGCACCGGCATGTCGCGGATCGCGCGACCGTACAGCCCGGGTGAGACGTCGGCAGCGGTGAGCACGGCGTGTACACCCGGCAGTTCACGCGCGCGCTCCACATCGACGCGCACGAGACGCGCGTGGGCGCGGGAGCTGTGCAGCACCTTGCCCCACAGCGTGCCCGGAAGCTGGACATCCGCCGTGTAGCGTGCCTGTCCGGTCACCTTCGCCACCCCGTCCACACGAGGGGTGGGCGCACCGATGATGTGGAACTCGTCGGACATCGCAGACTCCTGCTCACTGGACGCGCACAGTGCGGAAAGCCTAGCAGGCTTCGATCACCACACCACCCTCCACCGAGACGGAGACCGCGTTCCCGGGAACGGCGTGGGCACTTCGGCACTGGTATTGCCTCGCCCGGCGAGTATCATCGCGGACGGGCGGCCGAAGTGCGGCGCCCAGACTGGCGGCAATCGACGTGAGGGAGGTCCCGACCATGGCTGACACATTTAAGTACCTGCTGGATGAATCACAGATTCCCACGCACTGGTACAACATCGCCGCGGACCTGCCCGAGCCACCCTCCCCACCGCTGCACCCCGGCACCGGCCAGCCGATCGGTCCGGATGACCTCGCACCCCTGTTCCCGATGGGCGCGATCATGCAGGAGGTCTCCTCGGAGCGCTGGATCGAGATCCCCGGACCGGTGCGCGAGGCCTACCAGGCGTACCGACCGTCGCCGCTCTACCGCGCTCGCCGTCTGGAGCACGCGCTCCAGACACCCGCGCACATCTACTACAAGTATGAGGGCGTGAGCCCGGTAGGGTCGCACAAGGTGAACTCCGCCATCGCGCAGGTGTACATGAACAAGCAGGAGGGCGTGAAGCGCATTGCGACGGAGACCGGCGCCGGGCAGTGGGGCTCCGCGCTCGCCTATGCCTGCCAGCTCTTTGGCATCGACCTCAAGGTCTACATGGTGAAGGTCTCGTACGAACAGAAGCCGTACCGCAAGGCGATGATGCGCGTGTACGGCGCTGACATCGTGGCAAGCCCCAGCATGGACACCAACGCGGGGCGTGGGGTGCTGGAGCAGGACCCTGATTCACGCGGCTCACTGGGTATCGCCATCAGCGAGGCCGTGGAGGATGCCGCCAGCCGCGAGGACACGAAGTACTCGCTGGGCTCTGTGCTTAACCACGTGCTGCTGCACCAGACGATCATCGGCCAGGAGGCGATGGTGCAGATGGAGATGGCCGGTGAAACCCCGGACGTGGTGATCGGCTGCGTCGGCGGGGGCTCGAACTACGCGGGGCTGGCGTTCCCATTCATGCAGGGCCGCCTGAAGGGCGAGTCCGGTCCGCGTTTCGTCGCCGCCGAGCCGACCTCGTGCCCCACGCTCACGAAGGGTCTCTACGCCTACGACTTCGGCGACACGGTGGGCCTCACCCCGCTGGTGCGCATGCACACGCTGGGGCACACCTTCATGCCGGCGGCGATCCACGCGGGCGGGCTGCGTTACCACGGTATGGCGCCGTTGATGAGCCAGCTCCATAACGACGGCTTCCTGGAGGCGGTCGCGCACCCACAGCTCGCGGTCTTCGACGCGGCAGTCCAGTTCGCCCGCGCCGAGGGCATCATCCCCGCGCCGGAGTCCTCGCACGCGATCCGCTCGGCCATCGATGAGGCGCTGCAGGCACGCGAGGCGAACGAACCACGGGTGATCCTGTTCAACCTCTCCGGCCACGGCCACCTCGACCTGGGTGCGTACGAGCAGTACTTCAACGGCGAGCTGGAGGATTACGAGTACCCGGCGGACCGCATCGAGGAGGCGCTCAAGGGGCTCCCGGTGACCGCGTAGCGCCGAGGGCTGCCGCGCGGCCGTCACCTGATCGAGGGCGGGCACAGAAGGGAATCGCATGCCCGAATACCTCGCGCCCGGCGTGTACATAGAGGAGACGTCGTTCCGCAGCCGTACGATCGAGGGCGTACCCACCTCGATCGCCGCGTTCGTGGACACGTTCGCGCGCGGGCCGGTCAATGAGCCGGTCGAGCTCTTCAGCCTGCAGGACCTCGAGACCAAGCTCGGCGGACTCGCCCATGCGTCCGAGGCGAGCTACGGCATCCGCCAATTCTTCCTCAACGGCGGAACCCACGCCCTCGCGGTGCGCGTGGTCGGCGACGGCGCGGCGGCAGCCCGGGCCTCGGTGCCAGCGCTGGGCGGCGGCCAGGCATTCGTGGTCACAGCCATCTCCCCAGGCACGTGGGGCAATCACATCACCGTCCGCATCGACCTGCACGCGGACGGCCGCTTCGACCTCGGCATCACGGAGCACACGAGGGATGCGCGCGGGCATGCGCGGATCACCGCATCCGAGCAGTGGCGCGACCTGACCACGAACCCCGCGGACCCCGGCTACATCGAGCATGTCGTGAACGCAGACGGCGCAGGGTCATCGATGGTCCGCATCAGCGACGTGGTGCCCGGTAGCCAGCCGCGGCCGGGCGGCACCCTCTCGGGGGACCTCGCGCAGGTGCGAATAACGATGCGCAGCCGAACATTCCGGTTCGGTGTGCGGAGCGCGGCGGCGCGTAGCTGGATCGGGGAAGCGGAGCTGGAGCGGGCACCTCACTCTCTCCGTGACGCCGCCCACTTGCTGCAGCGCGCGCTCCATCGGTCGCACCCCCACACGTCGCTCCTCGCTGGAGCGACGGTCGAGGTGATCCGGCACGGTGGCTCCGCGCATCTGCACGTGTGCGCGGGGGCAGTGGACCCCACGACCGTAATCGCATTCGCGACCGGCACCACCGGCTCCCCGGTAGAGGTGCTCCGGCTAGCCACCCCTCCAGCGGGCCTACAGCCGGCCGAGTACCCACTCCGTGGTGGCACGGACGGCGCTTCCCCGGGAGCCGATGACCTGATCGGCTCGGAGGCCGAGGGCACGGGCATGCATGCGCTCGATCGAGCACCTGCGGTGTGTCTGCTCTGCATCCCGCGCACGGCCGGTACCGGCGGCGGCGAGGCGGCGCTTTCGTCTCAGGACGCGAGACGGGTCCTCGACGCGGCGATCGAGTACGCGACCCTCCGGCGCGCGATGCTCCTCATCGATCCCCCCGCCGATGTACGTTCCGTCGCTCGCGTGCGCGCGTGGCTGGATGAGGGGCTGCGTTCACCGAATTCGACGCTCTACTTCCCGCGCGTCAACATCCCGGACCCGCTGAACCAGGGACATCTCCGATCGGTTGGCGCGAGCGGTGCGATGGCTGGCGTGTTCGCGAGGACAGACCAGGCGCGCGGCGTCTGGAAGGCGCCCGCCGGGCTCGAGGCGACGCTGGTCGGGGTCGCCGGGTTCGACGTGGACCAACCGCTCACACACGCAGACCTCGGCACGCTCACCGCTGAGGGAATAAACCCCCTGCGCGAGGTGCCCGGCGCGGGCGCGGTGGCGTGGGGTGCGCGCACCCTCGATGGTGCGCAGGGGCGCGGCTCGGAGTGGGTCTACGTCCCCGTGAGACGGCTCGCACTGTTCGTCGCCGAGAGCATCCAGCAGGGCACCCGCTGGGCCGTCTTCGAGCCGAATGAGGGGCCTCTCTGGGCAGAGGTACGTGCTGCCGTTGATGCCTTCCTGCACGATCTCTTCCGTCGAGGCGCACTCACGGGAGCAACCCCGCGAGACGCCTACTTCGTACGTTGCGACGCGAGCACGATGACCGCGGAGGACCGGGCGCAAGGGCTGCTCCGCATCACTGTCGGCATCGCGGCGACGAGGCCTGCGGAGTTCATCGTGCTCCACATCGGACAACGGACGGCCGATACGGGTCCGTAATCACGAATCCGGCTGTCACACGAAAAGGCTGTGATAGCATCCAACCCGCCACAGAGCACCGCATATTCACCAGTCACCCGGGACCCGAGTGGGAGCAAACACACCATGGAAATCGTTGACGCTCAGATTCACGAACCCCGCCCGCCGAAGGCACTTCCCGAGGGCTTTGACGAGGCCGCGTCGATCCTCGTGAACATCGAACTCGCGCGTGAGGCGATCGACTCCGTCGGCGTCGAGACCGCGCTCATCTTCGCGCGCCGCGAGTACTGCGAGGCCGCTGTGGACCGCTACCCCGACCGCTTCGGCGGCGCGGTGCCGTTCGACACGCTGGCAGACGCAGACAACCTCGAGGACGAGGTCGCCGCCTTCCGCAAGCGCCCCGGCATGGTTGCCATCCGCAACAGCCCCGGGAACCACATCACCGCGGAGATCCGCCCGGAGTTCCTGGAAGGCAAGTTCGAGCGCCTCTACGCCGCTTGCGAGGAACACCAGGTCCCGCTGTTCTTCTCCACGCACGGCCACGCTGAAAAGATGGCCTCGGTCGCGGAGGCGCACCCGGGCCTGACGATGGTCATCGACCACCTCGGCGTCGACCAGTCGCCGGTCTCGCCGCGGCGTGAGAATCCCTGGGAGAAGCTGCCGGGCATCCTGACGCTGGCGAAGTACCCCAACGTCTTCGTGAAGTTCAGCGGCGCGCCCACACTGTCCCGCGAGCCGTTCCCGCACAAGGACCTCTGGCCCAACCTCCACCAGATCATCGACGCCTTCACCCCGGACCGCCTCTTCTGGGGCAGCGATTACACGCGCATGCGCTGGCGCCCCGCGCCGGAGGGTGGCGACGCACCCCGAGCCGAGTGGCGCTGGTACAGCGACGCGCTGAACTACCTCCGCGACACGGATGAACTGTCCGAGTCGGACAAGGAGAAGATCCTCGGTGGGTCCATTCGGCGCGTGCTGAACTGGCCAAAGGTACCGGAGGGCGCGACCACGCCCTCGGTGTTGCCGCCGCTGGAACCATCCTGGCGCTAGTGAACTGTGCAGGCGCCCGCGGTGACCGCGGACCGGCGTATCCGGTCCCGAGGTACCGCGGGCGCTCTTGTGCCCGGTCTCACTTCGATCTGCCGACGCGGGTCGAGCCTCGACCACGGCCCGGGCATATGCTCTCCTCGTAGGGAAGGAATGGAGCGCCTGTGGGTGTGTCGATGCGCGGGATCGAGATCGGTCCCCTGGACTTCCGGTTCTATGCGCTCTCCCTGATCCTCGGCGTGATCGCTGGTGCGTTGCTGGCACGCCGGGAGGCGCGACGACGCGGCCTTGATCCGGAGATCGTCTGGGATCTCACACTGATCGGTGTCGCTGCCGGGATCATCGGCGCACGCCTCTACCACGTGCTCGACACGCGCAATATCGACCGCTACCTGGACGATCCGGCGCGCATCATTCAAGTGTGGCACGGAGGCCTGGGCATCTTCGGCGCGGTCATCGCCTCCGTGGCGGCGGTGATCATCTACACGCGCATGAAGGGCGAGCCCACCCTCACCTGGCTCGATGTAGGCGCACCCGCACTGCTGCTCGGGCAGGCGATCGGCCGCTGGGGGAACTACTTCAACCAGGAGCTGTTCGGACGGCCTACTGATTTGCCGTGGGGTATCTCGATACCACCAGAGCGAGTCGCTGCCGAGGCACCACAGTACATCGGAGCCACGCACTTCCACCCGCTCTTCCTCTACGAATCGATTCTCAGCCTGATCGGCGTCGTGGTGCTGCTCTACGTGGCCCGCCGCTACAGCAGTTGGCTCCGGCCCGGTGATCTCATCCTGCTCTACTTGATCTGGTACCCGGCCACCCGCTTCATCCTCGAGTTCCTTCGTGCGACGAAGTGGGAGGTGGGCACCCTCCCAGCGGCGCAACTGTTCGCGCTCGCATTCATCGTGTTCGCCATTGCCGTGCTCGTATGGAGGCACCGCCAGGGCGCGACCAATGCCGAGGTCGCTGACAACGCGGGAACGGGCAGCAGCCGGAACACGTGAGCGGAGCGGGCACCGGTCCGCCCCCCCATCAACGAGCATGCTCGGCTTACCTGAGCGCCTCCGCGATCGCCGCCCCCAGGTCAGAGGTACTGGCGTTGCCTCCGAGGTCGGGCGTCCTCGGCGCACCGCTGCCCGGCGCGAGCGCGCCCTCGATCGCCGCGAGAATGCCATCGTGCGCGCGGGTGTGGCCCAGGAAGTCCAGCATCATCGCCCCGGACCAGATCTGCCCAATGGGGTTCGCGATGTTCCGCCCGGCGATATCCGGCGCGGAGCCGTGGACCGGCTCGAACAGCGATGGGTAGCGGCGCGTGGGATCGAGGTTCGCGCTGGGCGCGATCCCGATCGTGCCTGTGCACGCCGGACCCAGGTCGCTGAGGATGTCACCGAAGAGGTTGCTGCCGACGACCACATCGAAGAACTCCGGCCGCTGCACGAAGTGCGCAGTGAGGATGTCGATATGGAACTTGTCCACGGTGATATCTGGGTACTCCTGCGCCATCTCCTCCGCCCGCTCATCCCAGTACGGCATGGTGATGGAGATTCCGTTGGACTTCGTGGCGCTGGTGAGGTGCTTGTTCGGGCGTGAGCGGGCCAACTCGAACGCGTAGCGCAGCACGCGGTCCACGCCGATGCGTGACATCACCGTCTCCTGCACCACGATCTCGCGTTCGGTGCCGCCGTAGATGCGCCCGCCAATGCTGGAGTATTCGCCCTCGGTGTTCTCGCGCACAATGTACATGTCGATCTCACCGGGCTCGCGAGCGCTACCGTCACGCCGCACCACCGGCGCGACGATGCCGGGCATCAGACGCGCGGGACGCAGGTTGATGAACTGGTCGAACTCGCGACGGAACTGGAGCAGTGACCCCCAGAGCGAGACGTGGTCCGGGATCTTTTCCGGCCAGCCGACGGCACCGAAGAAGATCGCGTCGTACTCGCCCAGCGTCTCCTTCCAGCCATCCGGCAACATCTGTCCGTGCTGCTCGTAGTAGTCCCAGCTGGCGAAGTCGAAGTGGTCGAACTCCAGGTCGATTTCGTACGCGCGGGCCGCTGCGTCCAGCACGCGCACACCCTCGGGCACCACTTCCTTGCCGATCCCGTCCCCGGCGATCACCGCAATCCGATGCATGCTCACACGCGCTCCTTGCCCCGCCACACAACACCGTCGAAGGGCTTCAGCCTATACGGTTCGGTGCCGTGTGACGATGCGGAAGCGCGCGCAAAGCGAGGAGACTCCCGGGCGGGGCCTCGCGGGTACGCCCTAGTCTGAGCGGCGGAGACGCATCGTGAAGTCAGCGAAGCGTTCGAGGAGGTCCGCCAGGAAGGCGCGGGAATCCTCGTCCGTCAGGCGCCCATCGTCATCGAAGCGGTCCCCGGCGCTCGCCACCAGGACCTCAGGTCCCGGCAACACCGGTGTCTTTGTGAAGACGAACGCCTGCCGCAGCGCAAGCTGTGCGCGGGCGGTCCCGCCCATGCCCATGCTCGCTCCGATGAGAGCCGTTGGCATCCCCTCCAGGGGCGACTCCCCTGCCGGGCGCGAAACCCAGTCAAGGGCGTTCTTCAGCACCCCGGTGGTGGAGTAGTTGTATTCCGGCGTCGCGATCAGGAGTCCGTCCGACTCAGCCATCGCCGCCTTCATGCGACGTACCGGCGCGGGATCACCCTGTGCTTCAACGTCCTCGTTGAACGGTGGGATGTCGCCAAGTTCCTCGAACATCTCGATGCTCATGCCAGACGGCGCCAACGAGGCGGCTTCCTTGAGCAACGCGCGGTTGTACGATCCCTTACGCAGACTTCCTGCGATACCTAATACTCGTAGCGTAGTAGCCATATCGTCTCCAAACGTCGGGGGAGCGTCTGCCTGTCCTCGCGCGTGCTGCGTTCGCCTACGTCAGCTACGTTCACGAATGGCAGTCACCAATTCATCCTTCTTCATCCGGCTGCGGCCTGCGATGGAGAGCTCTTTCGCGCGGTTGTAGAGCTCATCCCGCGTTCGCTCTTCGAGACGCACATTCGGGTTGCCGGTGCCCTGCGTCCGAGTGGTCGGCGTTCGCCCTTCCATCCGCCGCTGCTTGTTCACGGTGCGACCCGCGATCTCTTCGGCTCGTTCGCGGGAGCGGCCGCGATCCAATTCGCTCTCCAACACGTGCTCGAACTGCCGTTCGTCCTTCTCATCCCACGGACGAGACATTTGCGGCCTCCTGTTTCCGACTCCCAGTCGTCACGATCGACCGTATGTAGTGCTCCGTCTCACAGACATCAAGCCTCTGGAGCCATGGATGACACGTCCGTTGCAAGCACCCGTAAACACCCGAAGGACACACCCTGCGCATCCGAGGAGCCCGGCAGGCCTGGACTGAACGGCGATGTCATCAGCAAATCGCATGCTGCAACGACACTGCAATTCCACGCTGGGTACGGTGGTCCGTGAAGCGTCTGACCCACGGCAGCGACGAGGTCGCGCCGGTCAGGATGCCAAAAGGAAGCGGGACCGGATGACCACTGAACGACACGAGATCTCAGTTGCAATCCTGGGCGAGAGCGTAGAGCCACTGGCTGACGTTGCGCCGGAGGGGATCGTCTCGCTGGTGATTACGAACGAGAGTGATGCGCCACACGATCTCCGTCTGGTCAGGCTTGGAGACGCCGCACCAAGCGGTGAGACGCCGCCAGAGATGCGAATACTGGATGTACCCCCGGTGCCGAGCGGCGCTGGAAACACCGCCGAGGTTCAGCTGGTACGCGGCCGTTACCGGCTGGAACTCGACCCGGATCACGAGGATGACCGGCGCTCCGTTCTCGACCTGACCGTACAGCCAGTAGACGGCGACCAGACTTCCTCATCCCGGTAGCACGGCCCGACATGGAAGCGGGAACCAAGAGGCGTCTGATGTCGCCGCACTCTTCGCGGCATTGTTACTGGATCTCGCGCCCTGTAGCCCAAATCGCTCCCGCCCCTCGGTAGGGTAGGAAGCGACTCACAGTGGCATACGACGTACGTCGCACGAATCGTACTTATCGTACCCGGGAGGTACTCAATGCATCACGACAACGTCCGCGAACTGCTATTGCAAGCACTCGAGACTGAAATAAACGGACAGTCACTCTATGAAACGGCCATCGAGTGCGCCGTCAACGATGAACTCCGCGACGAGTGGTCTGGCTACCTGGAAGAGACGCGGAACCACGAGCAGGTGCTTCGCAGGCTCTTCAAGGAACTGGACCTCGACCCCGAGGAGTCAAGCCCAGGACGCGAGATCGTGCGTGCAAAGGCGCAATCGCTCGTACAGGCGATGAATGACGCGAAGAACTCCGGTGATGCGCAGCTAGCCCAGGTGGTTGCTGCTGAATCGATCGTGGAAGCAGAGACCAAGGACCACCAGAACTGGCAGCTCATCGGCCGCGTCGCTGAAGAAGATGACACCGAGCACGCTGACGCGCTGAAGCGCGCCAACGAGGAGGTGGAGGACGAAGAGGCTGAGCACCTGTATCACACGATGGGCTGGGCACGCGAACTCTGGATCGAGCACCTTGGTATGGAAGCGGTTCTTCCGCCGCCCGAAGAAGAGAAGGATGTCCGCACAGCCATCGGTGCTGCACGAGCGGAGCAGACTCGCGAGAAGATGCTGTAGCCGTCCGCCTCGCACGCTTCCAACAGGAGCCCGGACAGCTAGTCGCTGCCCGGGCTCCTGACGATCTCGCCGTTCGAGCAAACAGGGGGCGGGCCGGATCGAAAGGCGAGGGAACCGTTACATCCCTAGCGATCGCGTTACCGCGGCTGCAGCGCATGACGTCTACGGTAGTATCACCGCCCCGCACGAACAGTCAGGTGACACATGTTCGATCAACGCGAGGAACCACAACACATATTCATCTTCGGTCTGGACCGCTTCCATCAGGAGCAGCTCAGCCAGATGCGCGATCGGGATCGCTATTCGCTCAGATCGCTGCTCAACGTGGATGATCTATTCAACCGCCCCAGCTACTCGCTGGAAGATCTGGTCACGCGCGCATGCGCGGAGCTTGAGGCGTTCCCCTATCCCATCGCCGGGGTCACCGGATACTGGGATTTCCCCACCACGGATCTGATTCCGCTGGTCGCAGCGGAGTTCGGTCTCCCGGGGCCCACGCTCGAATCGGTGATCAAATGCGAACACAAATACCTGAGCCGGATGGAACAGCGCCTGGTCGTTCCGGAGATGGTGCCGGACTGTGAACTGGTGGATCCGTTCGATCCTCAAGCGGCTGAGCGCATTCGCCTCGCGTATCCGTTCTGGCTGAAGCCTGTCCGCTCACATAGCTCGTACCTAGGATTCGAGGTCCACGACGCGGACGAGCTCGAAGACGCCCTTGCCCAAATCCGCGATAAGAACATCGCCGGCGACGAATTCGGCAAGCTCATGGCGCGCGCCGATCTGCCCGACGACATCCAGCAGGCCGGCGGCACCGCCTGCATCGCGGAAGAGATGATCGAGGGACACCAGTGCACCGTGGAGGGCTACGCGCGCGAAGGCAAGGTCTTCACGATCGGCATCATCGATTCGGTGAATGATGAAAACGGCTCCAGCTTCGTCAGGTACCAGTATCCGTCTTCCCTGCCGGACGGGGTCCAGGAGCGCATGCTGGCTGCGACCCGCAAGGTGCTCACCCAGATCGGTCTGAACGATTCCGCGTTCAACATCGAGTTCTTCTACGATCGCGAGACAGACCAGCTCTGGGTGCTGGAGATCAACCCGCGCATCTCCCAGTCACACAGTGAGATCTTCGCGCTGGTCGATGGCGCACCGAACAGCCAGGTCAGTGTGAAGCTCGCCGCGGGAGAGTCTCCGGACATGCCGGTCCGCGAAGGCCCCTACCCGGTCGCCGCCAAGTTCATGGTGCGCTGCTTCGAGGACGGTATCGTCACCCGCGTCCCATCGCCGGAGGACCTGGCCGAGGTAGAACAGCGATTCCCCGGCGCGCGCGTCACCGTCGACGTGGAAGCAGGAATGCGCCTGTCGGACCTCACGTGGCAGGACAGCTACTCGTACGAGATTGCGCAGGTGTACCTCGGTGCGTCGACCGCGGAAGAACTGGACCAGCATTATCAGCAAGTCCTGGACATCCTGGACTTCCGGGTGGAGGCATGCTTTCCGGTCCCGTCGGGTGATCGAACGCCATAGGAAATTTCCGGCTTGACAGGCCCGCTCTATGTCTGCCTACCGTAGGAAACAGGCACAATTCTGATTCCTGCAAACGGAGGTCCGAGTATCGCTGAGGTCACGCGCACTGTGCGCTGTATCGAGAACACATGGATTCCCATGCCAGACGGCACCCGGCTCGCTGCGCGCACATTCCTCCCGGAGGATGCCGAAGGCGATCCGGTTCCCGGCATCCTCGAGTACATCCCCTACCGGAAACGGGACCGGGTGCGGCTGCGCGACAGCATCGCCGGACCATACGTGGCACAGCACGGATACGCCTACGTCCGCGTCGACCTGAGGGGCAGCGGTGACTCGGAGGGCGTACTGCTCGACGAGTATCTCGAACAGGAGATGCTGGACGGCCTGGAGGTCATCAACTGGATCGCGCAGCAGCCGTGGTGCAGCGGCTCCGTGGGCATGGTGGGTATCTCGTGGGGTGGATTCAATGCGCTCCAACTCGCCGCACGCCAGCCTGACCCGCTTGGCGCGATCATCGCCGTTTGTCCCAGTGACGACCGCTACTCGGATGACGTGCACTACATGGGCGGCTGCCTGCTGGGGGACAACCTCTCCTGGGCGGCCGTCATGTTCGCCTACAACTCCTGCCCGCCCGACCCGGAGATCGTCGGCGACGCCTGGCGCTCCATGTGGCTCGAGCGCCTCGATTGCAACGAGCCGTGGCTCCGCACGTGGCTCCGGCACCAACACCGCGATGCCTACTGGCGTCACGGTTCGGTCTCCGAGGATTACGACGCTATCCAGGTCCCGGTAATGGCGGTAAGCGGCTGGGCGGACGGCTACTCGAACACCCTCTTCCGGCTCATCGAGCACCTCAAGGTCCCGCGGCAGGCGTTGATCGGCCCGTGGGGTCATCGATATCCACACCAGGGAGTCCCCGGCCCGGCGATCGGCTTCCTGCAGGAGGAGGTGCGATGGTGGGATCAGTGGCTGAAGGGCATCGATCGTGGCGTGGAACGGGACCCGATGCTCCGCGCATGGATGCAGGACAGCGTGCCGCCTACCTCGCACTACGAGACGCGGCCCGGTCGGTGGGTGGGCGAGCACTCATGGCCGTCGCCGGACATCGAGTGGCGACACTTCAAGCTGTCAGCGCACCACCTTGTCGAGGAACCCGAGACCACCACCGGCCATCAGCTCACGATTCAGTCGCCGCTGACCGTAGGCCAGTTCGCCGGGAAGTGGTGCTCTTACAGCTGGCTCCCGGACCTCCCCCATGATCAGCGGGAGGAGGACGGCGGCGAGCTGACGTTCACCAGCGATCCGCTGCCGGAGGACACGGAAATCCTCGGGGCGCCGGTGCTGAACCTGGAGTTCACCGCCAGTGAACCCGTAGCGATGGTCGCAGTGCGGCTTTCCGATGTTGCGCCGGATGACAAAGCTACCCGCGTTACCTACTCGCTCCTGAACCTCACACACCGCACGAGCCACGAGCATCCCTCGCCGCTCCAGCCGGGAGAGCGCTACACCGCCACGATCCGGCTGAACGAGATCGCCCAGGTGTTCCCGGCGGGCCACCGGCTCCGCCTCTCGCTCTCCACCTCGTACTGGCCGCTGGCCTGGCCGCCGCCGAACCCGGTGCGGCTCAGCGTGTTCCCGGGCAGCAGCACCTTCGACCTACCGGTGAGGCCGCCGAATCCCGAGATCGACCAGACAATCCGATTCGAGGATCCAGACGGTGCGCCCGTGGCCTCAACCACGCTCATCGAGCCGAAACAGCACACGTGGCGCGTAATTCGCGACCTCGCGACTGACGAATCCACCATGGAGGTGACGAAGGACGAGGGCGTCTATCGCATCGACGAGATCGACCTCACGGTCACGGACCGTGTCTGGGAGTGGTACACCTCTCAGGGCGACAACTTCGACTCGGTGCGTGGCGAGGTCTACTCCGTGCGCGGCTTCGCGCGAGGCGATTGGTCCGCCGAAGCTCGCAGTCGCATCGTGCTCACCAGCACGCCGAATGAGTTCCTGCTCCATGCCGAACTCGATGCCTTCGAGGGAACCGAGCGCATCTTCTCGCGTGAGTGGGACGACACGATTCCGCGCGATCTGTTGTGATGAGGTTCTCGGCTGTCGCTCACCCCAGCCTGCGGAACCATGACTGCGTCGCCAGCAACCAGGCCATTGCGAGCCCCAGCAGGCTTCCCGCGACCACCGTGGTGGTCACGACCCCGTACTGAGTGGCGAGTACACCGTGTGTGAGCGTGGCGATGGGCATCACGCCAATCGCCAGGACCTGCATGCCCATCATCCGGCCGCGCGTCTCCTCGGTCGCGACCAGCAGCATCAACGTGCTTTGCATGACCATGAAGCCAGCCGCACCCATCCCCGCGATGAACAAGATCGCCAGCGCCAGCGGGAAACTCGGCGCGAGGGCGAACAGGGCGAAGCCGAGCCCGAAGACCGCGGTCCCCACCGCATAGACCGTGCCCTTGCGAGGTACGTTGGTGAGCGACGCGAGGGTCAGCGACCCTGAGAGCATCCCGATCCCCGTTGTCGCCATCATCGCGCTCAGGCCTCGCACGCCAACGTCGAAGACCTCTTCCGCGAAGACCGGCAGGAATCCCTGCTGCACCGGCCACACGCACATGTTCGCGCCCAGGGTGACGAGCAACACAGTGCGCACCCGCCGGTCGGTCCAGGCGATGCGCATCGCACCCACGACCCCGCCCAGTACGCCCTCGGTGGCGGCAGACCGCGGGCGGCTGATGGAGCCGTACCTTCGCCGCAGCAACACCAGGGCGAGGGTTGCCAGCAGGTACCACGAGACGATCAGCCACAGGCTCGCCGTCTCGCCGATCCCGGCCACCAGCACGCCACCGATCGCCGGGCCGATCACCATCGTCGAGTTCAGCGCCACGGCATTCAGCGCATTGGCGTTCATCACACCATCGCGCCCTACGATGTCCATGACCAACGTGAACCGCGCGGGCTGGGACGGTGATTGCCCCAGTCCCACGAGCGCGCCCGTGACCAGCAGGTGCCAGTACTCGATCGCGCCGAGCGAGGCGAGCACGGCGATCGTCGTTGCAGCCGCCAACGTGATCGATTGCGTAACGAGCAGGAACGAGACGCGGTCGACACGATCGGCAATGGCGCCACCGATCGGACCCAGCAGCATCGGCGAGAGCCGGGCGGCGGTGAACAGCCCCAGCAGGAACGTGGATTCCGTGAGCGCGTACGCAAGCCAGCCCAGCACCAGCGTCTGCGTCCAGATCCCGGTAAAGAACAGGAAGTTGCTGGCCCACACGTAGCGGAAGGCCGGGTAGGTATAGAACGAGTCGAACGTGTGAAACCGGCGCGCGGGGTCGCCGGCCTCAGTGGCCAGCGCAGCAGCGTCATCGCTCGATGGCTCGCGCACGCTCCCCGCCTCCTCCCGCACTCCAGCGGGCACCCGGCCAGATCAGCCAAGCACCACCACAGATGCTGTTGTACCGCCGATGGGCGGTACAGGCCTCAGGCCGCGGCGGCGAGCAGCACCGTACTCCGCACTCGCATCTCTTCAACTCTGGCTTCCTGGAGAAAAATTCCCACCAGGATTGTATTAGGACCGATTACGCCCTGTATTCAATCGATGATTCCTGCATACAACCAACCGCAGTCGAAAGGGATGACCGCATGACCACCCACGATGCCAACACCTCCAACGAGATTCGCCCGTTCCGCATCGACGTTCCCGAGGCCGACCTCGATGACCTTCGCGAGCGCCTCGGTCGCACCCGCTGGCCCAGCGAGGTCGCTGGCGCGGAATGGAGTCGCGGGGCACCAGTCGGCTACGTGCAGGCCCTCACCGAGTACTGGCGCACCGATTTCAGCTGGCGACAACAGGAGGCGCGCCTGAACGAGTTCCCCCAGTTCACCACGGCCGTGGACGGAGAGCAGATTCACTTCCTGCACATCCAGTCTCCCGAACCAGACGCGCTCCCACTCATGTTGATTCACAGCTGGCCCGGATCTGTTGTGGAGTACATTCACGTCCTGGAGCCGCTCACCAACCCGCGCGCACACGGCGGCGACCCTCGTGACGCCTTCCACCTGGTTGTGCCCTCAATCCCCGGGTTCGGATTTTCCGGCCCGGTGTCTCAGCCCGGGTGGAACGAGGCGCGGGTGGCGGAGGCGTTCGTCGAGGTCATGAGCCGTCTGGGCTATGAGCGCTTCGCAGTGCATGGCGGCGATGCCGGCGCGATCATCGCTCCAGCGATGGGCCGTGCTGCGCCGGATCGGGTGGGGGGTGTGCACGTCAGCGCAGCCACACAGGGCTTCATGCCGTACGGCGACATCCCACCGGAGGAGTTGGAGACATTCACTGATCGGGAGCGCGCCCGCGTGGAACGTATCGCGTATTGGGCCGCCAACCAGTCAGCGTATGCGTACGTGCAATCCACCCGCCCGCAGACCCTCGCGTACTCCCTGGCGGACTCGCCGGTGGGACAGCTCGCTTGGATCATGCAGCACTTCAAGGAACTCACCGAACCCGCGGACGCACTTCCCGAGGACATCATCGATCGCGACCTGCTGCTCACCAACGTAATGCTGTACTGGATCACCAACACGGGTGGCTCCTCGGCAAACTTCTATTACGAGGGCGCCAGCGCGTGGGGAGCTGAACCGGAGGGCCCGCCAACCGTACCCACTGGCGTTGCTGTGTTCGCGGAAGACATCTCGATCCGTCGCTATGCCGAGGCAGGCAACCACATCGTGCACTGGACCGACTTCGATCGAGGGGGTCACTTCGCGGCGCTAGAGGTACCGGAACTCCTGGCGGAGGACATGCGGGCCATGTTCCGCGAGTTGCGCTAACGAATCCTGGACCTCGCTGGCAGACTCACACCACCAGTTCCCAGAAACGAAGAGACGGGCCGGAGAATCTCCGGCCCGTCTTCTCACTCGCACCGGCGGGGATCCGCCGTGCACGGCCTCATCGGGCTAGTTCTCGCGCTCCACGAACTCGTCAAACTGGCGCTCGGCCTCTTCACGAGCAACGCCGTAGCGCTCCTGGATGCGACCCACGAGTTGCTCACGCTTGCCGTCGGCCTGGTCCAAGTCGTCGTCAGTGAGGTCGCCCCACTGCTCCTTCACCTTGCCACGGAGCTGCTTCCACTTGCCCTGGAACTCGTCGCTGTTCATCTCGTCACCCCTTCCATAATCTCGGGTGAGAACACAACCAGCGTACGTATGTTTAGTGACGGAAGAGCCACAGTGCGGGGGCACCAGGTTACATTCCCGTACATCCAGAAATTGGAGCCCGCGCACTCAGGAACGGTCCGCACGAATGGCTAGCAGGCCTATTCGCTGCGCACCCGTCCCTCGTTTGCGAAGCGGGCCTGGCGCGCCCGGCGCATCTCGCCCGCACGGCGCAAGACCTCGATGTTCTCCGGTCCCACGTACATGTAGTTGCGCCGCCACTCGTCATCGCCCCACGCGAACGGCGACTGCATCGTGGTGCGGGGCCAGCGCGCCGATTCGAGGAGCTCCAGCCCCAACTCCACGATCGCGCGCTGCATCTCTGGATCGCCGGGCCGGCCGCAGGCGTTGCCCAGCGGGAAGTCCGTGAAGACGAAGCGAGGCACCCCGCACTGCTCCACGATGTCGCGCGCCGCGCCGAGGATCACCGTGGGGATGCCGTTCGCTTCCAGGTGACGCGCTACCAGACTCACGGTCTGGTGACAGACCGGTCAGAGGGGAACGAGAACCGCGACATCGATCGCGTCCTCCTGCATCAGGCGCAGCACCTCCGGCGCATCCACCTCGCGCGTGCGGCGCTGCGAGTAGTCCGTGGGCACGCCGTAGAATCGCGGCGACACCTCGCCGATACGCCCATCGCGCTCCAGCTCCTGCAGGCGGTGAATGGGGAAGAAGGTATCGAGGTCGTCCGTGTGGGTGGCTTCCTTGTCCCAGGAGCGATGCCACGTGTAGAGCCGCTCAGGCGGCGGGTTGGTGCTCGCTGCGTAGACATGGCCCACCGGGACGTCGTCCACCGGCGGCATCGGTTCACCGGGCTTCCAGTCCGGCAGCAGCGCCGAGGTGGTGACGAGGCCCACGCGGCTCTCGTTCAGCGGCTTCGCCAGCGGGGTGAAGGGGACATCCTCATGGCGAGCCCAGCGGTAGGGGCGCTCGTACCCCTGCGCTGCGTAGAACTCGCGCGACTTGTCGATATACGAGACGAAGACGCGGTGCGCCGGGTCGGCCTCGTACGGTTCCTTCGGGTGGTGCAGCTCCGGGCGCAGCTCAGATTCGTCGCCTCGCATCGCCATCGCACGCTCCTTCGCGAGCACTCTACCCTAGCGGCGTCGCGAGGACCCGCAGGACCCAGCGCTAGACCTCGGCCACCGCAAAGCGCTCGAGGCCGCCCGCGTCTAGCTCCAGCCCGAGCCCCGGCCGCTCCGAGAGCACTAGCCGGCCGTCCTCGAGCGTCGGACCACCGGTGAAGATCGGCTCAGCCCACGGGATGTACTCCGTCGTGTAGCCACCGATTACCGCGATGAGGTGCGCCGAGATCTCCGTGCACATGTGACTCGCGATGGGGACATCGAAGGACTGCACCACATGCGCGGACTGCATCCATGCAGTGATCCCGCCCACCTCCAGATCGATCATCACGATGTCCGCGCCACGCCGCTCCAGCAGCTCGCGGAACTGTGAGGGCCGGTCATAGGTCTCGCCAGTACAGATGGGCGTCTCCAGCGCGGCGGCGATCTCGCGCATGCCCTCGATGTCGTGCGCAGGGATAGGGTCTTCGATCCACGCGAGCCGCAGCGACCCGAGGGCGCGGCCGAAGGCGATGGTCTTGTTCACGTCCCAGGCCCAGTTCATATCCACGTGGATTGCGATGTCCTCACCGACCGCCTCGCGCACCGCGCGGCAGCGCTCCACTGCCTCCTCGATGGTGGCAACCCCGCCGAGGCGCACCTTCATCGCGCGAAAGCCGCGCGCTACGTGCTCGCGGGCGTGCTCGACGAGTGTGTCGATGTCGTACTGCCACCAGAGATTCCAGCTCGCGTATACCGGGGCGTTCGGCTGCGCGCCACCCAGCAGCCGCCACAGGGGCTGGCCCAGCGCCTGCGCCTTCAGGTCCCAGAGGGCGATGTCCACGAGGCCGGCCGCGCTCCGGGCGAGGCCCTCGAACTGCGGCCGCACCGCCCGCGCGAGCCTCGCGCCGGTCACGCTCTCCACGGCGAGCGGATCCTGCCCCACCGTCTGCTCCGCGTACCACTCCACCGCCGCGCGCAACGGCTTCGGGACCCACGGCATGAGCGGTGTCACATATGCCACGCCCCGGCTGCCGTCGTCCGCCTCCAGCTGCAGCACGAGGTGCGTCGCCACGCGGCCCTCCTCGTACGGCACCCGCACGAGCCATGTCTGGTAGCCAGTAACCCGCATCGCCTGCCTCCCCTGCCGGCCCATTCGAGACCATCGCCGGGGTGATGGTACTGCCTGCGATGATGTCGCTGCCCCGTATCATGCGCGGACGGAGCGGTCGGGCCGCGTGCCAGCCCGGGCCGACCGAGGGGAGGCGACATGCTCTACGAAATCCGCACCTACCAGCTACGCATCGCTGCGACGGCGGAGCTCGAAGAGCGCACCGCGGAGGCCCTCGGCGCGTGGGGGGATGAGCTGCCGCTCGTCGGCTTCTTTCACACGGAGACCGGCCCGCTCAACGAGGTCGTGCACGTCTGGCGCTGGCGCGACCTCGATGAGCGCGTACGCGTACGCGCGGCGGCGCTTGCGGATCCTCGATGGCCCCCGGAGACGGGGCACCTGATCCTCAACCAGCAGATTGAGATCGTGCAGCCGTTCTCGTTCGTGCCGGAGTGGGTGCCGGGCCCGGATGGCCCGCTGTACGAACTGCGCCAGTACTCGTTCATTCCGGGCACACTGCCAGCAATCCGAGACGCGTGGGAGCAGGCCCTGCCTCACCGCATGCGCTTCTCGAAGCCGGTGCTCGTGGGCAGCATGGAGTTCGGCCCCTCCTTCAACAGCTTCGTGCACCTCTGGCCGTACCCGAACCTCGAGGCACGAACGGATGCACAGCGCGCGTCGCGCGAGGATGGCACGTGGCCACCCCCGATCCGCGAGCACCTTATCCGCCAAACCAGCAAGTTCCTGCTGCCAGCCTCGTTCTCACCGGCCCAGTAGGGAACACGCAGTAAGAGAACGCGCAGCGAAAGGTCACCCGTGAGCACGGAACGTCTCCGCCAGGTCTATTTCCCGTCCCAATCACCCGAGGTACTTGCCACGTTCTTCGAAGAGGTGCTGGGCCTGGAGCCGCAGTTCCGCGACGGCGACCGCTGGATCCAGTTCCGCGCCGGTGACGTGAGTGTGGCCGTGGCCTCCGAGGAGGAAGCGACCGGCACACCCGAGGGCAGCGCGGTCCCGGTGTTCGAGGTCAGCGACCTCGACGCGATGGTGGCCAGCGCCACGGCGGCCGGGGCGGAGGCCGGCACGATCCGTGACATGGGCGCCCACGGTCGCACCGCGCTCCTCGTGCTGCCTGGCGGGGCGCATGTGTCGCTGTTCGCTCGGACGTGAGCCCCCCGGCGCTAGTCCTGTGGAATCACCGGCTCCGGGCTCGGCGCACTCCCCGCCGCGAATCGGATCGCGCGCGACGCGAAGTACCAGGTGCCATCGATCTTCTCGACCACGTCGAGGTACTCCGCGGCGGCTTTCACCGGCGGCTCATCGCCCATGAAGACCCAGAGGAGATAGGAGTGCACGTTTGCGCGGGTTTCGCTCTCCGCATCGATCGTCGCGGACTGGGCGAAGTGCCGGTAGGCGACGTTCCCGTCCGGCAGAGGCCCG
>JBJHDC010000028.1:8072-21323 GCA_050486345.1 Dehalococcoidia bacterium | reverse complement strand
AAAGGACAGCGGTGCCCTCCGACTTAGCCCTCCTCGACACGCTCGTCGTCGCACTGGCAGTCGCCGGGATCAGCGCCGTGGCCGCCATCCTGCTCCGCCAGCCGCTGATCATCGGCTACGTCATCGCGGGCATGGTCATCGGTCCCAACACGCCCGGCTTCGTGGCAGACACCGACGCAGTTGACCAGCTGGCGACCGTCGGCATAGTGCTCCTCATGTTCGCGCTGGGCCTCCAGGTCACCTTCCGCGAACTGCTCGCCGTCGGGCGTGTCGCTACCATCGGCGCTTCAATCCAGATCTTGCTGAGCGTCGGCATCGGCTACGCCGCCTCCAGCGCGTTCGGCTGGCAGCCGCTGGAGGCGCTCGCGTTTGGCTTCGTCGTATCGAACTCATCGAGCACCGTACTCGCGAAGGTGCTCAGCGAGTTTGGCGAGCAGAACTCCACGCATGCTCGCGTGGCCCTGGGATGGTCCTCCATTCAGGACTTCGGCTCAGTCGCCATGATCGTCCTGTTACTGAGCGCCGGTGGGGACAACGATGCCAACCTCGGCTGGGAGGTCGCCAGCGCGTTGGGTCTCGCGGCCCTCTTCCTGCTCATCCTCGTCCCGGTCGGCTTCGTGCTGCCGCGCGCACTGGAACGCCTCGCCCGGCTGGGCAATCGCGAGATGTTCCTGCTCGCGGCAGCCAGCGTCGCACTGGTAGTGGCAGCGCTCGGTCAGTACTTCGGGGTCTCCCCGGCGCTGGCCGCCTTCATCGCCGGCATCCTGGTCGCGCGGTCGGACCTCGCACATCACGTGCTGGGCGAGATCACGCCGATCCGAGATGTCTTCGCTGCACTCTTCTTCATTGCCGTGGGCATGCTGGTGGACCCACGTCTGCTCGTCGACCAATTCTGGCTGGTGCTCGTCACGGTGCTGCTCATCGTGGTGTTCAAGGGTGTCGTCACCACCGCGCTCACCCTGCTGTTCAGATTCCGTGGTCGGACTGCCGTGCTCACCGGGGTAGCACTCGCACAGTCGGGCGAGTTCTCATTCCTCATGGCGCGGGTCGGCACGGACGCCGGCATCCTCTCGGAGGACGCCTTCGGCCTGCTCCTCCTCGGCGCAGCCCTGAGCATCATCATCGCCCCGTTCCTCTACCGCGCCAGCATCCCCCTCGGCGGCCGGGTGGAGCGCTACCTCTCGTCGCCCGACTCGTCCGATGTGCTTCCGCCGGATCTCCGTCTGCACGATCACGCCATCATCCTCGGCTATGGCCGGGTCGGGCACGTGATCGAGCACGCCCTCCGCTCCACCGGTATGCGCTACGTGATCGTCGACCAGGATCAGACCCGCGTGCGCGCCGCGCGGGATAGCGGCGTATTGGCCGTGGTCGGCAGTGCTTCCAACGTCGCAGTGCTCGATGCTGTCGGGGTGGATCGCGCCGCGCTGCTCACCATCGCCGTGCCGGACCCCATCTCAGCCCGCCGCATCGTGGATTACGCCCGCCGCTCGAACCCTGAGATCGACATCGTCGTACGCACACATTCGCAGGACGAACGGCGCTTCCTCGAGCAGCGCGGGGTGAACGAGGCCGTCGTGGGCGAACTCGAACTCGCCATCGAGATGAGCCGCCACGCCCTCGCTCGGTTTGGCCTCAAGGCCGAGGAGATCGAAAAGGTCCTCGCCGATGCTCGCGCGCATGGAGTGGACGGCTTTTAGCCCTCGAGCTCGCTAGCGACAGCAGGCGTGGGCGGCGCGCCGAGGATCGTGCGCTGCGGCCGCGCGAGGGCCATCGTGACGATCGCAAGCACCGGCAGGACGGCCATCATCACGATCCCCGTGCTGTACCCACCCGTCCACGCCTCCAGCCACGCGAGGGGCATGGGCCCCAGCGCCGACGCCGTGATCATGACCATCATCGCAGTGCCCTGGATCCGTCCCAGGCCGTTCCGTCCATAGAAATGCGCCCACGTCACGCCCGACACCAGCATCGACACGCCGTTCGTTGCCCCCAGCAAGACCCCGTACAGGATGAATCCTCCGGGCAGGTCCAGGAACCAGATCATGCCCATCGCCATCAACAGGAAGGTCATGCCCGCGTAGAACGTCGGCTTGGGTCCGATGCGATCCACTGCGAATCCCGCCACGATCGAGGATCCCGCCGCCGAGATGGCCACCGGCACAAACACAGCAGCGGCCGTCCCCGCCGATAACCCTCGCTCCGCGAAAATCGAGGTCTGGTGGAACATCAGCCCCGTCACGACCAAAGAGGCGGTCGAGAGCGGCAACGCGAGCATCCAGAACGTTGGCGAGGTGAGCACTGGCCGTCGATCCTTGATCGGCTCGCCCGTCGGCGCCGCCTCGCCCTCCGGCGGCACGTCGGCGCCATCCGGGAACAGACCGATGTCCTCCGGTCGGTTGCGCGCCACCAGCAGCGCCCCCGGAACCACCAGCACCCACACCATCACACCCAGCACCATGTAGGCCTCGCGCCAGCCGATCGAATCGATCAGCGTCCGTGAGAGCGCAGGCAGCAGCGCCAGGGACAGGGGGAACCCCAGCGCCATCATCGACATTGCGCGACCGCGCAGGCGGGAGAACCACTGCGCCACCAGGAGCTGCGCATTGATTGTCAGCGACCCCTGTCCTAGCGCGCGCAGCGCGGCAAACGAGAGGAAGAAGGCGACCGCACCATGCGAGAAGGCCATCGCGAAGCACGCAAATCCCAGCGCCGCGCCCGCGAACGCACAGGTGGTACGCGCCCCAACCCGGTCGGCCAGGCGACTCACCAGCATCACCATGCCCGCGCTCACCCCGGTGCCAACCGCGTAGAGCGTCGAGATCGTCGTCCGCTCGATGCCGGTGTCTTCGATCATCGGATCGATGAAGACGGAGAAGGTATACGTCTGCCCGGGACCGGAACTGAACGCCACCAGACCGCCGAAGATGACGATCCACCAGCCATAGAACGGACGTCGAGGCCTCAGACGGGGTCGCATCTTGGACAGCGTCGGCACCTTCCCGTGAGCCACACGGATCACGCCAGGGCGTCCCCGGTGACGGTACTGAGGTTCCCGGCGCAGACGGGTGATGCTCCAGACTACCCGAAGCAACCGTCAGGGGCTCGTCGTACGATGCTCCGGCTGCAGACGTGCGCCACACCAACGGAAGCGAGGCCGCGCACATGGAACCAACGGTCCTCTACCAGTGCGAAGCCCACATCGCCACCATCACCCTCAACCGCCCCACCGTGCACAACGCGATGGACGCGCAGCTCCGTCGCGAGCTACGTGAGGTATTCCACACGTTTCGTGATGACGCGGACGCACACGTCGCCATCCTGCACGGCAACGGCCCATCGTTCTGTGCCGGTGCGGACATCAAGGAGTCATCGGAGAACGCCCGCGCGGTCACCGCCTGGGACGAACGCAGCCTCGATCACTTCGACACCGGCATGGAGCTCTGGAAGCCCGTCATCGGCGCGATCCACGGACACGCCATCGGCGCCGGCTGCTCGCTGGTCACCGCCTGCGATTTCGCTATCGCCTCGGAGGACGCGCGCTTCAGCTGGCCGGAACTGGCGAAGGTCAGCACCGTGCCACCTCGAGGCGCCATCCACGCCGCCCGCAAACTCCGCTGGCACGACGCCATGGAGATGGTGCTCCTCGGCGAGCCAGTCGACGCACAGCGCGCGCTCGAAATCGGCCTCGTCTGGCGCGTCGTGCCCGCTGACGCACTCATCGAGGAAGCGCGGAAACTCGCCACACGCCTCGCCGCCATCTCACCCACACTCATGCAGGCCACCAAAGAACTCGCCCTCCGCGGCCGCGACAGCACCCCCTTCGACGCCTTCCGCTACGGCATGCTCATCCCCCGCCTCGCCGGCCCGAGTCCGTCCGAGGCTCAACCGTGGCCTCCGGACCGGTAGCCGCCTATCGGCATGTTCTGGCAGACGCAATCATTCATTTCACTTACGAATAGTTGACGTGCTAAGAGTTTCCCTGCTACACAACGCTCGTCGTAAGTATTCGGCGTATGCGCCGATACTCGCGCACGAGGGGCGATACCTAGAGGAGGGGAACAATGGGGTACTGGGACCGCGTAGAACTCAGCCGCCGCCGACTGCTTCGGGGTGGGGCTGTCGCTGGAGCAACGCTCGTCGGTGCTGCACTCATTGGGTGCGGCGACGATGATGATGGACCATCAACCACACCAACGCAGCCGGCGAACGGGGCCCCGCCGGCGCCTGCACCCGAGGGCGTGATCCCGCCGGGTACCTACCACGAGGAACTCACACCAATCCAGCCGGTGACAGGCGAAGGCCGCCGCGGTGGCAAGCTCACCGTGCACTTCCCCGCACAGGACCCACCGGAACTCGACCCGTTCACCACGTCCAACGTGCAGAACGGCTGGCTCTCTGGCTTCTCCAACAGTGGCCTCCTGAAGTGGGAGGACCGCGACAGCTACGGTGAACTCGAGATCGTCGCTGACATGGCGGAGAACTTCGAACTCCCCGACGAGAACACGATGATCTTCACACTCCGCGAGGGCATCCACTGGCAGGACGTTGATCCACTCAACGGTCGTCCACTGACCGCAGAGGATTACAAGTTCACCATTGAGCGAGCCCTCGAAGGCGGCCCGGACCGAGCACTGTCCGCCGTATACGGCGCCATTGAGAGCGTGGACGCGGTCGATGACGTCACGATTCAGATCAACATGACCCGAGACGTGGCCATGTTGAACAAGATGGCCCACCACCAGGCCGTACCGAATGCACCAGAGGTGGTGGATCGCTGGGACCGCCACCCACCGACCTTGTTCGGTGTGGGGCCATACACCATGACCGAGTACCGACCGGGCGAGCACTTCGCGTGGGAGCGGAACCCCAACTACTGGGGCCCGGAACCGTACCTCGATGAGATCGAGGCAATCATCCAGACCGATCGCGGTACCCGTCTCGCCAATCTTCGCGGCGGCCGTGTGCATCTGGATGAGATCGCGTTCTCGGCATTTGAGCCGTTCCGCAACTCAAACCCGGACCACTACATCATCCGGTCACCCGGCAACGTCCACTCCGGATTCGGAATCAACCACGAGCGTGTCCCGGACATCCGGGTGCGGCAGGCCATCTCCCGCGCGACAGATGTGCAGGGGTTCATTGACATCGTCTGGGACGGCCAGGGACAGCGGAACCCGGGCACATGGTGGTGGCAGCACCCGTATGCTCTCTCCCCGGACGAGGTCGAAGAGCTCGCCCCCTACGACCCGGAGGACGCACAAGCGCTCCTCGCGGCGGCTGGCGCGGAAGGCTTCTCGTTCACCGGCGTCGCCACAGCAGGACACGGGACCGGCGCCGGTACAACCACGCATCACCTCGAAGTCTGGCAGGATCAGCTCCGGCAAGTGGGTATCGAACTCGGCATCGATACACGGGACGCCGCAGCCTACAACGAACAGGTCTACGTGCAGCGCGACCACGATGCGTACGCCTACTCGGGGGCGGCTGCACATGAGGACCCGGACCGCTTGTGGTTCATCTTCTTCTACAGCCAGGCTGGCCGTCAGCCGATCAACTACTCCGATCCGATGATGGATGAGTACCTGATTGGGGCTCGGGATGCGGAGACCTTCGATGACCGCGTCGCCAGCTACCACGAGGCGCAGCGACTGAACTTGGTGGATCCGGGCTTCCTGATTCTGATGACCCCGTACAACTTCACGGCCATCGATCCACGCGTACGCAACTGGATCCCGTCAGCCAGCTTCGGCTCGATTACGCGGAACAGCTACGAGATGTGGCTGGACGACTAGGGCCGAGCGAGTAGTCGCTCGTACTCCAGTCATGGGGACGCGCCGAACGAGGGCGTTCGACGCGTCCCCGGCGCCGTGACAGGAATAGCGAATGTGGCAGTACGCAGCTCGTCGTGTGCTGTTCTCGATCCCCGTCCTGATTGGGGTCTCGATGATCGTGTTCGCCACGGTACGTGTCGTACCTGGCGATATCGCAGCGATCCGCCTGGGTGATCAGGCCAATCCGGAGCTGGTCGCGGAGCTCAGGGAGCAACTCGGACTAAACGCGCCAATCCACAGGCAATACCTCACGTGGATGGGAAACATGGCGCAACTCGATTTTGGGAACTCGCTCTGGACGGGCCGTCCAGTAACCGAATCCCTTTCCCGAGCGCTGCCGGTCACGCTGCAACTCGGCGTCTACTCGATCATCATCGCGCTCCTCATCGCCATCCCCTTCGGTGTTGCGAGTGCCGCCGCGCAGGATCGATGGCCCGACTATGTCCTACGCCTCATCAGCATCACTGGTCTTGCTATTCCGAACTTTTGGCTCGCGACACTCATCATTACATTCGCAGCCATTTGGTGGGGTTGGACGCCTGTGCTGGGCGCGCCCAGCTGGACCGATCAGCCGGATCACCTCATCAAGTACCTGCTCGCTGCCTCCATCATCGGCCTCTCGTCATCGGCGATCATTCTCCGCATGACACGTTCAATGGTCCTGGAGGTACTACGACAGGACTACATCCGCACCGCCTATGCAAAGGGGTTGGCCGGGCGGACCGTGCTCGTCAAACACGGCCTCCGGAATGCGCTCGTACCTGTGATGACGCTGGTCGGCAATCAGGTTGGCCTGATCCTCAGTGGCTCAGTGGTCATCGAGCAGGTCTTCGGTCTCCCAGGCCTGGGCCGGCTCCTCGTCGATGCCATCAACCAGCGCGACTATCCACTGATCGAGGCATCTGTGCTCCTATTCGCGATTGGCTTCGTCACCGTAAACCTCGCCGTTGACCTTGCGTACCGCATGGTCGATCCGCGAATCCAGTACTAGGCGGGAGATGATGATCGAACTCGACACTCACCCACCTCAGTCCGGTATCTCTACCCCCGGCCGGTCCCACCGGGGTGCGGGGACCTGGCGCAACCTGCGCAAATTCGCGGCGCGTAAACCGCTGGGTGCCATCGGCGGCATCATCGTGGTGGTAATGGTCGTGCTCGCCATCGTTGCCCCGCTAATCACGGCCGACCCCACTACACAGCGCTCTGGAGAGCGTCTTCTGGGTCCCTCAGCGGAGTACTGGTTTGGCACAGACGAGTCCGGGCGTGACATCTATGCCCGCACCGTGTGGGGCGCGCGATCATCGCTACAAGTTGGGATCTTCGCAGTGGCACTTGGGCTCGGCGGCGGCCTCGCATTCGGCCTTGTCTCCGGGTACATGGGTGGAAAGGTGGACCTGGTCATCCAGCGCGTGATGGATTCGATGATGGCGTTCCCACCGCTGGTACTGGCGCTGCTCATCGCAGCGATGTTCGGACGACATATCGGTTTCGTGATCCTCGCCATCGGTTTGGTCTTCTTACCGTCCGCGAACCGAGTGATGAGAGGCGCGGTCCTCTCCATCAAGCCGGAGCAATACATCGAAGCTGCCCGCGCCATGGGTGGATCAGACTTCCGGATCGCGGTCAGGCACGTGCTGCCGAATATCATCGCGCCGGCGCTGATCCTCGGTACCGCGGGTCTCGGAAATGCCATCCTGATCGAGGCGGCGCTGAGCTTCCTCGGCCTCGGAACGCCACCACCCACCCCATCGTGGGGCCGAGAGCTCAGCGGTGCCGGGCGACAGTACTTCGAGATTGCCCCCTGGATGGCTATCGCACCGGGGCTGGCCATCATGATCGCCGTACTCGGCTTCAACCTGCTGGGTGATGCCCTGCGCGACGTTCTGGATCCGCGGATGAGAGGGCGCTAATGCCCCGGACAAATCGCAAATGAACTCGTGCGCACGACCCCGCATCGGGCAGGGAGCCGGCAGCACAAACGAATCGAGGAGACTGTAATGACAACGATGCAACGACCGAACTGGCCCATCTGGGGCGCGCGCCACGCAGCGATTCGTGTCCGCGATCTGGAAGCCGCCAAAGAGTGGTACGGCGATGTGATGCGGATGAAGCTCAGCGACGAGTTCCCGGGCATGGGAATCTTCGTGCGCTTCGGCGAGCAGTATCACCATGATCTCGCCATCTTCAAGGCGGATCCGGACGCGCCGCAGCCGCACCCCCAGGGTGTCGGACTCGCCCACATCGCGTTCCTCGTCGAAACGCTGGATGGCGTGCGTCAGTGGTACCAGTGGCTCAAGGCGAAGGGCGTGAACGTCACCCGATCCTCCGACCATGGCGTGACGCGGAGCGTCTACTTTGAGGATCCGGATGGAAACCCGTTCGAGATCTACTGCGACAACGCGGACTTCAACTGGCGGAAGGACGGACTCACCATCCGTGATCCGCTCGATCTCGATGAGCCCGTCGCCACATCCTGATGACGTAACAACCTGCTCAATGCTCCCGCACAGAGCAGAACACTGGAGCACACTTGATTGAAGGAGATGTGATGTACCCAGCCTACACCCGGATCTACACCGACGAGCACGGCGAGACCCACTTCGAAGACATTGACCTGGAGTGGAACGACGACCGCCCCGGAACACAGGTCGCGCCGAATATCCCGGTCCAGTACATGCGCTACCGATGGACAGAAGGGGAGGAGTACTTCTCCGACTGGCACAACGTCGGCCAGCCGCAGTTCGCCATCACCCTCACCGGCCTCATCGAGATCGAGGTCAGTGATGGCGAGAAGCGCCAGTTCGGACCGGGGAAGGTGATGTTCTTCGAGGACGAAACCGGCAAGGGCCACATCTCCCGCGGCGTCGGTACAGAAAAGCGACTGACGGTGTTCATCCCGGTGGTCAGGTGAGGAATCCTCTGAACCAACAGCACGAACGAACCACGCGCATCGATGAGAAAGTGAGGCCCGATGGCTGCCAATTCTGAGCTCCTGCAGACGGTGATTGTCGGCAGCCTGCCCAAGCCCGGCTGGCTTGCCAGCACCACTGGGCTCTTCGCCCCGTGGCTGGTCGGCGACGAGCATCTGTCCGAAGCACAGGACGACGCCGTTCGCCTGGCGCTGGACGACCAGCACGATGCCGGCCTCGACATCGTCACGGATGGCGAACAGCGCCGCCGGCACTACATCTGGGGCTTCCTGGACGGCCTGAGCGGCATCGACATGGAACGCCTGGGCACCAAGCGCGCACGGGGCGGTCGCTACAGCGAATCGACATCCGTCGCGCGCATCGAGGGTGCCGTTGAGTGGTCCGGCCCCGTGCTCCTCGATGGAATCGAGTTCACACGCCGTCACACCAACCAGCCGCTCAAGGTCACACTCCCCGGCCCCATGACCGTGGTGGACAGCACCCTCGATGAGCACTACGGCTGGACCGACGCTCAGCTGGCCATGCATTTCGCAGACATCATCAACCGCGAAGCGCGAGCGCTGGTAGATGCCGGCGTCGACATCATCCAGTTCGACGAACCGACGTTCAATATCTATCTGGACGAGGTCAACGACTGGGGCATGGATGCGCTGGAGCGGGCCGCGGACGGCATCACCGTGAAGACGGCCGTCCACATCTGCTACGGATACGGCGTGCCCGGGGTGCTGAAGTGGAAGACCCAGAACACAGACTGGGGACACTACGGCGTCACCCTGCCTCTCCTCGCGAAGTCATCGATCGACATGGTCTCAATCGAGTTAGCCGCCTCCGGCGTTGCACCGGAGGTCCTGTCGGCCGCAGAGGGACTGGACGTCATGGCTGGCGTCATCGACGTCGGCACGGAAGAGGTGGAGTCGCCTGAAGTGGTGGCGGAACGGATCGAGCAACTGCTCCCCTTCGTCCCCGCAGAGCGGCTCTTCCCATCAACGGACTGCGGCATGGTGCCGCGATCCCGCGCCGCCTCACAGGCGAAGATGAGCGCGCTGGCCGCTGGGGCGGACCTCGCTCGTTCACGCCTCGCGGCGAAGTAATGCGAGCACGGGCGTGGCGGGACATTCCCGCCGGGCCCTGGATCGAAGCAAGGCCGTCAGCACAGCGAAGGTTGCGCTGACGGGGAGGAACGGAGCCATCCGGCTCCAGACATCACACGTGGAGGTGGATGTATGTCGGACGTGAAGCAGCCTGAGTGGCCCATCTGGGGCGCTCGTCACGCTGCCATCCGGGTCCGTGACCTGGAAGCAGCCAAGCAGTGGTACGGCGATGTCCTGCAGATGAAGCTCAGCGATGAGTTCCCAGGCATGGGTATCTTCGTCCGCTTCGGCGAGCACTACCACCACGATCTCGCGATCTTCAAGGCGGACCCGGAAGCGCCGCAGCCCCACCCGGAGGCCGTCGGCCTCGCCCACATCGCGCTGCTCGTTGACACCCTGGATGGGGTGAAGGAGTGGTACGACTGGCTAAACGCGAAGGGGGTGAACGTAGTGAACTCCTCGGACCACGGCGTCACGCGGAGCATCTACTTCGAGGACCCGGACGGGAACCAGTTCGAGATCTACTGCGATAACCCGGACTTCAACTGGCGTACTGGAGGCCTGACGATCCGGGATCCGCTGGACCTCAGCAAGACCCCGGCTTCCTAGTCCTCGTAAGGCACCGGTATCGTGCCGGACCCGCTGCCCTCCGTCTGGGAGGGCAGCGGTGCTTCGGCACGCGATGAAGTGAGCATGCATGACACTCGTTGACTCCCCTCAGTCAGACCGCCTCCGCCTGCAGGTCGTGATCGGCAGCACCCGCCCGGGCCGCGTAGGCCTTCCGGTGACCGAGTGGTTCCTGAGTCAGGTCGAGGAGTACGGCAAGTACGACGTCGACCTCGTTGATCTCCTCGAGCTCGATCTACCGTTCATGAACGAGCCAAATCACCCGCGGCTTCAGAACTACACCCATCAGCACACGAAGGACTGGAGCGCGCGCGTGCAGGCCGCTGATGCATACGTCTTCGTGATGCCGGAGTACAACTACGGTTTCAGTGCCCCCCTCAAGAACGCACTCGACTACCTGCACCACGAATGGCACTACAAGCCGGTTGGCTTCGTGAGCTACGGCGGCGTCTCCGCTGGCACGCGCGCGGTACAGATGATGAAAGAAGTCGTCTCCGCGTTCCGCATGATGCCGGTGGTCGAGGCGGTCACAATCCCCTTCATCCGGGAATTCATCGGCGAGGATGGCAAGGTACATCCCAACCAGATCATGAACGATGCCGCCGCCGCCATGCTCCAGGAAATCGAACGCCTCACGAGAACGTTCCAACCCCTCCGAGCACCACGCGAGTAGGGCGGATCCCGCAACTGTAGCTCAAAGATTACAATACATAAGGAGAGAGCCATGAACTTCACCTATAGCCGCATCTACGCCGACGCCAACGGAGAGTCACACTTCGAGGATGTCCAGGTACCGCTCAACGAGGGCCCCATGGCCTCACGTAGCGACATGATCCCTGCAGCTGCTTACCAGTTCGGGTTCACCGACAAGGGCATGGACTTCCACACGGAGCGCCATCCCACGAACGCCCCTCACTTTGTCGTCGTCCTGCAGGGTGGCGTCGCCGTGGAGGCCAGCGACGGCGAAGTCCGCTGGTTCGGTCCGGGCTCCCCCCACGGCCATGTGGTACTCCTCGATGACACCTCCGGAAAGGGGCACCTCAATCGGGGTGTCAGTGATGAGCCGCGCTACTCGGTGACCATCGCGCTGCCAAACTAGCCGGTGCGCGGACATCCACCCACCGGCGCTATCAGCTAGATCGGAGCAACGAACGTCGTCGCCGTCATCCGTCCCGAGATGTCCCACCAATGCGGGATGGTCGCAACGCGGATGATCCCGTTAACATTTTTGTCACGGTGAGCCTGTATCGTTCATCTTGGGCAACGTAGGATTCCGCATCGGGCACTATCGAAGTTCTCGGGCGGGTGGGCGGCCGACGTCGAGAAATGCGAGCGCAGCGATGGTGCGAGGAACCCAATCAGCGGTGATTACACGGGCAACAGGAGCAGCGCTGCAGCCAAGCAGCGGTATCGAGATTGCCGAGGAGTACCTCACCCACTATCCCGAGGCCGACCCGATCGCTATCGAGCTCTGTGTCCGGCTCCTGGAAGACGTCAAGGTCTACCACGCTGCGGTGGAGCGGTTCTATGAGTCGCTCGGCATCACAGGCACCTACGCCCGGTTCGGCGTGCTACGAGCGATCTACTTCTCGGAGGAAGGTCGGCTGCCACACCATGAGTTGAGCCGCCACATGCGCGCCTCGAATGCCAACATCAGCAAGCTCGTCACACGCCTCGAGAACGAAGGCCTCGTGCGCCGCGTGCCCAACGAGCCAGACCGCCGCATCTCCTGGGTGGAGCTCACCGAGGAAGGCGAGGCAATCGCGGAGCGGGTCATGCCGGCCAACGCATGCTTCTTCACGGATGTCCTCCACGGCCTCGACGAGGAGGAGCGTCAGCTCTTCATCACGCTGCTGGAGAAGTTCCGCCAGAGCGCACTCGCCTATGAACCCGGAGCCGCTTGAGGCCAGTCCGGAGTTGCGGCGGGCGCGAGCGAACTGGAGATCTCTCCGGATCGCGCTCCCCCTCTTGTCTCAGCCGACGCCCGCTGACCTGCCCACAACGTAGGCAAACACACCAGCGCTCGCTGCCCAGACGTAGTAGGCGAAGTACCGTAGCCGCGCGCGATACAGCAGCCGGAGCACCAGCTTCAGCGCGAACGTGCCCACCACCGCGGCGACGATAAACCCCACCACTAGCGCCGGCCATCCAATGGTGAACGCCTCGTCCGAGGTGAAGACCTCACGGCTCTGTACCACCGTAGCCGCGACGATCGTCGGAACCGCTACCAGGAAGCTGTACTCCGCGGCCCACCGGCGGCGCAATCCGCAGTAGAGGCCCGCAGCAATCGTCGTACCACTGCGGCTGATGCCCGGCAGCAGCGCCGCTGCCTGCGCCAGCCCGATGACCACCGCGGTCCCCGGGCCCAGCCGGCGCAGTCCTCGGCGGCGCGGCGCCAGACGGTCGGTGGACCACAGGATCACGCCCGTGATCGCCAGCGTCGCCGCAATCAGCAGCGGCCGCTCGAAGACCGCCGCGAACACCCCATATAACACCAGCCCAACGCCCCCGGTCACTCCCACGGTCACCGCCGCCAGCACAGCCAGCCGCAGGTGCATCCGTCCGCCCGCAGGCATCGAGACCGCTGGTGCGCCAACCGTAGCGATCCCCAGATCGCGCAGCAACCCGCGAGTCCAGTGCGCGAGCGTCTGACGAAACACGATCACAATCGACACAAGCGTGCCCGCATGCACCACGAGGTCGAACAGCACCATCTCCGCCGCACCCGGCGAAGGGAGGTCCGAGCCAGCCGCGATGAGTAGATGCTGT
>JBJHDC010000028.1:0-8062 GCA_050486345.1 Dehalococcoidia bacterium | reverse complement strand
TGACTGGTCGACGAGACGGGGATGAACATGAACAGGCCCTGCACGGACCCGAGGAGCACGGCCTCCCACCAGTCCATGAGCCCCCCATGCGGTCGTGCGACGTGCCATCGCACATTCCTGAGCACCTCGGGAGCACGAGTGCCCTCCGAGGTGCCCAGGCGCGTGATGCGCTATCCGTTGATCTCGGTCAACACCAACGCGGCGATGCTGAAGTAGATCAGCAGGCCACACACGTCGACCACCGACGTGATCAGCGGCCCGCTCGCCGTGGCCGGGTCGATGCGCAGGCGGGTGAGAATCAGCGGCAGGACCGTCCCAATCAGGTTTGCCACCATTACGATCGCGACCATCGCCAGGAACACGATCAAGCCGATCTCAGGACCACCGCGGAAGAACCCGAGCACCGCAGCCGCGACACCCATGGTCAACGCGAGGCCCAGCCCCACGCGTATCTCTTTCCAGAGAGCCCGAGCCCACTCATTCATCCGCAGGTCGTCCGTCGCAATCGCGCGCACCACCAGCGTCGCTGACTGTGCCCCTGCATTCCCGCCACTATCGATGAGCAGCGGAATGAAGAACGCCAGCGCGATCGTCGCCTCCAGCGTGTCCTCGAACGCCGCGATTACACCGGACGACGCGATGTTGATGAACACCAGCGCTACCAGCCACGGAACACGCTTCTGGTACAGCGTGCGGATCGGCGCACGCCGGTACCCCATCGGCAGCGGCGCGACCGCCGCGCCGCGATGAAAGTCCTCGGTTGCCTCTTCTTGCACCACCTGCGCCACATCGTCCGCAGTCACGATACCCACGAGGCGTCCCTCGTCATCCACCACGGGAAGTGCCAGCAGGTTGAAGTTGTTGAGGAGCCGCGCGGCTTCCTCCTGGTCCTCGGAAGCATCCACGGTGACCACATCAGCGACCATCAGTTCAGCAACCGGGGTGTCCGGGCGCGAAACCACCAGGTTGCGCATGGACACCACGCCCAGCAAGCGCTCCGCCGGGTCCGTAACGTAGACGTAGCTCAGCGTCTCCGCTTCCTCCGCCACGCGACGGATCTCCGCGATCGCCGTATCTGCACGGAGCTCACCTGAGATCGTGATGAACTCCGGGGTCATGCGCCCGCCGGCGGTATCCGGCGGGTAGACAAGGAGATCGCGCACGGCAGTCGCGTCACCCGGGTCCATCGCCGTGAGCAACGGCTCCGCAACCTCCGGCTCCAGGCGGTTGATCACGTCTGCCGCGTCGTCCGGGTCAAGGGTGTTCAGCACCAGCGCCGCATCCTCAACCGGGACACGCCCCACCAGGTCCGCCACGGTCGAGGCGTCCAGATCCTCGATCAGCTGTGCAAACGGCTCGTGCTCCAACAGCCGCACGATCTGCACGAGTTGTGCGTCCGTAACCTCGTACAGCAGCTCCGTCCGCACCGAGCGGTCGCCCTCAGCGTCGAGGATCCGGTGCACGTCCTCGACGTTGCTGCGGACCAGCGCCTCTTCGATGGAGTCAAGCACTTCCGGTTCGAAGGTCATGCCACCGCTCCTCTCACTGCCGGTCCCTCACCCATGGTGCGCAAGACAGACGCCACAGCCCCCGTGCATGCGGCAAGTTCCGCCCTGCAGTGCCGCTGCTCCCACAGCCGATGTCGGTAGTTACTACCGTCCTGATCGTCGGTCGTTGACGTTAAGACACGGAGCACAGCGAACCGCTCCCACGGCGAGAGGCCGCTGAGGAGGAGAGCAAGATGCGCTGCATCCTGCACGGACGGATCAACCGTCGAACGGCAATCGCGAGGAAATCTGGGGATTGGGATCCAGTGCATGGGTGGTTCCTCTCGGTTCGCCACCCATGAGAGCCCGCAGCGTCGCGCTAGCTGGGCAACACGAACCCCGGCACAGGTGGCTGGCATGATGGTCTTGGAACGTCGGTCGAAGATGAATGACGACTCACATGCCCTCCTTCCCTGGCGCTCCGCTCAGCAGGTTCCCCGGAGACACAAAACGGCCTCCAGCGCTGCACACGCGGGAGGCCGTTCACATCGCAGCGTCTGTGCGGACAATCCGCAACTACGACGTCATCGACTTCCCCCATGTGGAGCTTCGGCACTGGGCGTCTCGAGGGCTCACCCTCCACCCGCATTAGACAGAGCCTTGATTCGACAATGCCTGTTCAACCCGTTGGCGTCTCTCGACGTTTCCGGGCAGCGAGCAAACCAACCCAGGAGCCTCACCTAACGGGGCTCGATCACAGTTCCCCAGTAGTAAACACCTTCTCCCACCGGCTGGCAACACGTGGAGCCGCTACGTGGGACCACACACTGGCACGAACGAAGGATGCTGTTACGACGGCAGGCGCATCGACCAGATGAGGGGGCTGGCCATCGGATCTGGCGGAACGCCCTCCACAGCTCTGACGCCGCCTCGAGGGCTCGTCCAGCCGCCCAGATCGTCACCCTCACTACCGCACAGATTCCCGGCATCTCGAGGTCGAACACCAGGGCCTAACATCAGTTGCGAAACGAGTATAGGATTGCAATCTGACTCGACGCACACCGTAGCGGGGGAGCGCGATGTCTCGATGCCGTCGCCCACCAACGAGATACCCGGTCACCGCGATGTCGCGGTCGCCGGAAGCCTGCGGCGTGCCCCATCCGGCAGCGCACGAGCCCCGCAGGGCTGCTGACGCCATGCTGAACGGCACAGCGTTCCGCGTTGGCGACATCAAGATTCGGTCGCATCGAGGCACACCGTGACAGATCAGGAATCTGCGATCCGGGTGCTTATCGTGGACGATCACCAGATGGTCGCCGAAGGCATCGCCCTCGCGCTTCGTCATCAACTGGATATCACGGTGGTCGGTATCGAGGCGTCCGTGGCTGGTGCGGTGTCAACAGCGCGACAGGTTGCCCCGGACGTCGTCCTGATGGATTACCACATGGGAGACGGCACCGGCGCGGAAGCGGCCGCCGCCATCCGTGAGTCGAACCCAAACGCTGCTGTCGTCATCATCAGTGCTGACGCGGGTGACGCCGCCATGCTCGCCGCGGTCGAGGCCGGCGCTAGCGGCTACCTCTCCAAGACGCTCAGTGGTACCGACTTCGCGGACCAGGTTCGCCGTGCCGCAGCCGGTGAGATGCTCATTCCCGCACCCATGCTTCGCCGCCTGGTCGCACTTGGCCGCACCCGCGCCGAGAAAGAAGCATCCCGCGCCCGCGCGATTGAGCTCCTCACACCACGGGAGCGGGAGGTCCTCGCACTCATGGCTCGCGGTCTCGACAACCCCGCCATCTCCGAGGAACTCGTGATCAGCTACCACACCGTCCGTGGCCACGTGCAATCAATCCTCGACAAGCTCGATGCACGATCAAAGCTCGAAGCGGTCGCGAAGGCGCACGCGGAAGGTTTCGCCCAGGACGCTCCCTGAAGGCCGAACAGCGAGCCAGACGAGGACGCGGAAGGGGTGCGTCCTCGCCGGCTCGCCGTCATTGAGCCACCATCAGGCCGGAGCGCCAGCTAGGATGGCCTCCAGTACCCGCTGATCCGGGTGCGGCGGCGGAATCACCCGCGGCAGCGCGGCCAGGTGCCCGAGCGCAGCGCCAACCATCTCCCCGCTGATCACCGGCGTATGCGCCCCCGTGATCACACGCAGGTCGAGGTCCTTCACCCGCTTCACCTGCTCGCCGTACGCATTCGTGTCCACCATCGATAGCCACGGAGCCAGTGCGTGGTGATGGAACATCGCCATCCCTTCCGCCCACATCTCGGCGGGGAGCTCGCTCACATGCTCCACCGGCTGTGCGGGCATCGGCGTCGCGAAGGCATCCGAGGCCCAGTACACACCCGTCGTCGGGTCGTACAGACCGCGTGTCGTCGGGCTGTCGTAGACCGGCGGCCGGATCGCACGCAGCACCCGATCACCCACATCCAGCGCGCCGTTGTCATCAATCCAGCGCATCCGCTCCGGCGGCACATTGATTTCGCAGCTCATGCGTTCATTGAGTGCCCAGTTCATCACCACCGTCGCCTGCGGACAGAGCTCAAGCACCTCCGCCAGGTTCCCCGTGTGGTCGATGTCGTCGTGCGAAATGAACACCCACCGCACGGCCTCGAGGTCCACCACCGACGCGACATCGCTGAGCCACGCCTCGCGGTTCGCAGGGGTATTCGTGTCCACGATCACCGGCTCAGCGCCCCGGATTACCAGCGAGTTCAGGGAGACGGACAGTGGCGCCCCGAATGCCGGTTGGGCGCATCGCAGAAGGAATGTGTCTCGGGCGACCTCCAGCGGCGGCAGGTGGATTGGGTCGTGCGGTTCGAAGCTCATCGTCTTCATCCCTTGGGTACGGTCGCAATGCGACGTGACTGGATGACCGCATCCTAGGAATGCGACCCGCGCGCGAACATCCCGCGAATCGAGGAACCTCCACCCGCGCGGACGGGGACCGGATCCCCTCAAACGCGGGGGTGGTAGCGCTGCACCCGGTTGCGTATGCTCCCGCCATGACTACCGTGACGGGCCGCACACGCGCACACGACCGCTTGATCGCCGCTGACCGAGAGGAACTTCCCGTCGGTCCGGTCTGCGAGGCAATCCTGCTCTCGCTACACGATGTAGCGCGCTTCGATCTCTCGGCCTTGATGACCACCGATCCGGACACCATGCTCCCCTCGGGTGGCGTTGTCGAAGGGTTCGAGCCCACCGCGTGTAGCCCCTTCTGGGACAACGAGCTCCTAGACCCGGACTTCAACAAGTTCACGGATCTCGTGCGCTCACTGGATCACGTCGCCACACTCGCAGACGCCGTGGATGGCGACCTGATGCGCAGCCCCCGGTACCAGAAGATCTACGGCCCGATTGGCGCGACCGATGAGCTCCGCGCCGTGTTCATGGCCGGTTCCCAGTGCCTCGCCATCGGTGCCTTCCTCCGCCCGCCCGGCATGGAGCCGTTCACCGACGATGAGGTCGCCGATGTGCGTGCGCTCCTCCCTCTCGCCACCCACGCACTCCGGCGCGCCCTGGGTCGCGTCAACCGCGAGGCCGCCATCGATCCCCCCGTCGTGCTCATGCTTGATGGCAGCGGGCAGGTCACCGGGATGACGGCCGGCGGCTCGCGCATGCTGGAAGACTTGCACGTGAACGGCAACGGTGAGGGCCCCATCCCCAATCTGATTCGCGTCGCCGCCACCCGCGCCCGCTGGAGCCGCAGCACCGCCAGCCTCACCACCCGCCTGCGAGGCAAGAGCGGCCGCTGGCTGCGCGTGCACGTGTCGCCAATGGAGGGCGACGCCGGCGCCGTGGCTGTGACGGTGGAGAGTGCCGGCTCGGATGACCTCGTGCCCATCCTCCTGGAGTCGTACGGCCTCACCGAGCGGGAGACCGAGATCGCACTACGGCTCTGCCGCGGCCTCTCTATGAAGGAGATCGCCGCCGAACTCATCATCTCGCCGCACACCGTGCGCGACTACGTGAAGACCATCTACGAAAAGGCCGAGGTCAACAGCCGCGGCGAGTTGGTCGCGCACCTCTTCTCGAACCACGTCATCGATCGGTTCGAATCCGCCGTCACCCACGTCGCGTAACGCGCACCGCTGCCCGCCCCATCCCGACTTCTGGCACGAATCCACGTGTCTATGGATGCTATCGTGAGATAGAGCAAGCTCACGTGAGCCCATCTACCTTGCGACAGCACGCGCGGGTGAGCCCGTCGTGAACTGACACAGAGAGGCGGATCCTATCTCGGACGCGGAGGACGCCCGCACGGATCTCGATGCCGCCGATGCGCAGGCAGAACAGGCCGAGCGCGCCCGATGGTCATCAGAGCGGGCATTCGTGCTCGCCACCGCCTCTGCGGCGGTCGGCCTCGGCAACCTCTGGCGCTTTCCCTACCTCGCCGGCGAGAACGGGGGCGGTGCCTTCGTCATCGCCTACCTGATCGCCATCCTGGCCATCGGCATCCCCATCATGCTGCTCGAGGTCAGCGCCGGTCGCTTCACCCTCGGTAGCCCCGTCGCCAGCTTCCGCTCCGTACACCGTCACGCCGCCATCGTCGGATGGCTCGTCGTCCTGCTCACCGTCGTCATCACCAGCTACTACATCGTGATCACCGGCTGGACGCTGGGCTACGCCGTGGACAGCATTCGCGGCGAAGTCCGCCAGTTCGATGAGTTCACGTCCGGCTATGCCTCGTTCTGGTACTTCCTGCTCATCGGCATCCTGCTCATTGGCGTGCTCATGCGCGGAGTCGCGGGTGTAGAGCGGCTGGCCCGCTACCTGATGCCGCCGCTCCTGATTACGGTGGTCGTCCTCGTGATCTATGGCTTCACCTTGGACGGATGGGGCGAGGCCACCCGCTTCCTCCTGGAAGCAGACTTCTCGCGCTTTACGGAGCCGGGCCTCTGGCTGGTTGCAGTGGGCCAGGCGTTCTATTCGCTCGCCATCGGCCAGGGCTACCTGATGACCTACGGCAGCTACGCACCAAAGAACCTCAATGTACCGCGCGCCTCCGTGGTGGTCGCAGGAACCGAAACGATGATCGCGCTGCTGGCAGGCTGGATGCTCTTCCCGCTCGTCTTCACGTTCGGCCTCTCCCCGGACGAGGGCAGCGCTATCGCCTTCGACACGCTCCCCACGGCGTTCGAATCGCTGGGTATCGGCTGGCTGCTGGCCCTCCTCTTCTTCCCGCTCTTCTTCGCCGCTGCCTTCAGCTCCTGCATCGCCGGCATGAAGGTGATCATCACCAGCGTGCGCGATGAGCTCGACTACACCCTGCGCCGGGCGGTCCTCCTCTGCGTCGCGGCCGTCATGCTCCTCGGCATCCCGTCCGCGCTCACCTTCAGCCCGCTCGAGGTCACCCTCCTCGGCGAGCCATTCCTGGAGGCGATGGACCGCGTCGGCGCCACCCAGGTCGTCGTCACCTCAGGCATCATCGGCGCGACCCTGCTGGGCTGGTTCGTGCCTCGCCACCGCTTCGAGGGGGCACTGGACCACTGGTATCTACCCTGGCCGCGCATCGTCATCTACGTCGCTCGCGCGGTGCCGTTCCTCGCGCTCTTCGGGCTCCTGGTGTGGCTGGTAGGCTGAGTCCGCACCTATGCCGTCCCGCACACAACATCGCCCCGCTGCAGGGGAGTCCCGCAGCGGGGCGACATAATGGTCTGCCGAGGTGCTACGACGCGACGGGCGTGAGCATGACCTCGATCTCCATGTAGTAGAGCGTCGTCCGACCCTCAAAGCCCGAGTCAGTACCGACGATCAGCCAGAGCTCACCCGCGTCCGTCGCGGTCACCGGCTGCGTGTGCGTGTACTCGTGCTCCACCACGGCGTGCGGCATGCCAGCCTCAAGCGCGTCGTCACACTCGATGCCGTTGGCCACGTCACCGACAAGCCACACATCCTCGCCACCAGACGCCTGGTTGCTCTTGTCCACGGTCAGCACGTAGTAGCCGTCCACCAGCGCGACATCGGGCTCCTCAGCCACCACGCCGGCTTTCAGGAACACCGACTCGCCGGGCGCTCCGCCGATACCGAAGCAGCCGGTCGGACCGTCCGAGGCAAACACGATGCGGTACGACACCTCGTACGCCTGTCCCGGCTGCACACCCTCGGCCGCACCAATGGCGCGCTTGAGGAACATGAACAGGTCATCCGTGCGGTTCATGCCAGTCAGGCGGAACCCCTGGCCGGTCTGCTCAATCGACTCCGGCAGCGGGGCGATGCCGGACCCGAGCTCCATCTCGAAGCCAGGACCGTAGTCGCTGAAGTCAGCCTCCCAGCCCTGCGCGCCACGATCGAAGTCATACCGCAGCTCAATCGTGCCCGCGGGCGGCGTCACCCCGGGGCGCGGGTAAGCCACGATCACCGGCGTGCCGGCGTCCACGTGCGCGCCGGGGAACAGGGCCACAAACGGTGCGTTCACCCACACGGGCGCACCCTCGATGTACCCGACGAGCCGACCCTGCGGCAGCGCTGGCGCGACGAGGCCGACGGGCTGCGCATCCCGGCAGACGCATTCGGGCGGACGCTCCACCAGACCGGCCCGACCGTCCCGCAGCTTGACCCGCTCGCA
>JBJHDC010000027.1:0-21448 GCA_050486345.1 Dehalococcoidia bacterium | reverse complement strand
GGTCCGCCCACACCACCATGTGCGACAGGATGCCGACCATCCCCAGCACCAGGATCGGCCAGACCATCCCGGGCAGGGCGCCGTCCGCCCCCTCCAGCCGCCCGCGTCGCTCCTTCTGCCGCTCCAGGCTCTGCTCCAGGAACAGCCGGTAGCCTGCCTCCGCACGCGCACCGCTCACACTCACCAGGTTCGTCGCCGAGTCGATGGAGGATGCCCACCGGTCCACCACCTGGTTGCTCTCATGGTGGCTCATCCGAGCCCACTCCAGCTCGGACACGCTGCGCCCGTAGCAGACTAACTGGCTCTGCACGGCGTACTGATGGCGCGAGGGAAGCAGGGTCGCGAGCTGGAATTGCTCCAGCACGGAGTCCGCCTCCGCATTCGCGCGCGATTGGGCCTGTGTGTAGTTCTCCACCGAGAGCAGGATCACCAGCGCCAGCAGCACTGAGAACAACGTCCCCACGCTGGTAAAGATGCCGGCCGCTCGGTCCGTGTCGCTGAAATACCCACCCCGAGGAGCGCGCGAACGCACCCACAGCGACAGCCCCACCGTCACTGCCGTCAGCAGCAGCACAAGGACGGAGCCATACCAGAGGTTGGTGAAAAGCGATGAGCCCAGGGCCTGTTCCTCCGGTCACAGAGATCAGCGACACGGCGCTGACGTCAGAGGGCCGTTGACGGGTAGCGCCCCGGGGTCATCAGGGCACAAACGGCTACCACAAATAACGCACCAGTTCGCGCAGCGTCAACGCGAGGAGCGTCGCGCGACATCTTATGACATAACATCGGCAGACGATATAGCCCCATACCCACGCAACACCAACGAGCCGGGAGGACCGCTGGTCTTCAGTGACGCCACGCCCATCAGGAGATCGACACTTCCGGTTGACGTCGCATGTAGGGTATGCCGGTAGACACAGATCAGAAGCGAGGCCCGGCACCGGACACAAGATCGAGGTGAACGACGCGTGACCTACACGTTCATCGCTGGCGGAACCGGTTTCGTGGGACGGCAGGTGGTCGACTCCGCAGCTGAGTTGGGCATGGACCTCTGCGTCCTCACCCGTGACCGGGCAGCCGCCCAGCAGCTCGAGGAGCGCGGCATCCACGCCGTCATCGGCGACCTCCTCGAACCGGGTCCGTGGATGCCAGCCGCTGCCGAAGCGGAGCGAGCGATCTACGTGGCCGGTCCGCCAACCTGGGGCCGTCGCCTCAGCAAGCGCCTCGCCATCGCCTACCGCGACGGCATGACCCGCATGACCCGGTCGTTCTTCCAGGCGCTCAACACCGATCGAATCGAGAACGTCGTCTACGTCGCGGGCGCCAGCTACTACGGCGATACCGGTGATGCGCCAGCCACCGAATCCATGGAGGCGCACCCGAAGGGCACCGGCCCTTACATCGCCCCGGCCATCGAACTCGCCGAGGCCGCCCACCAGCACGGGATTCCCACACAGGTAGCCTTCCCCGGCGCCGTGTACGGCCCGGAGTCGTGGCTCCCGCAACTCGTGCTCGAACCCCTCCACCGACGCAAGCGCATCTACTCACTCCGCGGCTACGAACCCGCGATCTCCCTCATCCACCGCGAGGACTGCGCGCGAGCCATCCTCCACCTGCTCCAGCACGGCACACCAGGCGAGCGCTACTTCATCGCCGACGATGAGCCGATGACCCTCCAGGACATCCTGGAAGTCGTCTCGGAAGCAACCGGCATCCCCTACCGCAAGCGCCCGCTACCCAGGTGGCTCTGCCAGCTCGCCATCGGTCCCATCCTCACGGAAGCAGCCACAGGCAACGTGGTCGTCGCGAACGACAAGCTCAAGCAAACAGGATTCGCACTCCACTACCCCTCACTTCGCGATGGCATCGCAGAGGTGCTCGAGGAGTGGCGACAGCTCCGCGGGTTGCATCAGCCCGCCGCGTAACGGGTGTCCGGGCACGCCTCAGGCACACGCTGCCCATCCCGACCTCGAAGGAGCCTACGGATGAAGCCTTCCGATCTCGCATTCCTTCCCATGCGGTGGAGCGTGGTGCGCAATCCCACCATCCGCCTCCTGGTGATGAAAGAGCGCCGAAGTTCCGGCGTGGCACTCGACCCGTTCGACCCCGCGCTGCGTGCCGATCCCTACCCGGTGCTCCGCGAGATTCAGGAGCGCGACCCGGTCCACTGGATGGAGACCGCCCGCGGCTGGCTCATCACCCGCCACGACGACGTCAGCAACCTCCTGCGCGACGACCGAGTCTCCGCCGACCGCACCCCCACCAGCATCGATGCCTACTGGCGACGCGACAGCAAGGTCCAGGCCTGGCTCGAGCACTCGCTCCTCGGCCTCGACCCACCTGACCACACACGCCTCCGCACGCTCGTGAACCGCGCCTTCACCCCGCGCGTCGTCGAACCCATGCGCGAGCAGATCGAGGCGTACACAGATCAGCTACTCGATCAGGTCGCAACCGACTCCACCCGGATGGACGTCATGACGGCACTCGCGGAACCGCTGCCGATCCGCGTCATCGCAGGGCTCCTCGGCGTCCCCGCCGACAACCACGAACGCTTCGCCGGTTGGTCCGCCGCCATGGCCGTAGCGCTCGATATCGCACAGGATCGACAGTCCATCGAGGCCGCGGACCGGGCCATCGAGGAGATGCGCGCATTCTTCCGTCCGCTGCTCGAAGACCGCCGCCGGGAACCACGCGAGGACCTGCTCACCGCGCTCGTGCAGGCAGAAGAGCAGGGCGACCGCCTGACCGAGGACGAGCTCTACTCCTTCTGCATCATCCTGCTAGCCGCCGGACACGAGACGGCGACGAACGTGATCGGCAACGGCCTGCTGGCGCTGCTCCAGCAGCGCGACCAGTTGGAGCAGCTGCGCCTGAACCCCGAACTGGCCGATGCTGCCGTCGAGGAATGCCTGCGATTCGACCCCCCACCCCAGGCCACCACCCGCCGCGCCCGCGAGCCCTTCGAGTTGCGCGGCAAGCAGATCCGCCGCAGCGACCTCATCATCCTCAGCATCGCCGCGGCCAACCGTGACCCGGAGCGCTTCGAGGATCCCGACCGCCTCAACATCACCCGCACGGACAACCGGCACCTCGGCTTCGGCCTCGGCCCGCACTTCTGCATCGGCGCTCCGCTCGCACGCCTCGAAGTCAGCATCCTCTTCAACCGCCTGCTGGAACGATTCCCCGCCATCCGCCTCGACCCCGACCACCCGGTTGAGCGCCGGGCGACCGGTACGGTGCGAGGGCTCACGTCGCTTCCGGTCAGGCTCGACTGAGGGACAACGCTCCGCCGTCTCCCCGAGGATCGCGCGTCACTCGGAGCGGGCCACCTCGGCGGTCGCCGCCTCCGACGCATCCCCATCCCGCCGCAAGCGCTCCCAGGACTCCATCCGCACCCACAGCACGATCATCAGAGCGAGCCCCCCCACCATCGAAGCCGCATAGACCCACCGCACCGTCGCAGACGGATCGAGCACATCCCACGCCCGCACGATGCCAACCACGATCAGCGCCGACCCGATCATCAGGCTCTCAAGCAACACCTTCGATGCGCGCCAGCGCCCGTCCTGCGCCATCATCCCCAGGCTCAGCCCTGTCAGCGCGAGGTACGCAGACACCGTGCGACCAGTCAGGTCGGAGAGCTGCCACGGCCACACATCAACTGCCGTCGTAGGACTCACAAACATCACCAGCGCCAGCACCACGATCAGCGTACCGGCCACCGCCAGCACCGCACGCACCGTGCCGGGAATCAGCAGCTCACTCGCCTCCCGACCCGGATCCCTCCGACGGTTCACCCACCACAGCGCAGGGACCAGCACCGGCGTCACCACGTACAGAAACGTCCACAAGAAAAACGCCACGTGACTGTGGTTGAAGTTCTCCCAGTGCAGCAACGTCGCGAGCAACAACAGCGAGGTAAACGCTGTGATCGGCAGGAAGCCCAGCGTGATCGTCCGCCATGACCGAGTCACCGCGGCACGAGCAAAGAAGTACGCCCCCGCCGCATACCCGGCCCCCATCAGCAGCGGCGTCATCTGGGGATTGATCGTCCACGCCCAGAACCGCTCAGTCTCATCAGGCATGCCATACAGCACGATCACCGCCAGCACCAACACCACCACGATGATCACCGCAACCACACGCACCACCGGCAGGACAGCATCGTCTTGTCTCAAGATGCCCCCTCACGTCACACCTCGCACCGCGACCGCAGAGCCGCAGTCACTCCGCCACTATCGGCAACACTGTAGCCACAGATGTCTAGCCGCACTGCACGCACGTGAATCTCCGCGTCTCCCGATCTGGGAAAACATCAACATAGCGAAACGGCCCCTCGCGGGGCCGCTGTCAGATTCACAATCGCGTGTTGAAGTGGTGGAGACGGGGGGGAATCGAACCCCCCGTCCAGAGTGTGTCGCATACGAACATCTACGAGCGTAGTCACCAGACCAGTTTCTCACCGACGTCCCCCTGGCAACGTGGGACAGTACCGGCCAGTCTCAGTCCGTCTTTGTCAGTGCACTCCTGAGACGCGATGCACTGACGCACCCTGGACTTAACGTCGCGGTCTGACATCCCGTCCGGGCGAGGATGCCGACCACGTCACTGCTTAGTTAGGCAGCGAGGGCGAGTTGACGGTCGCCATTTATCCGTTTGCCACCTGATTAACGAGGGCGGTGGCGCCTCGGCTCGCAGTCCGCACCCATCCACACCTGTCGAATCCTGTCGTCCCCACGAATGGAACACGACCTCACGACGAGGTCGGACGGACGGATCGCTAAACGAAATCGGTGATCATCATCGGAGCAGGCGAGGGACACGATCGTCGCAGTGGGAGCCTCGGCACCCCGTACTAACGCACAGCCTGCCGCAACGCCCGCTGCATAGAGCGGTCCGCTTCGCGCTTCTTGATGGTCTCTCGCTTGTCATAACTGCGCTTGCCGCGCGCGAGGCCGATTTCGGCTTTGACCAGTCCGTTATGAAGGTACATCCGCAGCGGAATAATCGTCGTCCGCGGCTGCTCCTGCAGCACCTCGTGCCACCGGTCCAGTTGCCGGCGATGCAGAAGAAGCTTGCGGGGCCGCCGGAGATCGTGATTCTCCCGTGCGGGGCCGTATGGGCCTATATGGACATTATACAGCCACAGCTCATCGTTCACGAAGCGGGCATACCCCTCCGCGATCGAGGCATTGCCTTCACGGATCGACTTCACCTCGGAGCCCGTCAGCGCCAGGCCAGCCTCCATCGAATCCGAAATCTCGTAGTCATAGCGACCACGACGGTTCACCGCCACCGTGGAGGAGGCGCGCTGCGCTCGGGCTGCCTGCTTCTGCTTCGCCTTCGCCACATCACCCTCGGCAATCACCGCGACAACAGATCAGCATCGTCGCACTGTGGAGATCATATCATACTAGACATAATGAAATGTCAGATCCGCGGCCCCGCGCCGGCAGGGGAGGGTGGACCGCCGTCTGCAAGTTCGATCTAGTTCGCGCCACCTGAGCGCAGGATCTCAATCGCCCGGTGCACGGCCACATCGCGGTTCTGCTCGATGTCGTCCAGCGTCAGCGTGACCTCCACGTCCGGGATCACGCCGCGACCTTCGATCTGGTTCCGGTCCGGGCTCAGCCAGCGCGCGATCGAGACGTACACCGCGCCACCGTTCGACAGCTCCACGGAATGGCTGACCGTGCCCTTACCGAACGACTGCGCACCCACCACGATCGCACGGCCATTCTCCTGCAGCGCCGCCGCCAGCAGCTCCGAGCCAGAGGCCGAGAACTCGTCCTGAACAACCACAATCGGCAGGTCCGTCACCATCCCGGGCCGTGCCTCCGCGACCTGTTCACGACCGTCGCGATCCACCTGGATCACCATCAGGCCGTTGTCCAGCAGCATGTCACCGATGGCCAGCGTCTCGTTCAGCAATCCCCCGGGATTGCTGCGCACGTCGAGGATCACGCCACTCACACCGGACGCGTTGATCTCCTCAAGCATCGCCTGCAGCTCGCCCGGCGTCGCACGGGTGAACGAGCCAATCCGGACATAAGCAACGTCCTCAACCAGCTCGCCATCGGCGTCACGAAGCACGCCACCAGGCGGCTCACGGCCGACCGAGGCAACCGCGATCTCGTCTCGCTCCAGCGTGACCTCATCCTCCGTGCCGTCCGGGAACCGCACCGACAGCGTGACCTCGGAACCCCGGGGCCCGCGGATCCGCAGCACGGCCTGTTCAACGCTCCAGCCCTCGGCCGACTCACCGTCGACCGCGAGGATGATCGTGCCCGGCTCAATACCGGCACGCTCCGCTGGCGTATCCGGTATCGCGCGCACAATCACCACCCAGTCGCCCTGGCGCGACACCGTAGCGCCAATGCCCTGGAAGCTGCCCTCAAAGTTGTCGCGCGAGAGCGCGTAGGTACCGGGGTCGATGTAGGCGCTGTGGGGATCGTTCAGCGAATCGAAAAGGCCACGAATCGCACCGTCACGCAGGAACTCGGGATCTGCCTGGCCTGGCTCAACATAATCACGTGCGAGGATCTGCGCGATCTCTGCCAGGATGCCGAAATCGGCATCCTCCAGCGACGGTGCGCCAGCCACCGCGGTCGGCGCCGTTGGCGCACCCGCACTCTCGGGCTCGGTCACTATGCGAGCGAGGAACCCCGTGGCGATCAGCAACGCGCCGATCATCACGGACACCACGCCCAGCATCACATTGCGAACCGCATTCGATTCCAAAGCGCTGCCGCCTCATGAGAACAACGGCCCGCGGCACCGCGCCGCCGCAACCGCATCGGATGTCGTTCGAGTGTAGCACCGGCGCATCCTCACCACGCCCCAGACGCACGCCAGGACCTCAACCCTCCGCCACAGGAGCACGTGACGTCAATATTATACATAACCGAGATAGTGCGAAGTACAGTCCCGGGACCCGAGGAGCCTGTTCCGATGCTCTATTCACCCGTGGCAAGGCTCCCAACCAGGTACTCACAGACTCCATCCCCAAGGTCCACGCAACGGAAGCCTCTGACGCATCAAGGAACACTGTCGCCAGCGCCTCACGCACATCGACACGAGATCCCGCCGGTGGCTGAAGCCTCGAGTACCCACACTGGTGGAGGTCCAACTGACCCGTCTCGCACCGCGACACCATCCCGGCCGGCCCCACCGTCGGCCTGCGCCACCAGCGAGCTCTGGCCAGCTCAGGTGCCGACAGCCGCTGGCTGTGAGGAGAGATCCCGCTTCTTATGTCAGCCACGCGGCGACCGGAGTGCATACAGCGCGACACAAGCAGCGGCATCCATCCTGAGCAAACACCACTACGAGCCCCTCCCCCTCATCTGGGAAACCAGACGCCCCCAAACATCGTTCATCTGCCGACCAGAGTTCTCTCAACCAGAGCCTTGCGCGACATACCCCCAGCGGGTATGATTCGCTCTCAGGATACCCTATATGGGTATGAGGTATAGGAGGGTTACATGCCCGCTCGAACGACATATCGCGGCGAACTGCGCTGCTTCTCTTGCGCCCGCTACCTGGGTGAGTTTGAATCCCACCCCGGCGAGCACGGCGCCGGCGATGTGCATCTGATTGCTCCCGAGGTGGAGCTCTTGCATCACGCAGTAGCAACCGACCGCGGCCTGCGCTGCTCAGCGTGTGGCGGTCGCGTGCTGGTCGAGCAAATCGACCGGATCGCTGCCTGATCACGCACCCGCAGCAACGGAATTGAAGGCACACCTCGCGAGGCCTCACACCCGCGCCGTGTGGCTCACTGAACGCACCGATACAGATATCGGTGCGTTCGTTATGTAGCAATCTCAACAGTTTCGCACCGAGGTCGGCGACTTCAAGCACACAAAGAAACGGCACCCGAGTTGGGTGCCGTTTCGCCCTGTCCTCGATGTGGGTCGATGTGAGAGGCGCTACGAAGCGGCCGCTGCCTGCTCCTTGATCGAGCCCAGCACATCCTCGCCGTGGCCCTCGGGCTTCACGCGCTTCCAGATCTTGGTCAGCGTGCCGTCCGGGCCGATCATGAACGTCGCCCGGTTGATGCCCATGAACTTGCGGCCGTACATATTCTTCTCGCCCCACACGCCATAGGCCGTGGAGACCTTCGCCTCCTCGTCGACCAACAACGGGAACGGCAGGTCGAACTTGTCGCGGAACTTCTCGTGTGACTCGGCGTCATCTGCGGAGACGCCGAAGAGGACGGCGCCCGTGTCCATGATCTCCTGGTAGTTGTCGCGGAACGAGCATGCCTCCACGGTGCACCCGGGAGTGTCATCCTTCGGGTAAAAGTAGAGAACCACGGTCTTGCCCGCGTAGTCCGAAAGCTTGTGGACGGTCCCGTCCTGGTCCTTCATCTCGAAGTCCGGCGCGGGATCCCCAGCGTCCAGCGTGATTGCCATCGATGCCTCCTTTGGCCTGAGCCGTCCGAGGATACCGCGTCACCGTCGACCGTGTCGTTCCCGGCTGTCAGCCGCGAGACTTTCCCCAGCGCCCGCCGGTGCGTATATTCGCGTTCTCGTGATTACGCAGCTCACCTTCACGTCCGCTAGAGAGACCCGCCGATGACCGCCAACCTCACACCGGTCGCAGGCTCGTTCACCGCTGACGGGCTGCAGCATCATTATGTAACCTATCCGTCCCCCCGCCCGGATGCCGTTCCGTTGCTCATGCTCCACGGCCTCTCCAGCGCGTGGGGCGCCTGGCAGCGCGTAGCGGAGCGCCTCGCCGCTGACTACCACGTCGTCGCGCTCGACCAGCGCGGACACGGCGACTCCGAGTGGGCCCCGCGCGATCACTACCGTACCGCGGACTATCTCGCAGACCTCGAGGCCTTCGCTGCTCACCTGGGCTTCGCTCGCTTCATCCTTGTGGGGCAGTCGATGGGCGGCCACAACACCATTGCCTACACCGCCCGCCACCCCGAGCGCGTCATCTGCGCGGTCGCCAACGACATCCCGCTGCACATCGAGCGCTCCTCCGCTCCCGATGCCTACCAGGACCAGTTCCCCGGCGGCCAGCACCGTACGTTCGCCACGGTCGAAGAGTGGCTGGCGCCTCGACGCGCGAGCTCCCCGTTCACACCTGAGTGGGGACTCGAACTGCAGGCGAGCGTCTCGTTGCGGCCCGTGGACGGCGGCTTCCAGCCTCGCCACGATCCGCAGGCAGTCATCTCCTGGCGGCCCGATGATCTGCGCGATGAGGCGACTTCGATCGAGTTGCCGCTGTTCATCGTGCGCGGCGGTCGCTCGCAGGTGCTCTCGGCACCGGTGTTGCAGGAGATGGACATGAGCATCCCCGGTGCGCGTTCCGTCACGCTGGAGAAGGCCGGCCACTCCACATACCACGACATGTTCGAGGAGTGGGTCGACGTCGTCGGCGCGTTCCTCGAAGCTCACGGCTCCCGGTAGGCGGTCGCGCAGATGAGTTCCCACGCCACCCCGCGGACGGGCGCCCCGGGTCACCCGCCACCTGATGGGCCAGCGAACAGTCCTGCCGATGGCGAGGACACGCCCGGGCGCTGGGGCGCCTTTGGCTACTCGAACTACCGGCGCTACTGGCTCTCCTCGCTCGTTCGTGTCTTCGGGATGCAGTTCCACATCTTTGCGCTCGGCTGGTTCATCGTGGAGGACCTCGGTCGCACGGCGGTGTGGCTGGGCGCGGTCGGCGTCGCCCAGGCAATCCCAACGCTCGTGCTGAGCATGCCCGCAGGTCTGCTGGCCGACCGCATGGAGCAGAAGAAGCTGCTCCTCATCAGTCAGATTCTGCTCACCATTAACTACGTCCTGCTCGCGGGCCTCATTCTGACCGACCTTGTGAACATCTGGATGCTCATCGGGTGGTCCGCGATCACCGGTGCGCTCTCCGCGATCGGCAACCCGGCGCAGCAGGCCATCCTGCCGCGCCTTGTCGATATGCGAGTGATCGCGAGCGCGGTGTCGATGATCAACGCGATCTGGAGCGGCATCCGCATCATCGCGCCGGCCTCCGTCCCGGTCCTCATCGCCGTCTTCGGCGTGGGCGAGGCGTTTATGGTCACCGCGATCGCCTTCGCGGTCTCCGTCGTCTTGATCCTCACCCTGCGCGTGAAGCCGATGCCCCCACGGCCCCGAGGCGATGACGGCGGCCTCATGGCTGGTTTCCGGTACGTCATGGCCGATCGCGTCTTCTTCGCCGTGATCGGGCTCTCCTTCTTCTCCTCGATGTTCGGGATGTCCTACCTGTTCCTGCTCGCGGTCTTCGCCCACGATGTGCTCGATGTTGGCACCACCGGCTACGGGATCATGGGCGCGTCCACCGGGGTTGGTGCGTTGCTCGGCACCTTCGCCGCGATCGCACTCGCCAAGATCAACCGCCTCGGCGAGTTGATGATCGGCACTGCGACGATTTTCGGACTGTCAGTCATGCTCTTCGCGCAGAGCACCTCGTTCGAGCTCGCCCTCGTCGCGCTCTTCTTCTCGGGGTTCGTCTCGTCGATTTACCTGAACCTGGGCATGACCACGCTACAGATCCTGGTGCCAAACCACCTCCGAGGACGCGTGATGGGCGTGTGGTCCATCACCTGGCTCCTGACCCCGGTCGGCGCGTTCGTGGTTGGCTTCGGGGCGGAATTCATCGGGCCCACCGCGATGGTCGCCATCGGCGGCCTCTCCGTGGCAGTGTTCGCTGTCGGTCTCTATCTTGTCTCACCAGAGCTGCGCACGATCTCAGAACGTGCCCGTGCGGTGCAGCAGGCCGCAGGCGCGCCCGCCTCCGGGTAGCGATCGAAGAGGCCCGGTCGCCGGAATCGCGCTAGATCGGGAACGCCACCAGCGAGGTCGTCGACTGGATGCCGTCCAGCGTGCGGATGTGCTCCGCGAGGAGTGTGGGAACATCCTGCAGCGATTCCATCTCGATCTCAGCCACGATGTCGTACGGCCCCATCACCTCGTGCACCTCGATCACGTGTTCCAGCGCCTTCACGGCAAGTGCCACGCGTCGGGTGGCCCCTGGGCTGGTCACGATGAGGACGTATGCTTTGACCATGCCAGTTATCCTTCCGCGGATCAGCCGGTGCGCAAATATCCGCTCATCCACCACGTCCCGGTCACCTCAGCGATGGCCCGCATCTCGAGACCCACGTGCCCGTAGCTGACTGCTGTGCTGAGTGATGAATTGTACGCAGCCACCTGCTTGTGGGCCTCACCACGTACGTGAAGGCTGCTTGCCAGCATGCACTGCGCTATGATCGAGGTTGGCTGCAAGAGAAACCACCGGGCGCCATGTTTGAGCCTAGTGTCGGAAGCGGCCAATAAGTACAGAAGACGTGGGCCCATAGCGGCGGTGACTGGTCCTGCTTCAGAACGACGTGTCTGTGGCCCCACCGGGGTGGCAGACTGTACAGGGGGGACATGCCCATCAACAGACGTGGGTCTGTTGTTGTGCGACATCAGCCAGGATCCAGGGAGCAGAAATTTAAGGGCGCCCGATGAGCAAGAATCTCGTTGTCCGCTTCGCCGGGGAGGGCGGACAGGGTGTGGTCGGCGGTGCGGAACTGTTGGCATCCGCCGCCGCGCAGAGCGGATACCACGTACTCACCTTCTCTACATTCCCCTCTCAGATCAAAGGTGGTCCCGCCTGGGGCCAGGCCCGCATCTCCAGCGAGCCGATCCTCACCCCCGGTGACTACCTGGACGTACTGGTCGCTCAGAACCAGTACGCCTACGACCACAACCTCGAGGACCTCCGCGAGGGCGGCATCGTCGTCTACAACTCCGAGGAGTTCGCACTCGACGAGGGCGGCCGCGCGCTTGGCCTCCCTGCCGACAAGATGGCGCGCGAGGCCGGTAACCCGCTGGCCTCGACGATCATCCTCATCGGCGCCGTCGCCCAGATGACCGGCATCGACCTCACAGCGATCGAGGGCTACATCGAGCGCCGCTGGAGCCGGGGACGTGCGGGCGACCAGCAGATCATCGAAGGCAACATTGCCGCCCTGCACATGGGCGCAGATGAGGCGACGAAGAGCGGCATCGTCCTCGATGACCTCTCCCGGCTCGACCCGCCACCCACGCACGATGCTGATCGCATCCTGATCCGCGGTTACGAAGCGGCCTGCCTGGGCGCGATGGCGGCGGGGCTCGACTGCTTCTTCGGCTACCCGATCTCCCCCGCCACCACCATGCTCACGTACATGGAGGCGAACCTCGTAGGCGCCGACAAGTTCGTCGGCCAGGCGTCGTCCGAGATCGAATCGATCGCCTCACTCGTCGGTGGAGGCTTTGGCGGCAAGAAGGTCATGACTTCCACCGCTGGCCCCGGTCTCAGCCTCATGGGCGAAGGCCTCGGCCTCGCATGGATGGCCGAAATCCCGCTGGTCGTGACCGATGTCCAGCGCGGCGGTCCGGCCACGGGTCTCCCGACCAAGACGGAACAATCAGACCTCCTCTCCGCGCTGAACCCGGGCCACGGCGATATGCGCCTCCCCGTCATCGCTCCCGGCTCGCCCGAGGAGTGCTTCTGGGCCGCCGGCTACGCGGTGAACTGGGCCGAGCGCTACCAGGGCCCGGTCATCCTCCTCTCGGAGGCCTCCATCGCTGAGCCCGCGCAGGACATCCAGATCCCGGACGTCTCGAAGATGCCGGTCGAAACCCGTGTTGTCTCGCAGGGTGAAATCGGCAATCGCCGGTACGAGGGCGACAGCGTCACGCCGTTCCCGGTGCCGGGTGGCCCCGGCGCCTACGTCGCGAACGGCTCGGAACACGATGAGCAGGGCGACACCACGCATCTGCCGGACGTGCACATCCGCATGACGGAGCGCCGTTTCAACAAGCTCAACGTCCTCAACGACGGTACCTACGAGTCCGCCAACACGGACGCCGAGATTGCCGTCATGCCCTGGGGCGGCTCCATGGGCAGCGCTCGCTCCGCCTGGAACGAGATCACCGCCGAGGGCCACGATCTCGGCTGGTACTACACCATGTTCCTCCACCCGCTGCCGCCCGGCATGCTCGATGAGCTGCGCAGCAAGCAGCTGGTGCTGGTGCCGGAGCTCAACTACCTCGGCCAGTTCTCCGGCTACCTGCGCTCCCTGGGCGTGCGTGCCGAATCCATCACGCAATACACCGGGCTGCCGTTCAAGGTGGCCGATCTCAAGTCCGAGATCATGCACCGCCTGGAAAGCAGCCGTGCTGAAAGTGGGATCGCCCGATGAGCAAGCGAAACCCTGACTACGATTTCAAGTGGTGCCCCGGTTGCGGTGACTTCGGTGTGAAGGTCGCCATCGAGCAGGCGCTGGCGAAGCGCGCCGTCGAGCGGCAGGAGGCGGTCGAGAACACCGCCATCGTCGCCGGCATCGGCTGCTCCGGGAACCTCGTGCACCTGCAGGAGGGGCCGCAGCCCTTCGGCATCCACGGCATCCACGGCCGCACACTCCCCATCGCCTGGGGGCTGAAGTCGGCCCGTCCGGACCTGAACATCCTGATCGTCTCTGGTGATGGTGACTTCCTCAGCATCGGCGCGGAGCACATCGGTCCGCAGGCCCGGCGCAACCTGGACGTCACCGTGGTGGTGATGGACAACGGCGTCTACGGCCTCACCAAGGGCCAGGCCTCGCCCACGACCGAGCTCGAGGTGGTGACCTCCACCAGCCGCTACGGCAAACTGGACGACCGCATGAACCCGCTCGCGTTCTACCTCGGCGCAGGTGTCGGCTACCTCGCCACGGAGATGTCCTCTCGCGTGAAGCAGCTCGCCGAGACCATCAAGGAGGCCATGGACTACCCGGGCTTCTCGATCGTCCACGTGCAGTCGCCCTGCACCACGTACAACGACACCTACGCGCTGCTCAAGGGTGACGAGAAGAAGGGCATTGAGCCCCTCGCCTACCAGCTGCCAGACGACCACGACCCGGAGGACTTCGAGTCTGCCATGCGCGTCGCGCGCAACGGCCGTGTGCCCATCGGCATCGTGTACCGCCGCCCCGGCGAGAGCGTGCCCCACCACGACCGTCTGGCCCAGGCCAAGGAGCGGGCAAAGGTGGCGCAGGCCTCCGTCGAGGAGATCCTCGTCGGTATGAAGATCTAACCGACGGGCCCAGGGATACACACCACGCGAGAGCGGCCCCCGTGGCCGCTCTCGCCATCCCCGGACCACGAAGAGCCGCTGCGCACTGATGGATGACGGAGGCACCCCGCGATGAGCATCGAACGTCACGTCACGGTCCAGGGCATCCGTCTGAAGTTCGCCGCCGCGCACATGGCCACCCTCGGCGATGAGCTCGAACCCCTGCACGGCCACAACTACATCGTCCGCTGTCGCGTGGACGGCGATCTCACCGACGATCACTGGGTCATCGACTTCTCGATGATCAAGCAATTCGTGCGGGACATCTGCGACGAGATCGATCACCACTTCCTGCTCCAGACCAACTCGCCGTTGCTCGACATCCAGCAGGACGCGGACGGCTGGAGTGTGACATTCGGCGACCGCGCGTACCGTTTCCCCACCGTTGACGTCTATCCCCTGCCCATCGCCAACACCACCGCAGAGCTGCTTGCGGAGTGGATCGCGGAGCGCACGGTCGATCAGATCACCACCCACGGCCTCAGCAACATCGCCCGCATCGAAGTCGATGTCGAAGAGATGCCCGGTCAATGGGGCGGATACGCACGGGAGCTCGGCTAACGATCATTCATCTGGCGGGATGAATCGTTGACATGGGCGACCGGCGCACTACGATCAGAGTGGTGCGGTAGCGAGGGGGTCGGTGGTGCAGAGTAACATCAACTGGGAAGACACCATCAACCAGATTTTCACTGACGTCCTGCCCTGCGTTCGCTGCGGGAAGGACTTCGACGCCCTCGTGGCGGGCTACTCGCGCAAGCCGTCGCTCAACGCCTTCGCCCCACGCCACAAGAACTGCCCCCGCGCCGAAGAGTGCGACGCCCGCAAGCTCATCACGCTCTGCGAGGACTGCGCGCGCGAGGAAGGCCTCGCCGGCCAGCTCAGTGACGCCGTCCAGCTCCTCGAGACGTACATGCTCGACTGCCGCCGCGATCTCGAGGAGTCCCTCGACTACATCGCTGAGTACTGGCGGGACGACTACGAGCTCAGCGCGGATGATCTGGACTCGAACCTCGAGGAAATCGACCCGGAAGTGTTCCGCGAGGAGACGAACTGGCGCCACCGGCTGGAGGAGGAGTACCTCCGCTACCACCGCGAGTTCCGTGAGCGCCGCCGCCGCGTGCCCAGCCCCGGCTGGCGCTCCGAGTACGTCGAGGAGATTCGCGCGCTCGGCTACACCACCGACCTGGGCGAGTAGCGGCAGCGTCGCGCAGCGTGCCAGCTCGATTCGCGACGCTCAATCACCCCGCCGCGCTCTACGCTGCTCTGCTCCTCGGCATCTTCGCCCTGGCGCTCATCGGCGGGTATGTCTACGCACACGAGCCCGCCCGTGACGAACTCGTCCTCGAGATCGACCGCACTGCCCCAGCAGACGACGAGCACACCATCGCGGGCACCATCGTCGAGGTGTCCGATACCCGCATTCTGCTCGATCAGTCCGGCAATGAGATTGAGGTTCTCCTACCCCCGGGTACCACCGTCGAGGAACTCAGCCGCGACGGCACGCCGCCACCTGCTGGCTCACCGGTCAACGTAGGCGCGGAACAGACGTCGTTTGGATTCATCCTCACCGGCATCGTCCACGTTGAGGATCCGCAGCCATGAACCGCGTGATCACCTTCATCTCGGTCATTGGCGTAGTCGCCGCGGCGATCGCGGGTGCTGCAGCAGGTGTTGCGCTGGGTGAACGGGCCAGCGAGCCCGGTACTCAGACACTCACGGTGCTCGATCCCACGCTTGCCCTGGATGAGGGCCCCAACCTCACGTCGCCCGGCGGCTTCACCGGCTTCGAAGGCGCCCCCGCACTCACCGGGCGTGTCTTCCGCACTGGAGCCTTTGAGGCTCTGGATGGCGACACGGCATACATCGCGAGCAGCAGCGGCGCACTCGACCTGCAGATCGACAGCACCGCGCGCCTGCTGCGCCTCGGACCGCTTGCGGGCGCACTCCAACCCGGCGACACCGTACTCATCCGCTACGAGGACGACGAGCCCGTCGCCATCCTCCGTGTGCCCTCTGACCTGCGCTCGCCAACCGCCGAGGACTAACCAGCCCCCGGGATACCTCCGCCCACTACTGCGTCACCCGCAGCTCGCGCGCTCCGGCCTGTCTCATCGAGGTCACCCACGAGAGCACGAGGGCGACCGCCACCACGCCCACCAACACCCCGATCCCCGCGGCCAGCGCCCACCAGTCCGTGACCAGCACGAACGGCGGCAACACCCGGTCGCCCTCTGCTGTGACTTCCAGGAACGACAGCATCAACCACGCCACCTGCCGGCCGAGCAGCACACCGATGATCCCGCCGACCACCAGCACCACGCCCCACTCCAGCAAGAGCGCCCGCAGGATCTCCGTCCGCGATGATCCCACGGCGCGCAGCACCGCGAACTCCAGCACCCGCGCCCGCGCCCCCAGCACCAGCGTCACCGTGAACCCCAGCATGGCGAGGCCCAGCACCGTCCCGAACGCGACCACCAGGATCCCGCTCCCGGAGGCACGCAGCGTAGGATTGGTGCGCGCCTCATCCAGGAGGGCATCGCGATGCACGGTGCGGTGCCCGTCGATCAAGATCGGCGACTCGCGGGGTGTCGCGAGCCACGCCATCACCGCCTCCTGCTCCGTCAGCGATGTCCCGGGCTCAAACTCCACCCACAGCTCAGTGGGAGGCAGCAGGCGAGTATTCTCCGTCAGCCCTGCCGCGGATCGCAGATGTTCGCGATTCATCACCACAAACCCGGTCCCGGGACGCAACGTGGGGAAGAAGCTGGCAACCTCGCGTACATGCACCGGGATCAGCACGTCGCCGATCACCACGTTGCCCACACCGCCGACCGAGGTCCCCAACCGTCCCAGCGCCACCGTGTCCGCCAGCGTGCGCAGCGGTACAGCCGCATCAATCGGTGCGAACACCCGTCGACCGGGCATGGTCGCCTCCGCCCAGGTCCACTCCACCGCCTGTGTCCCCTCGTACGCCTCGCTGTCGACGAGTGCGAAGGATTCGTCCACCTGGTGCGCTCGATACATCGTCCAGCCCAGTGGACCCTCAAAGTCCTCGATGACCGTGCGGGTGCCGTCCTCGTGGACCGCCGTGAGCGCGTCGAACATCAGCGACCCGGCCACCCGCAGGTTCTGCGTCGTCCGATCAGAGACCAGTAGCCCCACAAACAACAGGTCCTCAGTCACGGGCAGATGCTCTGTCGACGCGATCACCCAGCCGTCCCGCTCGGTGGCATCGTCCGGCAGACTCATCACCCGCGTGTGGAAATTCCCCCGCGTATCCAGCAACCGGGCCCGGACATACCCGCGCTCGATATTCCCGGACTGCAGCGCCACCTCCAGTCGCACCGCGCCATCCGGCACCGGGATGCCTCCCAGGCCGGCCACGTCACTCTGGAGCAGACCCAGCGCCCCATCGAACGGCCGCTCCGTGAAGTCCTCGCGCGACCACAACATCTCCCGCCCCCGGGGCACATCGATCGCCAGCAACGGGATCTCGCGCCCATCGGGCACGGCAATCTGCCCCCGGTGCACCAGCGCGATGTCGGCGACCGCCGGATGCTCAAGCACCGCCTCGATCGCCGCTGGCGACGGATTGCGCTCATCATGCAGCGGTGCGCGCAGCGCCACGCCCGCGTCATACCGCGCGCGCTCCTCGTATGATCGGTCCACTGTCGGCCCGTACGATGCCGCGAACGTCCCCACTGAGATCGCGAGTATCAGCAGCAGCACGAGGCGCGCGTAGCCTGCCGGGCTGCGCCCCGCCCGCCGCAACCCAATCGCGATCGCTGTTCCGCGCAGGAGCAGGAGCATGCTGACGGCGATCCGGAGCAACGGCGGATAGAGGCGCAGCACCATCAGCGCCACCGCCATGGTCACCACCAGCGGCGCGAGCAACAGCAGCGGGTCGCTGGACCAGCCTCCCACGGAATCCGGGTCATACACCGATCCGCGCTGGTCCAGTTGCCACAACAGCAACCCGGCCAGCACCACCACCGCGAAGTCCAGGTAGTAGCGCTGGACGAGCCCTCGGCCGGTCGGCCGCGCCTGCGCCCGCTTCACATCCACGATGCCCCGGCGCGCCGCCACGAACGCCGGCAGCAGAATCGCCAGCAATGCGACACCCGCCCCCACAGCACCCAGCAGATACGCCTCCGGTGAGATCGAGACCGGCAGCAACGCACCTCCCGTGGACGGATGGAAGACCGGTGTCGTCCCCAGCAGCGCCACCACCCCCGCCGCAAGCCACGGACCGAGGATGACCGCCGGCACCGCGAGTATCAGCCCCTCCACCAGGTAAATGCCGACAATCTGCGTGGTCGTCGCCCCGCGACTGCGGTAGACGCCCACCTCCTCCGCCTGCCGCTCCAGCAGCATCGCCATCACGATCATCACGTAGTAGAGGACGATGCCCACCACCTGGATGAGAATCAGCAGCAGCGCAATCTGGGAGAACGACTGCAGGTTCTGGAACCGCTCCAGCGTCCGCAGCGGCTCCAGCCGCGCCTCCACCGGCAGGTTCAGCCGGTCGCGCAGGTCACTCTGCCACGCGCGCAGATCCGCCACCGCATAGCTCACCTCGCCCAGGCTGATCGCATCCGTCTCCATCAGGAAGCCGACGCGATGTCGCACCGGCAACTCAGGCAGCGCCGCCGCAATCGCCCCGAAGAACTGCTCGTGCGTCGTGAGCAGCGGCATGGAGCCCTCGCCCGTCATCGCGCGGCTGAGGAAGAGCTCGTCCTCCGGCGTCAGTGCACCTTCCAGCCGTGGCAGGAACGGCTGCGGAGGGACCTCCCATTCGCCCTGGTAGACGGCCCACGTCGGGTCATCCGGGTCGCGAGGCTGGACGAACCCGACCACGGTCACCTCGCCGATGGTCAGCGCGGAGATCGACGGGCGGCACGGCTCTTCGGCCTCAATGATCGAGGGGTCGTCGGAAGGTGGCACTTCAGGACAGTCGTCATAGCCTGGCCCCTCTACGTGGATCACATCACCCAGGGCGACATGCGGCTGGAACCCCTCGGGCACCACCACCTCGGCGCCGTTCGCGGGATCTCCTGGCAGGCGGCCCTCAGTCACCTCGATGCGATCCTCGAAGCGGTCGAGCGTGAAGAAGAACCCGCCCCACTCCTGTCGGAACGCCTCAGTGGCATCCGCTGGCGGAGGCATCGGACGCTCGGGGTTCTGCTCGGCGAATTCGGGGAATGTCACCACCACGCGCTCGCTGCGCTCCTCGGTGAGCATGCGGTCGGCGAGCCACCCCACGCGCGCATCGGTGATGGTATCGATCGCCTCTCGCCGCGCATCCGCCACCGGGTCGCCCAGCCGCAGCTGACTCACCGCAATGGTCGCCAGCCGTGCCTGCGAGGTGTCGAGGTCGCGATCGATGCGGAACCGCAGGCCGAGGTCAGACATGGCTGCGGTGTAGATCGGCGCCATCGCCAGCAGCGCGGCGGCCGCCAGCACCCCCACCGCCGCGATGAGCATGAAGCGCCAGCCGGCATAGAGCCGGCTCCACGCGAACCGCCACCCGGCAAAGAGCTCCCGCACGCGTCCCCCTCGTTCGGCAGCATACAGGCCCGGACCAATCGCCTCACCCACCCACCCCGCCGCGCAGCCACGGCACACAGCAGGTACGATGGTGACTCAGGTCCGACGCCCACCCGAACGACGATCGGACGCGAGGAAAGAGCAGCGCATGGGCAGCCGCCAGACCCTGATCCTGGGCATCATCGCCGCCGTCGCCGGCATCGCCTGGGGGCATCTCCGCAACGAAGAGGACCCACGCCGCCGCACCCTCGCACTCCTGCAGGGCCTCGAATGGTTCGTCGCCGTCGGTGGCGCAGCCGCCGCCATCGAGGTCATCCGGGACGCCATGGAGGACGAAGAGCTGGAGGTCACGGAGCGTGTCACGCACACGCGCCAGACCGTCGTCGACAAGGCCGGCAGCCTCTTCTCGCGCTAACTGGCCCCCAATCGGGTGCGCTGATACGTTGTCGGCTCACCAACCCGCACCACAACCGCGTGCCGTTGCGGCGCGCTTCTTCGAGGAGATCACACCGATGCCCGCACCCTGGAGCGCCTACGCCGAGGTCGTTGACCACATCTTCACCGTCGCACCTGAGGCGACCCCGACCCGCTCCGACTTCCTCGACATCTGCTACGCCAACGACATCGATGACGACGTGATCGATGGCTTCGACGCGTTGCGTGAGGGTGTGATGTACAAGTCATCTGACGAGGTCAAGACCGCGCTTCAGGAACTCGGCCAGCTCTCCGACTAACGTAGTCGGTAGCCTGAATATCCCGCGACTCTGGAACGACTCATGGCCCCAGCACCCCGGTCCCCGTTCATCCTGAGCCTGTCGAGGGACGCCGCGAACGCGGCGCGGGGACTGGGATGCTGGGGCCGTTCAACCCACGGTGGTTGCGGGTGTGGGAGGATGCCGGTTGGCGCGGAACGTGGCCCTCTACCTCAGCATTAGACTCGAATAGCCCGCCTCGCGGCTCACCACACAACGATCGACGAACGGGACACCATGCAGGACACGCCGCCTCAGACCATGCGCGACGACGCGCGCGAGTGGGGTCGTGCGCTCCTGGAGGCGACGCCGTGGGCCGACGTAGCGGACCGCGTTACCCTCATCGTTGTTTCCCCGCCCGCCGGCATCGAAGACGCCCCAGACCCGCTACGCGCGCGCCTCTGGCTGATCATCGACCAGACGACGGCGCGGTCGCTCCCGGCAACGTACACTCGCCCGCTCTCCCAGGGTGATTCCCTCTTCGAGCTGCACCAGTCCCGCCCCGGCGACCCCGGTGATGGCATTGCGCTCTCACTCGCCATCAGCACGGACGAGGCCGCCCAGCGTCTCCTCCAGGGCCTCACCCGCAGCGCGGTGGAGGCCCGCTGGCAGGTCCGTCACGCCGATATCGTCATGGACCGGCTCCACCGCCTGGAGCAATACCAGGTCCGCGCCGGCATGCTCCCTGAGGACGGCCTGGAGCGCATCGTGCGTGCCCTCTGGGTAGAGGCGACCATCGCCGCCCGCGGCTTCGACATCGCGCGCTCAGACCGCCCCGCTGAGGCCCTACCAGCCGCCGGAGAATCGGCTGCTGCGTTATGTCGCATATCGTGCGCCTGGGACGACGGCGCCTACCCGCCTGCGGAACACCTCCGCCATGTTGCACGCGAGACCCGCATCGGCCGCCGCATCTCGCCCTGGCTCGATGACTTCGCACCCGCGATTGCCGGCGATGATGCCGCGGCACGCCGCATGATCGGCAGTCGCGAACAGGCCTTCCACGAGGTCCGCCAGGTCCTCGCCGAGCGCTT
>JBJHDC010000026.1:0-21495 GCA_050486345.1 Dehalococcoidia bacterium | reverse complement strand
CGCGGAGGTGGTCCGGCGAGGCGGCGGTGCAGCCGGCCGGCTGCCCGAGGTACTAGTCCGTGCGCACGATGCCGTCCGCGACCAGTTGCTCAATCTCAGCAGCGTCGAGGCCGGCCTCCGCGAGCACCTCGCGCGTCTGCCAGCCGAGGCCCGGTGCGGGGCCTCGGACGGCGGTGGGCGAGGCGGACATCTGGACGATCGGGCCGACGACGCGCTGAGGGCCGGTGACCGGGTGGGTCTGGTCGACCATCATGCCCATCACATTCACCTGCGGGTCGTCCGCCATCTCTTCAGGGAAGTGCACCACGCTGGCCGGCACACCCTCGGCGACGAAGATCTCCACCCACTCCTTCGCTGTCTTCTCCAGGAGCTTCTGCTGGATCTCCTGGTGCCACTGGCTGATCAGTCGGTCGCTCTCGGGGTCTCCGGCGTTGAAGTCCGGGCTGTCCGCTGTGTCGTGCATGTCGAGCACACGGCGGATGCCATCGCGGTTGAGGCGGGTGAGCGCGCCAAGCACTAATGCGCCCTCCTTCGTGTGGTAGCCGCAGTAGTAGAGGCGGTGCGCGGCGAAGCGAATGCCCTGGCCTTTGCGGAACTTCACGAGTTCATCGTACGGAGCTCCGGCCGCGCGACGGCGGTTGATCTCCTCCATCAGCGGGTCTCGGCCGGTGGCATCGTGCACCGGCTCTCGCATCACGTAGCGGGTGATGAGTTCGAGGCCACTCTGCAGCAGTGACGAGCGGATCTCCTGGCCCTCACCAGTGAGCTGGCGGTGGTAGAGCGCGGCGCAGATGCCCATCGCTGTTGCCAGCGCGGAGGTGCGGTCGATGACCGGCGACGCGCTGACCGGCGCGGGCGCACCGAATTCATCAACGGTGCCCTCGGCCGCCATGACGCCCGAGTAGGCCTGCGCGACGATGTCCGAGCCTGCACGGGCCGCCCAATCACCGCGATCGCCGAAGCCGGTGATGCTTGCGTAGATGAGGTCAGGGCGGAGCGCCTTCAGCGTCTGGTAGTCGATCCCCAGCCGCTCCGGAACGCCGAAGCGGTAGTTGATGAGCACGACATCGAACGCAGGAACGATGCGGTGGATCGCCGCGCGCCCCTCGGGCGTGGCGAGGTCAATCGAGAGGCTGCGCTTGCCTCGGTTGAGCGACTGGAAGTACTTGCCCTCGTTGGGGATGACGGCGCCGGTGTTGCGGCGCTCCTCGCCATGGAGCGGTTCCACCTTCACCACGTCTGCGCCGAGGTCGGCGAGCGCTGTGGCCGCGACCGGGCCTGCGACGATCTGGCCGAACTCCAGGACTCGAATACCGTGCAGGGGACCGGGCATGGGTGTGTGCTCCTCCAGCATTCGCGCCCGCACGGGGTCGCGATGGGACTGATCGTGGGTGGAGCATACGCAACGGCTCACGTACGCGCCGCGTCGCGGTCCTCGTTCGTCTACGTGCGCTCCACCCGCTGCACGCCACGGCCCTGGTGCCACGAATCGACCACGATGTGATCCGGCGGATCGCCGAGGCGGACCGTGACGAGCTCTGTGATGTCCAGGCGGAAGACGTGCGCCTCACCCGGCTTCACCTCCTCGCCATAGATCGCGTGGACGCGGTCGGGGTCGGTGAGCTCCTCGACGGTACCGCTCACCTTCGCATCGCCAGTCCAGTCGGGCGGATCCTTCGATGCCGAATGGAGGGCGAAGCGCGGATCACGGAGTAGATCGAGCGCCTTCATCGAGCGCAGCATGCTGCCGAACCAGATATCGTCCTCCGCGAAGCGGATCTCGGTGCCACTGATGCGGGGCGAGCCGTCGCGCCGCAGGGTAGCGAGGGTATGGTGTGTCGCTGCCTCGAAGCACGCACGCGCCCAGGCAGCCAACTCGGGCGCTTCAGCCTCGACATCGCTCCAGCGCGCCATCCGTCGCTCCTAGCGATCGAGCCCCATCGCTTCGCGATAGGCCGCACGCACCTCCGGCGGCTGGCCGTAGAGGAAGGCAAACTCGCGCGGTCCCAGCGTCCGTGGCACACCGCCCTGCTCCAGCTCCTCGAGGGTGTACCCATCGACGAGGTGCTTGCGGCCGATGATCGGCAATGTGACGCACTCGCCGTCCTGGTCCGCGTCGAGCGTGGCCTTGGGGACGCCGCCATCGGCCACGACGCGCGCCTGATCCTGCAGGCGCTGGCGCATCATGATGATGCCGCGGTCGCTTTCACCCAGGCGCTCCTGTGAGCGATCAGCGAATACCCCCTGCCCGACCCAGGCGACGAAGTCCTGGTTCATGATGTGCGAGGTGATCCAGCGGCCTGTCTCGGGATCCTTGATCGGCGAGTACCAGTAGGGGATGCGATCCTGTTTGTACGGGGTGAGATCGTTTGGCACCCGCTCATAGAACCAGCCGACGCTCAGCGTGGTCTCATCGTCGATGGGTACCCGCCACTCGAAGTGGTTGCCGGTGAAGAGTGCGTGCGGCCAGAGGCAGACGCGGCCGACGGTCCACAGCGGATCATCCTCGGACTGGCCCTCCATGATGCGCCGGTAGACGAATCCATACTCAAATTCATCGAAGGCCACACGCAGGTGCGTCGGTGGCTTGGGGCTGTCGCGCTGATCTTTGAGCACGAGCGACCAGTTCGTGTGCAGCCACTCGAAATGCACCGGGTCGATGGAGTTTTCCTGGCACTGCACCCAGTTGCAGGGCACCTCTGAGAAGACGATCTGGACGAAGCCGTTCTCCCAGGTGAACGGCTCCCAGAGCGGCACCGGCGGGACCGGATCGGGGCCCATATACGCCCAGATCAGGCCAGCCTGCGCACGCGCGTGGTACGCCTTGATCTGCACGCGCTCCTTGAAGTTCGCGTCTGGATGCGCGGTCTCCTCGTACGGCTGTTCGATGCAGTTGCCCTGCTCGTCGAAGACCCATCCGTGGTAGTTGCAGCGGAGGCCGCAGTCCTCGACGAAGCCGTAGGAGAGGTCCGCGCGACGGTGCGGGCAGTGAATATCGATGAGGCCGTACGTCCCGGACTGGTCTCGGTAGAGCACGAGGTCTTCACCCATGAGGCGGACGGGCTTCGTCGGCTGGTCTTCGAGTTCCGCGACGGCGGCGATCGGATGCCAGTAGCGGCGCATCAACTCGCCCATCGGCGTGCCCGCGCCGACTTCCATGAGTTCGCGATTCTCCTGCTCACGCAGCATGGTGCGCTCCTACCCGATCGGACTACTGGTTAGCTTCGCAGGACGGCCGTGATATCGCACTGCACCACCGTGCGGCCCGCCAGGCCTGTGTGCTGAAGGGCGTGGCGCGCGGGGCGGGTAGCCTCGTCCGGGTACATCTTCTCCCACTCCACGTTGATCGCCTCGCGGTTCTCGCCGGGCTTAAGGAAGACCGTGACCTTCACAATGTCATCGGGCGTGCCGCCGGCGGCCTCCATGATGCGGCGGATGTTCTGGAAGAGGTTCGCGCACTGGTCCTCAATTGCCTCGGGCGTCTCGCCGGTGTCCGGGTCGAGCCCGGTGATGCCACCGCTCATGAGGATGTTGCCGACCACCGCCGCAGCGGGGATCGGCTGACCTGCGTGCATGCCGGGGATGTAGATGCTCTTCGCCATCGGGTGCTCCTTCTGTGCGGGACCGCGCTAGATCTTGTCGAAGGCGGAGAACACCTTCAGCGGGGTGCCGTTGAAGATCTTGATCTTGTCTTCCTCGCTCAGGAACTCCATCGCGGAGATGACCGGCACCAGGTTGTCACCAGGTACACCGTTCTCCGGCCGCACGGCGCGTCCGGAACCCGGGGCCTCCGTGCCGAAGCACATTCGGTCCGGGGTGCGCTGCTTGATGGCAGCCTCAAGGAAGTTGATGTCGTAGGCACAGGAGTCGAAGAAGAGGTTGTTGCTCAGGTCCTTCTGCGCGATGTGCGCATCACTGGGGATGAAGCGATCGAGGCCGCCCCCGCAGTGGCAGACGACGACCTTGAGCTCCGGGTAGCGCTCGAAGACGTCGCCATGCGAGAGGAACTGCGTGGCCAGGTACTGCTCCGTGTAGAAGCCGAGCTGGTAGTTGGCGGGCACGACCCGGTAGCGAGGGTCCTTCGCATTCGTGCCGTGCACGATGATCGGGAGGCCGTTGGCCTGGCAGTACTCGTAGAGCGGGAACCAGTACTCCTCGTGCATGCCGGGCGAGTCGCGATCGCCGGTTGGGTCGGGCGAGGCGTACGCGGCGATGAAGCCGTACTCCTTCACGCAGCGCTCCAGCTCCGGGATGACGTGCTTGAGGTCCGGCGCCTTGGCGTTCTGAGGCAGCGCGGCCGCACCCGCAAAACGGGTCGGGTACATGCTGACCTGCTTGGCGATCGTGTCGTTGACGTAGCTGGTCCAGTACGGGAAGAGGTGGTCCTCCATCCAGCCCATCATCATGAACGGGCGCGGACCGATGATCTGCACATCAATGTCGCGCTCATCGAGGATGCGCACGTGGTTGTCCACGGTGCGGTGGTAGTCCTCGTCCGTGAAGCCGGGGACGTCGGAGCTCTTGTTGCCAGCGATCGGGCTGCGCCACGGGGTATTCGAGGCCATCATGCGCGTAAGGGCTGTGAGCCCGGCATCCGGAGCCGAGACGTGGCCGTGGACATCCAGGACCCTGATTCCGTTGTACATGTCGGTGCCTTTCGTACGTGGCCCTGGCGGTGGGCGCTCCCTGAACTGGGCCTAGCGGCCGTCGCCTCGCTGCAGCATGGACTCATAGTTCGCGCCCATCACCTCATCCACCGGATCGCCATCCTCGATACGCGCAGCCATCTGTGCCTCGACGCTGGCGATCGCCTCGGCGGCCTCGATGATCTCTTCCGCACGATCCTGGTCTACGAAGACCACACCGCTTCCGTCCGCGAGGATGAGGTCGCCCTGGCGGACGGCGATACCGGCGATGTCGATAGGTTCGCCATTGCTGATCTCGGAGGTGCGGCCTCGTGCCGTCAGCGGTACGGCTGCGGTGCCGAACATGGGAAAGTCGATCTCGCGCGCCTCGTCCACGTCGCGGCAGGCGCCGTCCACCACCACGCCGATTACTCCGCGCTTGCGCGCGGCGCGGCTGAGGTTGCCGCCCCACCCGGCACAGTCCACCCGTCCGCCATGCGCGACGACGATGACGTCGCCCGCTGTCGAATCCATGATTGCGGCCGTCCCGAGATGGCGGGCTGATTCGCCCGGTGGCCGGGGAGGACCGAGTTGCACCGTTCGCACGGGGCCTGCGATGCGGCGCACAACCGTCAGCGAGTGGATGCCAGTCACCGTGCCAGGCAGACCCAGCTTGTCCAGCGCATCGCTGACGGCGCACGCATCGAGCTCCGCAAGGCGTGAGACAAGATCAGACACCGGCTACCTCCCCGTGGCGCCCGGGATTACGAGGCGGCTATGCCCAGGTCGCGAAACCCATCGCGGTACCCGTCCCGGCGGGACTGCGGTAGCCGGGGACGTAGTCGATCAGATCGAAGGTGAGGTGCTCGCATGCGCCTGCCACCGCGATCCAGTTCTTGACCTCCGACGTCCCGCCCTGCAAACGGCCCTCCGGGATCGACTTCAACATCTCCGCATCGCGCTCCTCGAACGCCTTCAAGACGGCGAGGTCGAACTCCTCGTCGATGACGAAGTGGGTCAGACCACCAGAGCCGATGATGCCTACGCGGGCCTCCTGCGGCCACGCTTCCACGGCGCGGCGGAGGGCCTGGCCGAACTCGTAGCAGCGGCCCACGCGCGGCTGGGTGGGCGGGTGATAGGCGTTGAGCATCACGGGGATCACCGGAACGGCATCACGCAAGACGCGCCGGTGCACAAACTGGAAGGCGTGGCCTTCTGCGCGCTCACGGGGGAGCCGATCGGAGGCCGCAATGTCAAAGCTGTTGTCCAGCAAATGACCAATAACGAACTGCGCCAGCTCAGTCGCCACGGGATAGTCGCGGTCTCCGTCTGCCTCGTAGTACCCACGCAGACGCGCCTCGCGATAGCCGGGGAGGAACTCATTGGCCTGTTCCTCGGTCAGGTGTGTGTTGCGGATGGTCTCCCCGTAGTAGATGAGAATCGGCGGGAGGTTATCGCTGAAGAGGTGCTCGCTCTGGTCGTCACCCACGATGATGAGCGCGTCCAGGTTCGCCGCCTGGATGCGCTTCCCGAGCTCCTCGATGCCGTCCTGGCAGCGCTGGTATTTCTCCTCGAAGATGTCATCGGAGAGCTGCTCGAGCACGGCTGTGGAGCCACGCGACTCCAGTTCCTCGTACGGCCAGGCGCGGCCCTCGGCGTCCAGCAGCATCGGATTTGTGCGATCGCGTTGAGCAATTTTCGACCAGCCGTCGACACCCGACGACAGCATCGGTGTGTGCGATGTTCCCGCACCAAGGACCAGAGTAGCCATGAGTTGTATCCCTCCAGGGTGAGCAGCAGGCGTCCAAGCTGCAGAATTGAAAGTCTTGTGCCTGTGTCGCGATGACCTTTGCACAAGGATATCGGCTTCGCAAGTGCGATGGGGTCGAGCAGCTGGCGAGGTCTTGAACGGTTGCTCTGAAGCGTGGCCCCGCTACGCTGGAAATCCCCCGCGCGACCACCTCAGCGGCATCGACAGGGCTCCTGACATGGCAACGGACATCAATCCTCAGACTGGACCGGAGCAAGCGCACGGAGCCATCGAGGCTCCCGGCGGGCCTCGTGGTGTGGTGCGCCGGCGGCTGAGCCGGCGGGTGTTCCTCGGGAGTGCACTGGGAGCGCTCATCGCCGCCTGTGGCGACGGAACCGGCGAGCCACCCCCGATCACCATTGCGCCCACGAGAACCGCAACACCACCGCCAACGACATCACCCACGCTGCCGCCGGCTGAGACGGCCACGCCGCCTCCAACACCGACCTCGACGCCGCTGCCCGAGCCGACGATCGTGACGCCGACGGATCCCGTGATCCCAACACCCGTGCCCGGGCAGACGGATGTGTCACTGACCGTGGTCGTCGACAAGGAACGGCAGCTGCCACACCCGTACGTGCCGCCGGGCCTGGCGTGGATTCCGGGTGAGTGGCTCATCCCTGGATATGGCGGGCTACTTGTGCGGTCTGATGCGCTGGAGGCATACGGTCAGATGCGCGAGGCAGGCCAGGTGGCAGGCCTCGACTTTCGCATTCGCTCCGCCTACCGCTCCTACGAGGAGCAGGTGTCGACCTTCAACTACTGGATCGGCTTCTATGGCAGCGAGGCGGAGGCGCGGCGCTGGAGCGCTCCGCCGGGGCACAGCGAGCACCAACTGGGTACGGCGATCGACATCTCCAGCGCAGACGTCGGCTGGGAGCTGGAGCAGTGGTTCGCTGATACGCCCAGCGGCGAGTGGCTGGCGCAACACGCATCAGACTATGGGTTCGCGCTGAGCTACCCGCGTGACGGAGAGTCGGTCACCGGCTACGTCTTTGAGCCGTGGCACTTCCGCTTCATTGGCGTGAATGCCGCCCGTGAGTGGCGCGACTCGGGGCTGATTCTCATCGAGTACCTCGAACAGCTCTAGTACCTCAGAGAGTTCAGAGACACGGAGAAGCCCCCGTCCCGGCGCCACGTGGTGCCGGGACGGGGGCTTCTCCTGTTCAGCGGAGAATCGACTAGGCGTCGATCCACGCCTCCGCGCGGTACATCGGGTGGCCCGGGGTCGCCTGCGTGGTTTCCCAGTCCTTGACGTAGGAGTACTTCAGCTCGCGCTGGAGCGGGGTGTACACGTACGAGAGGTGCGCGTAGTTCTCCAGCAGGGCGATCTGGATCTCCTTGACCTTCTCGATGTTCTCAGCCTCGTCGAGCATCTGCTCGGACTCAGCGATCATCGCGTCGATCTCCGGGTCACGGATGCCCATCCACGAGTTGATGTTCAACGACGTGGTGTGGTTCAGCCGCAGCGGCGTCGCCGGGGTGTCGTAGGCCGGGTGCTGGACCAGGCAGACATCGTAGTCACCAGTGCTGGTGATGTTCGGCAACCACTCGGATGCCGGCGCCACCTTGTAGACCACGTTGATGCCCACCTGGCGCATCTGCTCCTCCATCACCTGGAGGGCCGTCTCGTTGACGGCGCCGGTGATGGTCGTGAGCTCGTAGTCCTGGCTGAAATCGAATCCGGCCGCGTCGAGGAGCTGGCGCGCCTCTTCCGGGTCGTAGCGCTTGTAGTCGCCCGCCTCGGCCTCGCTCAGCTGCCACTTCTCCAGGCCTGCCGCGAGCTGGCCCGGAGGAGCCACGCCCCAGCCATTGGCGACCAGGTCAATGAACGCCTGGGGGTTGAACCAGCGGTAGAAGGCCTCGCGAACGCGGACATCGTCCCACGTGTCGCGAGCGCGGGACATGTTGCGGGTGAACAGGTTGAGGCCTGTGTACTCCACAACGTCCAGCTGGTCGCCCAGGTCGTTGACCAGGCGGTCCGCGGTCTCAGCGGCCCACGCCGAGTGGACCTCCAGCTGGCGGCTGCGGAACGCGGACTCCAGCGCGGAGCTGTCCGTCATCGCCAGCACGACGCGCTCGTCGATGTACGGCAGGCCCTCGTCCGCGCGGCGGTAGGTGGGGTTGCGCTCGTACTCGTAGCGGGTCTGGAACTGGTAGCTCTTCATCTGGTACGGACCAGAACCCACGGGCTCAGTCTGCTCGAAGTCCCCCAGCACCAGCTCGCTGGGCACGATGCAGTTGTTGGCCGCGAGGCCCAGCTGCGTGCCGCTGAAGAGGTAGGCGTTTGGCTGCTGGAGCGTGAAGACCACCGTGCGGTCGTCCGGCGCCTCGACCGTGTCCATGGAGGCGGTCTGGAAGGCACGGTTCTCGGCGCGGTCTTCGTCGCGGGCGTACAGGTGCATCTCCACGATGTCCTGCGCAACCACCTCACGACCGTTCACCGGCTCGCGGTCCTGGTAGACCAGGCCCTCCTTGAGCGTGAAGCGGACCGTCAGGTCGTCCACGATCTCGACTTCCTCGGCCGCCTCGAGCACGTAGGTGCGCTCATCGAGGCGAGGCGAGATCAGGCGGTCGTAGATCGCGATACCGGAGAGCTGGTTGCCCTCGTGCCAGTTAATAACCTGGTTGAAGTTCGCCTGGGGGCTGGTCGTGTTGAGGTGCAGCACGCCACCCTGGCGCGGCTCCCCGCCGCCGTTCCCGTTGCCCGGCTCGGTCGGCGTGCCAGTCCCGTTCGAGGGCGGCGGGGTCGCCGTCCCGTTCGTCGAATCATCGTCATCGCCGCATCCGATGAGCGCCGCGCCGGCCAGACCGACACCCAGCACACCGCCGCTGCGGATCAAGCCGCGGCGTGTTACCCGGCTACGGTCCCAGTAATTTCCCTCTGCCATAAATGAAAGCCCTTTCTCAATCGATCGATCAATCATTCTCGTAATAGCAATCAGAATGACCTACTATGGATATCACGGACCCTATTAGGTGTCGAATTACGAATAATATATTATTCTTTATTACAAACGTTTGACGTGTTCACCGGTACCCGGGTGCAACTGCAACTCCTTCGCGATGGCGTCGATGCGGAGGTGTGCGACACTGAATTCGGCCTCCACCGCCTCTGCCCAACCGGATGCCCGTGACAACAGCGGGCGAGGTGGGCGGTGATTCAGTGCTCGGGGATCGCTCAGTGCCTGACCTCCCGAATCTCGAAGCGATCTGGCAGGACCTCCCGCTGCTCGATGACGCCTGGCCGTTCCTGCTACTGCTCCTGCGCCTGACGATTGCGCTGCTGCTCTATCTCTTCCTCTTCTCTGCCTTCCGCACGCTGCTGGTTGAGCTGCGGCCGGCTCCCGCCGTGCCGATGGCCCGTCCGGTGGAGCGCGCCCCTCGAAGCACTGGTCACGTACCTGAGCGCGCGCGCTGGCTAGAGGTACTCGACTGCGAGGGCAGCCCGGACCTGGTAGGTCGCCGCTTTCCTCTGGAGCGGGTGACGTTGATCGGGCGGACCGTGGACAGCACCGCCGTACTACCGGACGCGCGCGTTTCGGCACACCACGCCCGCCTGACGAATCGAAACGGTGACTGGTGGCTGGAGGATCTGGAATCGATGAACGGCACGTTCATCGATGATCGCCGGGTGAACGACGCGACACCCGTGGAACCCGGGGCTCAGCTGCGATTCGGTCCTGTAATCGCGCGCCTTGCTACCGGACGCAGACGCCGATGATCGCCGCGCCCGTCCGCTGGCGTGCGATCGGTTCTGGCCGCTCAACGACGCTGGCCCTCCTGCCGGCGCTGCTGCTGTTTATTGGCCCACTCACTGTCCTCCTCGCGAGTGGCGAGACACCACGCGCAGATGTGCAAACCGCAGCGCTGGTCGTAGCGGTATTGCCGCTGATCACCCCCCTGCTGCTCCGGGTGGTGGGGCAACGCTGGGACCCGCTGCTGCTATCGCCCGCGTGGATGCTCTGCGCGCTCAGTCTGATGGTGATCGCGCGGGTGCAGCCGGACCTGCTCGCGGCCCAGATGCTCTGGATCACGCTGGGCTGGTCCGTGTTCATTGCGATGGCCGGCTTTCCGCCGCTGCTACGCTGGCTCCAACGATACCGTTATGTCTGGTTAGCTGCGGCGCTGCTGATGACCGTGGCGACCCTCGTGCTGGGGGAGGATGTGACCGGACAGGGCGCGCGCCTGTGGCTGCAGGTTGGCCCGGTGACCATCCAACCGGCCGAGGTGCTGCGCGTTACGCTCATCGTGGTCCTCGCGGCGTATCTCGCCGAACGTGCCCCTGATCTGGCGCGAACGTGGCGGCAACTGGGTCCGCTCCACCTCCCTGCGCCCGTTTACTGGCTTCCGCTGGCGGCGATCCTTGGGCTGACGCTCATGGTGGTCGTGGCGCAGCGGGACTTCGGGCCGTCCCTCATCTTCGTCTCGTCGTTCATGGGGATGCTCTACGTCGCGGTGGGGAGGAAGAGTCAGCTGGTGGCACTCGGGCTGCTCTTCGCGGCAGCCGGGGCCGCGGCGGTGTTGGCCTCGACCCGCCTGCAGCTGCGGATGCAGACCTGGCTGGAACCCTGGGATGACCCGCAGGGGCTGGGATACCAGTCGCTCCAGGCGCTGGGCGGGCTGGTGTCCGGTGGCGTCACCGGCACGGGCCCGGGGTACGGATTTCCCGGTCTCATTCCCGCTGCCCACACGGATTACCCCTTGGCCGTGGTTGGCGAGGAGTGGGGGCTTCTTGGCGCACTGGCGGTGATCATGCTCTATGCGCTGCTCGTCACGCGCGGCATCGCTCGGGCACGGGGCACCGGCCACAACTTCGCTCAACTACTGTCGGCGGGGCTGGCGCTGAGCCTGGGTGCACAGGCGCTGATCGTGCTCGCCGGGGTGCTGAGGGTACTGCCGCTGACCGGAATCACCAGTCCGTTCCTCAGCTACGGCGGGAGCTCCATGATCTCCGCCTGGATCATCCTCGCGCTCATGCTGCGCGCAGGCGGTGATGAGCGTACAGCGGGAACGAGTGCCGAGCCCGTATACCTCTCCGCGATGATCCAGCGCATGCGACACGTGGGGGTGGGACTGCTCGCCGGCTTCGTCGTGCTCTCAGGGATGCTGGGCTACTGGCAGGTGGTGCGCGCCGCCGAGCTAGCCTCGGATCCCGCGGTGAGCGGTCAGCGGCTGCGGTTGGAGGCCGCGCGAATCACCAGGGGGAGCCTGCTCGATCGCAACGGCGAGGTGCTGGCGCAGACGGTCATCGGTCCGGACGGGACCCCTCGACGCGAGTACATGGAGCCCAGTGCCGTGCACCTGGTGGGCTTCGACTCGCCGTTGCTGGGGGCCGCGGGCGCGGAGGCGGCGGCGGCGGATGCCCTCATGGGTCGCACGCAATTGACGCCGTGGGACACCTTCCGCGATCTCCTCAACGACCCTCGCTCCGGGGCGGACGTACATTTGACCATCGATGCGCGACTACAGCGGGTTGCGGCGGAGGCGATGGGTGGCGCCTCGGGGGCGGCGATCGCGATCGATCCGCGCACGGGCGACATCCTGGCGATGGTCAGCAATCCCACCTACCCGGCGAACTTCAGCGAGGAGGAGTGGGAGGCGCTCCTTGCAGACGAGCGGAGTCCCTTGCTCAATCGCGCAACCCAGGGCCTCTACACACCCGGCTCAACGTTCAAGACCGTGACCCTGATCGCCGCCGTCGAGAACGGATTGGTTACGGCGGACACGCCGGTGACCTGTGAGGAGGAGATCTTCGTCGAGGGCATCCGCATCGTGAGCCGAAATGAACCGGATGGTCCGGGCACTCAGAACATCGGAGATGCCTTTGCGTACTCCTGCAACACGGTCTTCGCGGAACTGGGACTCGAGATCGGCGATGACGCGCTGATCGCCATCGCTGCATCGCTGGGGCTGGCCGAGGCGGTACCGCTGCCACTACCCACGAGCGCCGGACAGCTAGCCAATTCGCGCGCATTCCTCGCGAGCGACGGGGGGTTGGCAGCGACGGCGTTCGGACAGGGCGAACTGCAGCTCACACCGCTGCACCTGGCGCTGATGACCGCCGCGGTCGGCAATAACGGCCAGGTGCCGAGGCCGCGCATCTTCCTCGATGACGCAAGCGGCACCTGGCACACCGCGATGTCGCCGCAGACCGCGCGAGAGGTCGCGCTGATCATGGAACAGGGCGTGGCATCCGGTTGGGGTGCGACGGCCGCGATTCCTGGCGTGCGCGTAGGCGGTAAGACAGGCTCAGCAGAGGTGGAGGAGGGTATCGCTCCGCACGCGCTTTTCGTGGCCTTCGCGCCGGTCGATGAACCTACGATCGCTGTTGCCGTGGTCAAGGAGCTTGCGGGGTCCGGATCGCGCGAGGCAGGTCCGGTGGCGCGCGCGATCATCGAGGCATGGGTGACCGGGGGCTAGGACCAGCCGCCGAACTGAGCAGCCGCGAAGGGTGAGGGACCTGATCCCTCACGTGCACGTCTGATATCATTCGCAATCTGGCGAGTATTCAACCGGCGTCCCCCCGACGTCGCCCGGGAAGGTTCCACAAGCGTGACTGTTGAAACCACTGACCGATCACCGTCGGGAGCCGAACAGCGCGATGCGCTCTCCGGGCTCTCCCTATCTGTAAACACACAGACAGGCGCGGCACGGGTCGCGTCGTTGCTGCTGCGCAACCTTGGCGCTGACGTGCGCGAGGTCACCGGCGAGGCTGCGGACCTCGCAGGCCTCGATCAGCCGCGGACCGAGAGCGGCATCACGTTGAGCGCCTTCGGGGACCGCGGTCCGTACCGCGATGCGAGTCCCACCGATCAGGCGGTGCTCTCCGTGGGTGGCGCGCTGATGGGCCAGTGGACCTACCGCCCCGGCCCGGCCTACCTCGTCACGCCGTTCCCCAGTGCTGCCCAGGGAATCCTGAGCGCCATTGCGGTGGTCGCCCGGCGACTCTGCGAGGAGCTCGATGGTTGCGACGTACCGGATCACGTGAGCGCGCTGCAGGCGCTGTTCTCGATCCAGGGTGGCGCCTACGTCTGGGGCGAGAACCAGGACCCGCACCGCTGGCGTCACACCCCCCGTGGCCAGTGGCCCTCCTACGCGACCTACCAGACGAACGACGGTGAATGGCTCTTTGTTGGTGCGTCCACCACGGTCTTCCTGATCAAGCTCCTGCAGGCGCTCGGTCTCGATGAGCTGCTTGCTCATCCAGAGGTCGCAAACGGGCCTCGTGGCCTGACTGACGAGGTAGGCACCGGCATCTGGAAGGAGATCGCGGACCGCTTCGCAACCGACAGCCAGGCCGAGTGGATGGCGCGCATCAACGAATACGGCGTGCCGGTGGGGCCGGTGCTGACCATCGATGATGCCGTGAAGCACGATCAGGTGAAGAGCCAGGACTTCGTCAGTGACGACCTGCAGCTCCAGAACCTCGTCCGCGTGCGTCACCAGGACACCGGCGCGCAACCGCGTCCAGCCTCCGGCTCGCTCCCCCTCTCCGGCCTCAAGGTGCTGGAGGTGACCGGCTACATCGCGGGGTCGTACACGGGCCGGCTGATGGCGGACCTGGGCGCGGATGTCGTGAAGGTAGAAGCACCGGGCGGCGACCCGTTCCGCACGACCGGCTATGGCTTCGCCTCCTGGAACTACGGTAAGCGTGGGTTGTCGCTCGATCTGACCACCGAGGAAGGCCGCAAGCAGGTGCTCGACCTCGCGTCACGGGCGGACATCTTCGTGACCAACTACCGCGCGGCATCCCTGCAGAAATTCGGCCTTACGCGCGAGGTGCTCTTCGAGCGCAATCCCTCGCTCATTCACTGTGTAATCAATGCGTTCGGCGAAGGGGGCCCACTCACGAAGCTCCCCGGCTTCGACCCCATCGTGCAGGGCTTCGTGGGTGTGATGCGCCGCCAGGGTGGCGACGATGACCCGGCGAAGAGCCAGATGGCCGCCACGGATTACATGTCGGCGATGCTGGCCACGCTGGGTGTGGTCTCGGCCCGCCACAGCCAGTTGCAGACCGGGGGCGCGTATAGCGTCTCTACCTCGCTGCTCGCCGGCGCCATGCTGCTCATCTACGACGCGGTAGAGGCGCTGAGCCGCGGCGAGTCGTACTCGCGCGGCGACCGGGATTACGAAGGCCCGGGTGGCCTCGAGGGCCTACACCAGGTCCAGGACGGCTGGATCTTCACGAACGGGATGGCCGCTGCTGACGCGGCGGATTCCGCCGAGGCACTAGCCTACCTCGAGGGCCCGGTCCACGAGGCGACCCGCGACGTGGCGGTGGAGACCCTGCAGGGTATGGGTGTCGCGGCGTTCCCCGCGGTTCACCCGGATGAGTTGCCACAGGAGCCGCACTCCGTCGAAAACGGACTGTGGGCGCACATCGATCAGCCGGGCCTCGGCGAACTCACGCTGCCGGCGCCGGTGCTGCGCACGCAGGCGTTGACGCGCCACGCACCGCTGCTGGGCGAGGTGCCGGACCTGAGCGATTGGATGGACGACCAGCGCTGACGTTCCCCGCGTCAGTGCGGACCCGCGACCCGGACGCCCGCGTCTCCCCACGCGGGCGTCCGCGCGTTGAGCGCTGGCACTTCAACCCTGGTCACTGGCTGATGCCGTTCAGGTCTGCCACCACATCGAAGAGATCGCCTGCGTCATAGAAGTCGACGGCGATGACGGTGGGCAGCCGACCTCGCTCAACCGCGCAGGCCTCCACGCGCGGCATCAGGAACTCGTACTGGTTCACTTCCAGCGCAAGTGCAGGCGTGGCCGGTCGCACAGCAAGCCAGTGGTTGAGGAGCAGGAAGTCAGCGTCCTCCGGGCCTCGGTTCAGGCTGCAGTCGAAGTCCTCGATCATCTCAACGTCATACGGCGTGTCCTGCACGAACTCCCACGCTGGCTGATACCAGTCTTCGAGCCCGGCCGCGTCCGTCTCCACCAGCACCAACAGCTGCTTGCCGCGTTCTAGGAGGCTGCCGAGCGTGGGCCACGGATCGCCCGGCGTATGCGCGTATGCGCGCTCGCCCAGGCCAAGACGCTGGAACTCCGCAATGGTGTCCTGCGGCAGCGTCTGATCCTGGATGAAGAGGACGAGGAACGTTCCCGGCTGCGCGTCCAGGTAGTCGCGCATACTGGCCAACGCCGAGCGCATGGGTGTCGCACCAAGCTCACAGAACGAGTGACAGAGGAAGATGCCGGGTTCACCACCGGGCAGCAACCGCGCGGCCACCCGCTCCATGGCGAGCACCGTCTCCTCGCCGTGTCGGGCGATGAGCTCATCTCGGTGGACGCCATCGGGATAGATCGTGCGTACACCGTTCGCGGTCTGCTCGCCGTAGTACGTATCGATCAAGAAGGCGCGGATGCCGTTTCGCAACTGCTCCGCGATTCCGCCTCGCTGCTGTGGGAAGAACCAACCACGCTCTGACGCTGCGGCCATCGAGTTATGCGTGCCCGCGAAGACGACCTCGTTCAGCGGAACATCGCACAGATCCTCGTGTCCGTTGCAGGTGGTGATGGGTAGGTGCGGCGCTATGTCTGCTTGCTCACGGAGCGCTTCCCAGAACCAGACGCCCAGCAGCACCAACACGGCCGCGGTCGCCACCCCCGCGAAGATGGGCGGTCGCATCCGCGGCGCTCGATACGATGGGCGCGGCGTGCTGGTGCGCAGCTGCTGGAGGCCCTGATATATCGAGCGCAGCAGTAGCGTCATCCCGGCCGTGGCCAGGAGGGCACCGAGCACCAACACCAGAACGTAGAGCGTGTCCTGCGGCCAGCGCACCAGAGCGATGCCCAGGAACGCCAGCAGCGCCCCACCCCCGGCGCGCGCCCATGCGGAGCGTTGCAAGTACCCGCGGAGCTCCGCTCGATCCGGAACCCGCGTTACCGCCAGGGCCGCCGAACCGGTCACAACGCCCACCGCCACCAGGGCGGTGTTCCACGCAGAGTAGTCCTGCATCACGGAGCGCCAGAGCACCGTCACCGCGTCTCGCGATTCCACCGGGCCAGGGAGGAGCGACGCGAGGAGTTCATCGATGATGCGTTGTGCTCCAAGGCCCAGCGCACCGCCGGCGACGATGGCGGCACCTGCGAGCAGGACACCACCCCGACGCGTCGGCGCAGCCAGCACCGTTGCTCCGACCATGACGCCGCTCAGGACCAGAAGCAGCGGCATCACCCGGGCCAGATCCTCGGCGCGGCTGAACACGTCCGTGCGCAGACCAACCAGCGCACCATCAATGCGCGCGCTGTCGATGTCGCGCGGAAGCTGCTCCGCGATAGCCGGAGCGCTCTGCAGGAGGAAGAGATCAGCAAGCGAACGCGCAGCCCGGAGGTCGAGGACGAGCGATTCCGTAGGTACGCCAGCGCGTAGCCCTCGATGCGCCTCGCGGACTGCGTTGCGGGCGCCTGCGCGTGCGGTGCGCGAACGCACGGCCTCTTCGAGCACAATCTCGAGCGCGGGGCGGACGGTGATCAGATCGGGGGCGCGGGCGATCAACTGGTCGGTGAGCTGGGTCGCGAGGTAGTTGCTTACCAGGTCGTCTTCCATGGTGGAGACGACCCGCGAGCTGAAACGGTCTTCATCGAGCAGCACGCGATCCGCCCAGACGGCGGCGACGGACGCGGCCAGCAGGATCGCCGCGGCGACCGCGCAGCCCGCGACGAGCCCCCACTGACGAGTTCGCCTGCTCCTCATGTGGTCACATCGTAGCGTGAGTGTGAACGCATGGCATGCGAGTGCCCGCGTCCACACACGACGAAGCGCCGGCAGGCACCGGCGCTTCGCGTGTGGTTCGTTGTGAAGGGACTAGACCGCCGGCAGGGGCAGCTCGTCCTTCTCGAAGACCTTGTAGTCGGTGCTGTCCTGCAGGATCTCGTCGAACCCGATCGCGTAGTTCAGCGCGGCGTTGATGTCGTTCTGCCACACCTCGGCCGGCAATTCGTAGAGGATCTCCAGCCCGTAGCCGTTCGGGTCCGGCAGGTAGACTGAGTGTGTCATCCCGTGATCCACCCGGCGCGAGATCTTCACGTCGTTCTTCATCATCCACGCCACCTGGCGCAGCCATGACTCGCGGTCCGGGTACGCAATCGCGATGTGGTTCACGTTGCGCTCCTGCAGCTGCATGCTCCACTCCGGCGGCTCCGGGCCCGGCTCCTGCAGCTGGAACAGCGCGATGTCGTGGTGCGAGCCGGAACCCGGCGCGTGGTAGAACCGGTTGTTGTGGTTCCGCTCGGACACGCCGCATAGCTCGAACCCCAGGATGTGTGTCCAGAAATGGTGCGACTCTTCGATGTCGCGCACGTTCAGGACCAGGTGGTTCACGCCCACCGTGGGCTCTGGTCCCGTCACGCTGTTGATGTCGATTTCGCTCATACTGTCCCTCATTCCCAGCACAGCGTTGGTCTGCGCATGTGCTGATTAGGTGTACATATCATCCGAATGTAGTGAGCACTGAATACGATGTCAACGCCCGCACACCCGCTGTGATGTCATAGCTTACCGCGTCTCGTCATCCCCGTTGAACTCGACACCCGCCCACTGCTCCCAGAGCGTCGCGAGCGCGGCGTAGTCGAGGTCGCCCATCCCCGTGCTCTGCGCGATCTCGTATGGCGCGTGCGTGGCCTGGATCGCGAACAGCGGAATGCCGAGGTCCTGCGCGACCTCGAGGGCCAGCAGCGAGTCCTTGCGGGCGTTGGAGACGGACATGCCGCCTTCGTAGTTGCCCCCCATCATTCGCTCCTGTACGCGGTGGTTGAGCGGCCTGACGAGTCCATCCGGCCCGTTGAGGATGTCGATCAACGTCTGCAACGGAATGCCCGAACGCACCGCCATCGCGCTCGCCTCAATGAGAACGACCATCACCGAGTGCATGACGGCGTTATTCACCACCTTTGCCGCCATCCCCGTGCTCGGCGGCCCCAGACGAAGGATCCTCGATGCCATCGCGTCGAGGATCGGGTGCGCGAGTTCGTAGTCAGCGTCATGTGCACCGACGAGGAACGTGTTGGTCCCGGCGGCCATGCCCGCGACACCTCCCGCAATGGCGGCATCTACGAAGGCCACATCCGCGGCCTCACAGATCGCCGCCAGCTGAAGGGCGACGGCGGGTGTGATGGTGCTCGTCTCGATGATCAGCTGAGGGCGCGGGTCACTGGCCACCAACTCGGTGACCACAGCGATTGAGGCCTCCGGCTTTGGCAGCGAGAGGATCACGGCCTGCACCTGTGCACCGAGGGTGGCGACACTGTCGGCGTACTCGAGCTTGAGGCCCGCGACCGCCTCGCGCCGTGCGGGGTTGGCGTCGAAGCCAACGAGGGGAAACTGACCCGACAAGGCGGTTGCCAGTGCGGAGCCCGCGTTGCCGAGGCCAACGATCCCGACCGGTGAGAGCATCTGTGTCCCTTTCCTGATTCTGTTCTAGAGCCCCGGCACAGTTACCAGGCGGCGTTCATGAGGTCGAGCGCGTCCTGGACTTGCTCCTCCTCGGAGCGCATGCCCGCGTTGAAGTTGAAGTTCTTGGTCGTCTCGCGGGCGATCTGTGGCAGGTCCTCGCGAGGGATCCCGAGCTCGCCCATCCGGGTTGGCACGCCCACGCGCTGGTAGAGCGAGTCCACCGCATCGGCAACCGCATGTGTACCCTCCTGCGCGGACATACCTTCGCGCCAGAGGCCGAAGGCAGTGGCGACCCGCTCCGCGGCATCCGCCGGTGGTGTCTCCGCACGTCGCATCTGCGTGGCCATCAGCACCGAGGTCGATTCGCCCTGCCCGATGTGCGGGTACCGGACGTGGACTGCCGTGGAGATCGCGTAGTTGCCCTCGAATGCCGGGAAGCGGCCGCGGTGCCCCGCCAGGCCATCGTCCGCGGCACGATTGGCCAGGAACGCCGCCGCACAGAGGTCGATACGCAGCGCGGGGTTGTCTGGTTCCTCCATGATCCGCGAGTAGGCGCGGTGGGTGAGGCGGAAGGCCTGCTGACGGTCGCCATCCACCAGCGGATTCGCGGTGCCATCGGCCATGCCGGAGATGGAGCCGGAGAAGGTCGTTGTGGCCGTGGACCGCAGGAGGTCGGCCGGGGCGGTGAGGAGCGCCTCGGAGTCCCAGAAGAGCGCTACCGGGCGCGTCTTGGGGTCGAAGTACTCCATGCGGTGATCCAGGTCGTCGTTCTTCAGCCCGGTCCCACCTCGATTCATGGCGCTGGTTGGGGTTGTCGGGACGTTGATAATCGGGAGTTTCTGGGCCATCAGTCGTGGACTGTACGCCGGCTTGCCCTCCGGGTACTGCGTCATGATCTCGAAGGGATCACCCTCCTCACAGAGGAAGATGTCCACTGCGCGCACGGCGACGATCACGCTGCCGCCACCCACTGCGATGAGCAGATCCGCCTCCGCCGCTCGCGCTGCCTCCGTCGCTGCAACCACCGAGGAGTACGTCGAGTCCTTCTCGATGCCGCCGAAGACCCCGGCGTACCGTCGTCCGAGTGCATCTTCGATGCGCGCGACGGTGTTGGTGCGGTTGAGCACGGAGTTGGAGCAGATCACGAACGCTCGGCGCGCGCCCGTGCGATCGACCTCCGTTGCCAGGTGCTGCTCAATCGCCTCGTCGCCGCTGTGCAACCGCCAGGGGAAGCTGACGGCACGAAAGTTATGGGATGAGGTCATACGGGGCTCCTCGAGGTCAACGGCAGCGGGGTGGCGGCGTGAGTTCGAAGCGCATGATACAGGCCGCGCGACGGGGGCACCTGGTGCTGCCGTGGACCACGATCGTCGCGGTACCATGCGGCGTGCACAGTCTGCGAATACGAGGAGCCCTGCCAGATGACCGAACCACGCCGCGACGGCGACCGTATCGTCGACCACATCGAGGCCTACCTGCCGCACGATGACAGCCCGACGATCAGCAATCCGATCCACTCAACCGAGGTGGCCCAGCGGTACGGCTTTGATCGCGCGCTCGTGGGTGGGGTGACTGTCTGGGGTTGGGCGACACCGGTGATCCTCGAAGCACTCGGCGAGGGCTGGCTGGACCGCGGGTGGGCGGAGTTCGGGTTCCGCCAGCCAACCTACCCGGGCGACCAGATGACGATCTCCGCTGCCCCGGGAGACCCGCCGGGCACCTGGTCCGTCACGATGGTGAACCAGGATGGAGTGGACTGCGTACGCGGCACCGTAGGCCTCGGTGACGGGCCGTGGATCGATGAGTTTGTCACCCCGGGCCGCACCGAGGGTGCGCCGGAACCCAGCCCGAAGCCTGCACTCGTCCTCGAGAACGCGCCACTCGGTCAGGACTGGGTGCCGATGACGGTGCCGTTCACGGTCGACGAGGCACGCGAGTTCGCACGGGACGCACAGCGCAGCGACGATCCTCGGTTCACCGGCGAGCAGCCGCGGATCCACCCGGCGTGGATCGCTGCGCGCGCGGAGCGGGTACTGCGGCACAACTTCGCGATCCCGAGCTCGATGCACACACGCAGCCGCGTGCAGCACCTCGCAGCTGCGTTCCCCGCTGGACCGATCACGACCAGCGCCCACCTGCTCGCCGCGTACGAGCGCCGAGGGCACCACTTCGCGGACTATGACGTGCTGATCCGCACCGAGGATGGTACGGACCTCGCGCGACTCCGCCATACCACCGCGTTCCGCATCGCCACGCCCGAGGAGCGCGCGGCGGCGGAGGCGCGTTAGTCCGGTCCAACTAAGCAGGCGGCAGCGCCGGGAAGTCGGGACCCGGCTCAATCTCGAAGGCATTCAGTACGGAGCCGACGAAGCAGTAGTAGCCGACGAGTCCGGTGAGGTCGACGATTCCCTGATCACCCAGGCGGGCTCGCAGCGCATCGAAGGCCTCCTGCGAGACCCGGTTCTTCTGATAGAGCTCCCGGACATAGCGGATGATGTCGCGCTCCTCATCCGTGACGGTATCGAGGGGGCCGCGGCTCCCCACGATGTCGACGGTCTCCTGGCTGATGCCCTCCTGCATGCCCAGGCGCACATGCGCCCCCCACATGACCTCCGCATCGAACTCGCGTGCCAGCGTGATGATTGCCAGCTCTCGCTGGACTGGCG
>JBJHDC010000025.1:0-21545 GCA_050486345.1 Dehalococcoidia bacterium | reverse complement strand
ATGGAGTACGCCTGCGCGTTGATGTTCATAGCGAGGTCGGCGATGTACTTGAGCTCGATGTCCGTAACGTGCGGGCGGTGGCCGCTGCCCCAGCAGAAGTGGAAGCGGACCTGGTCTTCCGGCAGTCCCTCGATTGCGTGATTGATGACCTCCACCGCGAACCCGAGGTACTTGCGGTAGTCCTCGACACTCCACTCCGGGTAGAAGGTCCAGCTCGTGGCGAACTCGGGCTCGTCGATCTGCACGATGAACCCGGCGTCGGTGATCGCCTTGTACTCCTCGCGCACCGCCTCCGCTACGGCGGTCATGTACTCCTCTTCGGAGTTGTAGAACTCGTTGCGCGCGCCAGCGCCCAGGCTCAGCGGGCCCAGCGCCGCCACGTAGCCCTCAACCTCGTTGCTCTTGCCCTCGAGGGCCTTCGTGAGTCGCGCCGTGTCCGCGCGGACTGCGTCCTGGCCGGTGTAGGCAATGGCGCTGGTACACACGCGCTCCCGAGACATCGCTGCTGGCCGCTGCGTGTTACCTGGCGTCATGAAACCCGGACGCACCGCACCGCCAGAGCCAGCAAACCAGAGGCCGGATTCATAGAAGCCGGGGAACATCAGGCGATCACGTTCCGCAGTCCCAGCACGCTTGGACGGCTGCCCTGGGATCGGGTCGCGGGTTTCCCAACCGGTGACCCGGTCATGAATGTATCCCGCGTACGTTCCGGTCGCCTTCGGATACTCGCCGTCGTTCACGACATCCACGCCCAGCTCAATCTGCCGGTCCACGATCCACTGCACGGCGTCAGGGAGGCCGTCCACGAACGGCTGTCCGCCACCCTGGTCAATCGTCGCCTGGAAATCGGCAGGCCGCGGCAGATTCCCGGCATGCGATACGCGGATCCGGTCGGTGCTGAGCTTCATTGGGCAGTAATCCTCTCGCGGAGCGCAAGCGCGCTTCGCCTGCTTCGTTCACGCCTCGTGCGGGTGGAACGCGTTCACCCGACTTCGCCACGCTGCGGCATGTGTGCCTCGCGTCGCGAAGAGAAGTCGTTTCGTTCGATAGATCAAGAACGCGCCTGCAACCCTCATGACGTGAGGGTTACAGGCGCGTGATACAACAGCGTTCCGCTTACTTGTCGAGCCAGACCTGCTTGGCCTGGTTGGGGATGAACCCGGAGTTGCCGTAAACGATCCCGAAGTTCTTCACCCAGCTGTGCATGGCCATGATGGTGGCATTAAAGGATGCCACCTCGGCCGGGTACACCTCGAGGAACTTCATCATCATCTGATCCGCAAGTTCCTTGCGCGGTTCGAAATCGAGCGTCTGCTCCTGCTGCGTAAACAGGTCATCGACCTCCGGGATGGAGAGGTCGTTGTAGTTACGTGGTGAAGCGCTCAGGTAGCTGTCCCGGAACGAAGGAGTCGGGTCACCGAACGCGGTGGATCGTGTCGATGCGGCCATGTCACCGTAGGTGTGATCCTGGAGCCGGCCCACGAACTCTGCGCGCTCCGCGATGTACAGGTTCACGGTGAAACCGAGGCGCTCCAGGCTGTCCTGGTACATCTCGCCCCACTCCTGCGCGTTGTCCCAGCCAAAGAGCTCGACGTGCGTCCCTGCCGGAATGCCAGCGGCATCGAGGAGCGCCTGCGCCTCTGCACGCCGGGTCTCCATATCGGCCTCCTGGCCGTCGCCCAGGCCCTTGTAGCCGGGCACCTGCAGGAGCTGCTCCTCCGTGAGCGCGAATGGACCACCCTGCGGGAGCAGTGCAGAAACCCCACCACGCCCCTCAGTGTGCACCTGGTTGACGTCTTGCTTGTTGATCGTCAGCGCGACCGCCTGCCAGACCCGCTCGTCGTTGAACGGCTCCTTCCAGGTAGCAACCACCGTCGACCACCAGGAGGATGCACCCTTGGACTCAACCGTGATGTCGCTCATCGCCTCGAGCAGCGGTGCGTTCACGCCGCTGGTCAGATACCAATCGAGCTCACCAGTGGTGAAGGCGGAGTATGCGTTCGTGTCATCCGGGATGATCAGGTGATTCACGCCATCCATGTATGGCATGCCCGTCTCACCGGCGTCGAAGTAATTGGGATTGCGCACGCGCGTCAGCCGGATGTCGCGGTCGTGGGTGTCGAACATGAACGGACCGGTGCCGTTGACGTCGTCCCAGTGGTCAAACGCATCGTTCAGGATGTCCGCAGTCGACAGGATTGCGAAGTCCGGAATCGCAAGGGTTGGGATAATCGACGCGGACGGAGAACCTAGGTGCAGAATGACGGTGCGATCGTCCGGAGTCTCGATCTCCTCGATGTTCGCGAGCTGGGTCTGCCGCGGCGCGAGTACTCCCTCCGGAGGGTTCTTGATCCGGTTGTACGAGTTGGCCACGTCTTCCGAGGTGAATACCGCACCGTCGTGGAAGGTGGCTTCCTTCAGGCTGAACGAAAGCGTGAGTGGATCGACGACTTCAAGGTTCTCGGCAAGGTCCATGATCGGCACTTCTTCTTCAAACGGGTCCATCTGCAGGAGCCCGTTGTAGAAGAAAGTGTGGCCGTTCGTCGCGAAGCTCGAGGAGTTCGCGTGTGGGTCCAGGTTCGGGAAAACGACCGTGGTCCGGAGGTTCGCCGTACCACCCCGCTTGATGTCGTCTCCAGATGGCGTGGGCTCAGTTGATGTCGGCGGCTGGGTACCGCCTGGTGCTGCCGTTCCGCCGGGCGTGGTCGTGCCCGGGGTGTCATCATCGTCGCCACACCCGATCAGTGCGGCTCCTGCCAGGCCGACGCCCCCGAGCGCCGATGCCCTGAGCACTCCTCGGCGTGTAACACGTCGATTGCTCAGCCAGTAGTTCCCCTCTTGTGTCAAAACATTGCCTCCAGAGCGCAGCTCACCGAAATTCTCCACTGGTGGGTGGTAGTGAGTCGTCCGAGTGTACGTTGGTATGTGATGCTATGCGGTCACGTGATGGAACCCAAAGCCATGAATTCCTTTCATACTCAGTATTCAGCCCAGTCCTGACCATCGTGGAATGATGCCATCGTCAGATTCAGATTTGTCCTGATTTTGTGGCGTTCAGACGATCGATTACAGTCGGCGATGTCCCAGGTGCCTACTAGCAGACGTGTGCCCTCTCTTGACCCGGTCGCAAAGGGGGTGCTAAACCTCGCTGGGCTGGTTTGGCGGTACACGCAGGTGGACACCTGTAATATTGCAGATTGCTATCACACCGGGGTCTCGTGCGTGCACGGGCGTATATAGTCAGCGGCCCAATCAAACACTCGTGAGTGCCGGTATCGTCACTCACATCAAGCGAGCAGTGGCATGCGGGAGCCGATTCGGAGACTCCCGGGCGGAGCGGATCTGTGGCCCAATACGTCTTCCGGCGACTCCTTGCCATGATACCGACTCTGTTTGTCCTGTCGGCCTTGGTGTTCTTCCTGCTGCGCATCATGCCAGGCGACGTAGCGCTGATTCTCCTGGCGGGTCCGGAGGGTGAAGGGCAGGTATCCCCGGAGCTACTGGAGGCGACGCGGGAACAGCTCGGGCTGAACCGACCGCTACCGGTACAGTACATTTCCTGGCTTGGTGACTTGTTCATGAACCGTGGAGGGGACTCCCTGTGGAGTCGAGCGCCTGTCTACGATGAGATCGCGAAGCGACTCCCGGCCACGGCCCAGCTCACACTCGCTTCTATTGTCCTCGGCCACCTAATCGCGGTCCCTGCCGGAATCATATCGGCGCTCAAGCGCAACTCGGTTGCGGATTACAGCGTCCGGGTGGGCTCCATCCTGGGGCTGGCGATTCCCAATTTCTGGTTGGGTATTATGCTGATTGTGTTGATGCTGAACGTGTTCTCATGGTCAATTCCCGCGGGGTGGAGCAGCCCGTTCGAGGACCCCGGCCGGAACTTCCAGCAGATGATTCTGCCTGTGATTGTGATGGGAACTGCGCTCTCCGCAACCGTTGCCCGCATGATGCGCGCGACGATGCTGGAAGTAATGCGCGAGGACTACGTGCGCACGGCGCGATCTAAGGGCCTCTCCGATTTCAGGGTTATCACCCGGCACGTAATTCGAAATTCGATTCTCCCTGTGATGACCCTCTCCGCGCTGCAGCTGGGCGCCCTGCTGAGTGGCACCGTGATTATCGAGACCGTGTTCTCGCTTCCTGGGCTCGGGCGTTTTCTCGTGAGCTCGATTAATGCGCGCGACTTCATCGTGGTGCAAACCCTGGTCCTCATGTTTGGCCTGGTCTACCTGATGATCAACCTGCTGACCGACCTGGCGTACGCGGTGGTCGACCCGCGCATCCGCTATAGGTAGCCCACCTGGACCTTGGGGCGGCAGCATTGAGGAGCAACGATGGCTAGCGAGGCGCGTGAGGCAGTTGTGGCGAGCAGGTCTATTGCCCCTTCGCGGTCGCGATGGCGACGAGGCATGCGGCTGCTGGCCGAGCAGCCGCTGGGGGCGATCGGGCTCGCGATCTTCGTGTTGCTGATCGTGCTGGCCGTGTTCGCGCCCTGGATTGCCACCCATTCCCCCACACTACAGGACGTCCCCAACCGCTTTGCCCCGCCTTCTCGCGATCACTGGTTCGGAACGGACCATCTGGGTCGAGACATGTTCTCGCGCATTGTCCACGGTGCCCGGACGTCACTCCTGGTGGGCATCGGGACGGTCGCGATTGGAACAACAGCGGGGGCCGCACTAGGGCTCGTGAGCGCCTACTACCGGCGTGTGGACTTCATCGTGCAGCGTGTGGTCGACGCGTTGCTCGCAGTACCGCTGCTGATCCTCGCTATCGCCGTGGTCGCGATGCTTCGGCCGAGCATGTTCAACACGATCCTGGCTCTAGCAATTGCCTTCATCCCGAACACCGCCCGTGTGATGCGATCCCAGGCACTGAGCCTTCAGGAGCGTCCGTTCATCGAGTCAGCGCGTGCGGCGGGAGCCAATGACATCCGGATCTTGGTGCGTCACCTGGCGCCTAACTCGTTCGCGCCGTTTATTATCCTGGCGAGCACTGGCCTTGCCGTGGCGATTCTCGCCGAGGCCGCACTCTCATACCTCAATCTGGGTACCCCGCCGCCAACACCATCCTGGGGGCAAATGCTGAGTGGCTCGGCGCAGCAGTACGCATTGACACACCCGTGGATGGCCGTCTTCCCGGGGCTGGCGATCACGATCGTGGTGCTGGGCTTCAGCCTGTTCGGCGATGCACTGCGAGACGTGCTGGATCCTCGCCTGCGGGGGTCACGCTAGAACCTCGGCGCTCGGCATCGCGGGCGAGCGATCGACGTCCAGCGAGTCGACGATCGAGCGGATTTGCTGGCGCAACCAGGCATGTGCCGGGTCGCTGGTGTCCCGCGGGTGCCAGATCATCCGATGCGCGGTAAACGTCGGTTCGAACGGTGGCTCCACCACCCGAATATCCGCAATATCCGCCACCGCACGTGCCATGCTCTCCCACGCGAACGTCACCAGGCTGGTGCCCCGGAGCATGAAGAGGCGCATGAGCAGACGCACGTCAACGAGCCGCACGGGGACCTTGTCCATATACTCCCACTCCGCGTACTCGCCGCTGAGCACGTCGAAGCCGGCCCAGTCGTAGGCCGCGTGGGGCAGCGTCATGAGCTGCTCGTAGGTGAGCTGCTCGCCGATTCCCGGGACACCCCGCCACACCGCGCACACGCGACGGTCTGCAAAGAGCATCTCCTGACTCAGGTCGTTCTTCGTGTATTCGATGGACGTGAGGCTGATGTCGATGTCGCCATTGCGCAGCATGTCCCGCGTTGCTTCACCCTCCACAGCGTGAATCTCCAGTGCCACGCCCGGCCCCTCCAGCGAGAGATGGTCAACCAGGGGCTTGATGATGAGGTACTCGAGCGCGTCGATGGCAGCGATCTTAAACACGTGCCGGTCTGTGGCGGGATCAAACGTGGGTCGGCGGCCCAGCACGCGGCCCAGCGTCGCCAGTGCCTCTTCAAGTTCAGGCACGAGGCCTTCCGCAAACGGGCTCAGGCAGTACTCCTGCCCGGCACGAATCAAGAGATCATCGCCGAACGTGGTGCGCAGCCGGCTGAGCGTCTTGCTCATTGCGGATTGGCTGACACCCGCCCGGACGGCCGCGCGGGAGATGTTTTGCTCGATGAGCAGCGCCTCAAGGGGGACGAGCAGGTTCAGATCCAGGTCGGCGAGTTTCATCCGTTCCCTCCGGTGCCCGCCCTCGGTGCGACGCTCCCTGCTCCTATGTCAATCGCTAAGATCCACCGCGATCAGCAGGTCAGTGCAGCCGCAATGAGCGGCGCTCACAGCCGGGGCGGTGAGGTTGAGGATATCAGTGTTTCCTCGGGGCGTGTGAGGAGGGTCGCGCTACGCGCCGCCCGAGGTCCGCAGAGCTGTGCTCGACCGTCGGTCATCTGCTTCCCACGGACACGCGGCGCGGGCAGCCAACGAGCTGGCTACCCGCACGCACGATGTGCTTCGAAGCGGAGTCAGAACACCCCGCGAGGACGTTCGAGGAACGCGATCCCTGCCGCCTACCGCCGCTCCGTTGCGAGGCGTGCGCCCTCTGCGAGGGCCTCCAGCTTCGCTTCGACAATTGCGGGGTGCTGCCGCGCGGTGGCGGAGCCCTGCGCAAAGCCACAGTCCGTGCTAGCAATCACGTTCTCGGGGCCGACGAGGTCCGCGTAGCGCTTGATGCGTTGCGCGACCAACTCCGGGTGCTCCACGTGTGCGATCGCGTGGCTGACCATGCCCGGGAGCAGGATCTTCCCATCGGGGAGCTTGGTGTCCTGCCAGACCACCCACTCCCACTCGTGGCGCGGGTTCGCCGCCTCGATCGAGTAGGCCTGCGCGTTGATCTTAAGCAGCAGGTCCACGATTTCGCCCAGCGCCGGGTCGGTGGTGTGGGGGCCAGGCCACGAGCCCCAGCAGAGGTGGTAGCGAACCTGCTCCTCCGGGATGCCCTCCAGCGCGTGATTGATCGCGGCCACGTGCATGTCCACCCAAGAGCGGTAGTCCCGGCCGCTATCCACCACCTGGTCGTGCAGGTTCATGAGGATTGCGTCATCCAGCTGGACGATGAGCCCTGCGTCAGTGATGACCCGGTACTCCTCGCGCAGTGCCTCTGCGAGCGCGAAGAGGAACTCCTCCTCGGTCGCGTGGTACTCGCTGCGGTAGTTCGCAGAGATGCTGCAGGGCGCGACCACCGGGAGGAACGCATCCTCCACCTGCACACCTTCCAGCGCGGCCTTGAGGTTATCGACGTCGCGCTGCATCACCGCGCGCCCGGCATCGGTGTACTCGATCGGCCCCACGCAGACGTTCTGGCGCACATCCAGCATGGTGGGCGTGCCACCGCCGTAGAAGTCCTTGAAGCGCCCTGCCGCGTCATAGCCACGGAAGCCCACGCGCGGCGGCTCGACATCGCGCGTCTCAAAGCCGCTGATGCGGCTGAAGATGTAATTCGTCCACCCGGGCTTGCCGAACTCGCCGTCGCTGACGGCGTCCACACCGCAGCGGGCCTGCATTTGCACGACCTCGGCAACGGAGCTACGCAGCGTGGACTCGAACGCGGCCTGGTCGATGCTCTCGCCGGCGGTGAGTTTCTGCTGGAACTGCGCGATTTCCGGAGGCCGGATCATGCTGCCAACGTGCGTGGTGAGGTATCGCTCGGTGCTTCGCTTCAAACTCAGGCCTCCTGGTGTGATGCAGCGTTCATGGACTGCTGCTCGATGCGGGCCGCTGCATCGTACCGGATACCCCTCTTCTAATCACGCGTGAGGTCATCCCTCGCCCAAACTACTGACTGGGTGCACACCCTCAGCACAGAGCAGCCGGTGGCGAGGTTGCCACCGACCGCTGACTCCTCCGGGCCTACGCGAGCAACGAGGTGACAGCTGCCAGCGCCCAGTAGACTGCGAAGCCGCCTGCGAGGCTGAATGTGAGATTGCGCCACTTCCAGGAAATCCCACCCGCGACGGCGATCCCAGCGACACGAGCGAGCATCTCCAGCTCACCGGCCGTGGCCGTCCCGGAGTTCGTCGTGGCCGTCGCCAGCAACGCGGCAAGGACGGCGATGCGCGCATGACCGAGCACACTGTTTACGGGTGCCGGAAGTGCATGGTTGCCAGCAAGTGTGACAAACGAGGCACGCAGGACCCAGGTCACGACCCCGGCAGCAGTAATCAAGACCATGTCGATCATCGGAGGCTCCGTTCCGCAATCACGCCCGCTAACGTGCCGATGCCGGTGGCTGCGATGAGGCCCAATCCGCTCGGGAGGCTGACCAGGGACACAGCGGCCGCAGCTGCGGATATCGCGACGATGACAGCCGTACGGTTCATCAGGCTTGGCGCGACCATGCCCGCGAGGAGCAACGGAGCGGCGAACGCGAGGTTCCACGATGCCGAGATCACCGGCCCAGCAAATACCCCCAGCGCAATCAGCGGGGGCCAGAGCGTAAGGACCGCGAGCCCGATACCCAGGTAGTAGCGCCGTACCCAACGCGGGCTCTCCCCGGCCTCGATGCGCCTCGCCACCAGCAGATACGTCTGGTCGAGGATGAAGTACGGGGCCACCCAGCGGAACCACGTCGGCTGGGACCGGAACGCCGGCGCCAACAGCGCACTGTAGATTGCGAACCGGGCATTCACCAGCAGCGACGCGAGGAGGACCGCGAGCAATCCACCACCCGCACCCATCACCGAGACGACGGCCATGTGGCCGGAACCCGAGAACATCAGGAACGAACCGGCCCAGCCAGCCACAGCGTTGATCTGTGCGTTGCTGATAGCAACCCCCAGGGCGAGGCCGAAGGGGGCCACGCCCGCGAAGATCGGCAACACATCGGTCAATGCGGCGCGCAGTGCGCCTGCGGTCGCCGACTGCTCGAGGACCTCGTCCCCGGTAGTCGCTATTTCCACCGTTCCAGCCAACGTCACCATGGCCGGCTCCTCTCGTTCGGCCGTGCTGCGCCGGGTGCTAGTCCCAGCGCAGCACGCTCCATGCCTCATCCACCTGCAGTCCGGAGAACTGAAGAAGCACCAGCCCCTGCGCACGCATCCGCTGGCCAGCGGGCTCGTCCCCGGTGGTCGTCACCGGGGGCCGCCGCACGCCCTCGAACTCGACGTAGGCGAACACCCGGTTCGAGGCCTCCGACATGCCGGTAATCTCGACGGAGGCCTCTTCGAAGTCGTAGAAGCGTCCCGGGGCAAGGGATCGCGCGTACTTCGGGCATAGCGCCCGAGCCGGCCCCAGGACACGCATGCGCTCCGTGAAGAGTCGCTTGATCTGCGCCTCCACCACCTGCGGATCGCGCTCCGTGATCAGCTCCAATGCGGCACGTGCCACCTGGCTACGGGTTGGTGTGGCAATCATCATGACCATGGCTTCACCTCCAGAAGCTCGTTTCGTTGTGTATGGAATGTAGGCGCGACCCTTCGCCGAACCTTGAGGGACTCGTGGGGGCGCGGTGGAGATTGAGCGTGGGTCTGGCAGGACCGGTGGGGGGCCTCTGATAGCCACGGGTGTATGATTTCCGCACTTCGGAAGCGTCCATCCGCCAATCCGGCTGCGGAGACTGCCATGCGCTACACGTTCGGCGCATACGAACTCGACACAGACCGCTTTGAGCTCGTCCGAGCTGGCGAGCCCGTTGGCATGGAGCCGCAGACGTTCGAGGTGCTCGCCTATCTGGTGGAGCACCCGGAGCGCGTCGTCTCGCGGCAGGAGCTCCTGGATGCTGTCTGGGGGACCGCGTACATCTCGGACGCCGCGCTGGCGACCCGCATCAAGGAGGCGCGCCGCGCTGTTGGGGACGATGGCCAGGCACAACGCATGATCCGCACGGTGCACGGCCGCGGGTACCGATTTGTGGGCAGGGACAAGGCTGATCCACAGGCCGCTTCTCAGGCAACGGAACACCCCGCTCAGCAGCCAGGATTCGCTACTACCCCTCCGGCATTGGCGACCACGGCCTCAGGCACATCCCCCGAATTCGCACAGCCACCGCTATTCGTCGGGCGGGCCGGAGAACTCGATCGCTTACGCTACGCGCTCGACCGTGCAATTGACGGCACGGCGGGCATCGTGATGCTGACCGGCGAGCCGGGCATCGGGAAAACGCGCACCGCGCAGGAACTGGAGACCTACGCTCGCACGCGAGGGACACGTGCGCTGTGGGGGCGGGCGCAGGAATTCGCCGGCGCGCCGCCATACTGGCCATGGATCCAGGTGTTCCGCGACTACCGAGCGCTGCTGACGGATGCTCGGTGGCAGCAACTGACGGGGCCATACCAGGCGGAGATCCAGCGCCTCTTACCCGGGGACGGTTCGTCCGAACCACTTGCAGCTCCGCCAGCCGATGAGTCCGAGGACGCGCAGTTCCGTCTCTTTGAGGCGATCAGCGCACTCCTCGCTGACGTGTCTCGCGACGAACCACTCTGTATCGTGCTCGATGACCTGCAATGGGCGGACGCCGCTACGCTCAGCATGCTCGTCCACCTGGTACGTCACCCGCGGACAGGGCGATGGCTGATCATCGGCACGTACCGGGACACCGACACCGAGCGAACGTCGACGCTACATCGCACTCTTTCAGAGCTCAGCCGTGAACCATCGTTCCAGCGGCTGCACCTGCGCGGTCTCGACCGGGATGACGTCGAGCGGTACCTGCAAAGCGCTGCCATCCCACACGTTCCGCGAGAGCTCACTGACCACCTCTACGATCGGACCGAAGGCAACCCGTTCTTCCTCTCAGAAGTCGTAAAGCTCATCGCGGACAACGGGCTGACAGATCTGACTGAAGGCGGAGTCGCACTCGCGATCCCCACGAGCGTGCGAGAAGCACTCGGCCGCCGCGTCGAACGCCTCTCCCCCGATGCACATGCACTCCTGACGACGGCCGCGGTGATCGGCCGCGAGTTCGAGCACCGCTTGCTCACTGAACTCGCGGACAACGACGATGACTCGCTCGTCGCTCAACTCGAGGAGGCGCTCACGACCCACGTGATCGAGGAGGCCGAGGTATTCGGTGAGTACCGATTCACTCACGCGCTCCTGCAGAACGTGCTGTTGGATGAGCTCTCGCCGCCGCGACGCGCACGACTCCACGGCCGCATCGCCGAGACGATGGAACGCCTTGCTGGCGACGCGAGCCCGACTCGCGCCGCCCCGCTGGCCGCACACTACGTCGCATCAGCCGCCATGAACCCGACGCACGCGCGCCCCGCGGCGCACTACCTGCGGCTGGCAGCTGAACAGGCGCGCACACAGCTCGCCTGGGACGATGCGGCGCAACTATACCGGCGCTGCCTCGATCTGGTCACCGCGCACGATGACCGCCTGGGTGAGGATGAGATCACGCTCTGGCTAGAGCTGGCTTTGAGCCAGTTAGCGAACGGCCGTTTCCTGCGTGGAGATGCCGCGCGCCATGCGCTGTCGATGTGGCCTGCCGACGACCCGACCGGCCTCGCTCGTGCGCTGCTCCGCATCTTCGCAATCGAGCCTGCGCCACCGATGGTTCGCTACCTGCTGGGCCCCCTCGATCGCGCACTGACCAGCCTCGGCCCGGAGCCTTCTGAGGAAGCGTGCGCCCTGCTCTCGTGGAAGGCGATGGCGGTGCGGGGCGAAGCGGGGGACCTCGCTGCGGTGCGCGCGGATGAGATGGCGAACGCCCTGGGCTACGAGGGCGATCGCTACCCGGCAGCGCTGCGGGTGCGTCCGGGCCGGGTCGCCCTGGACCACGGCCAGTTCTCACAAGCGCTCGCCGAATTCGAAGCACTTGACCGACTCACAACCGATCCGGGACTGACCTCCGCGTGCCTGCTACATCGCGCATACACAGAGTGGCCCGCGGGGGACCTCGCGCGCACGGAGGGTGCTGTCCGGAGCCTCCTCGAGCTGAATCGCGAGCACGGCACCCAGCGCTCTGGTCAGAACCAGCTCGCATGGCTCGCGTTTGTTGAATGGCGCCGCGGCAGGCTGAAGGAGGCGCAGGCACTGCTTGCTGATGTACCTCGCGACCTCAACCTCCCTGCGGTGGACCTGCTGCGACCGGAGATGGCGCTGGTCTCCGACGATCTGGACGGCGCGTTGGCGGAGATGCCAGTCGAGGAGGTGAGTCCGTGGCTCTTCTTCCGCGCAGAGCGCCTGGGGATGCGCTGCCGGATCCACCTGGCCCGCAGCGAGCGCCACGCGGCCCACGCCGCGTTCCGCGAATGGCGAGCCGCATTCGAGCAGATCGAGGAGGCCGACCTGCTCGAATACCTCTTCGCGCTCCACGCCATTGATGATGCCGTCTGCGAATTCGCGGATGAATCGTTGCTCCGCCGGATCCAGGCGCGCCTGGATCCGCTGACCAAGCTGAGGAACTGGTGGCTGGGCAGCGGGCCTGACTACCTCCGTGGCGCCATCGCCTCTCAACTCGGCGAGCACGATCCGGCACGGAACCACTTCGAGATGGGAACACGCTGGGCAGACGAGCAGGGCGTGCCGCTGGTAGCCGGGCGTTGCCACCAGGGACTGGCAGCACTAGCGACCGGCCGCGGTGACTCCGCCGCTGCACGCGAACACCTCGACACGGCAGAACATCAGTTCACGGCGATCGGAGCGGCACTCTACCTGGACGGACTGCGTCCCGCGAGGGCGGAGGCGGCACCCGCAGACGCGGGTGCATGACTCGACACTTACTCTCCCACTGCGTGCGAGTAATCCGGAGCCCGGGATGATCGCATCAGCTGCCGAGGTACTCGCTGGTCATCAACCGGAGCCCTCGGCAGCGGTCTGAACATCGGTCGGACAACCCTCATGCCACCGCAAGTGCGTTTGGGCGGGAACCCTCACCTACCGGCACATCCTCCCCAAAGAACCGCATGCGCGCGTACTCGCTCGCATCAACATCGGGCCCGAGGCCAATGATGTCGGGCAGCCAAGAGGGATCCTGCGACCACAGGCGCGCCGCGTGCCGGCGGCGATCCCGCGTCTCCTCGCCCGGTGTCAGCAGAAGGTCAGACTGCCAGTTCTCCACGGAGCGGATTGCATTGAAGTAGGTGTCCCGCTCTGCTGCGTATCGGCGTCCGGCAGCGTCCCAGTCGTCCATCGAGCACAGGTAGTCGCTGAGCACGCGTACGTCACGAAGCGCGAGGGACATGCCCATGCCCCACGTGGGATCGCTGATCCCGGCCGCGTCACCGACGAGCGCAACACCATCGCGGTACGGCTGCTCTACCCACGAGTCGCTGGTTACGAAGGCCGCCAGTGGTCCAGCCTGTGTCGCATTCGTGATCACTTCCTGGGGCATGCCCGACTCAATGGCGGACTCGAGCAGGCGCGCGAACCCATCCGAACCTGCGTACTGGCCCGCATCCGCGCCCGCGCTGAACACATAGAGTCGCCCATGCCCTCCACCCTGCGGAAAAAGCATCGATAGTCCGGTCGCGTCCGGGCGGATGAGGTAGTAGCCCGTGTCATCTGGGCCGCCGAGGTTACCGACACGCACGCCGGCCAGCAGTCGACCGGAGCGATGCTCATGCTGCGGCCGACCAATCGCCGCTCGGGCGATCGAGCCGCGACCATCGGCACCTACGATCAGCCCTGCACGAACCTCGATCCGCCCCGCACCGGCGCGAACCTGCAATCGAGGTGGATCACCCGGCAGGATGCGAGCAACCGCGCCGCGCATGATGGAGACACCCGCCGCGCGCGCCATGGCGAGCATCGAGGTCTGAGCAGCTGGGTGTGAGAAGCCGACCGGGAATTCGCCCTCTGGCGTCGCCTGCAAGCGCGGCGCACCGTTGCGTCCCACATTCCAGGGAATAGCGTGCGCCCCGGCGTGCTCGAACGCCTCAAACAGGCCCGCTCGACGTGCTTCCGCGACGCCCCAGGGCGCGAGCCACTCGCCGCGAACCCGGTCGCGGAAGACCGTCGTCCGCTCAACCAGCAGTACGCGCCGCCCGGCCCGCGCCATCACGGTCGCCAGCCCCGCCCCGGCCAGACCTCCACCCACAATTGCTACGTCGTATCGAACTGTTGTCTGTTCCATCGGTCTCTCCCCTCCAGGTCGGTGTCTGCCCGCCGCCCGGGCGACGACACACCCCGGTGTATACCGGTGCGCGCCGCCGCCCTCCGGCGCTAGTCACGCAAGGTCACCTGCACGTTCACTCCCCGCATCAGCGTGTCGAAGACCGCTGAGCGCTGCTGGGCACGCTCCACCAGTTCGCGCACCTTCTCTTCGGGCGCATCTGCCGTGACGCGGAAGCTCACGCGGATCTGCTGATAGCCGTTGCGTACGTCATCGTTCAGACCGAGGGCACCCTGGGCGTCGAGGTCTCCCTCCACGTATGACTCGACCTCCAGGAGCTGCACCTTGCGCGCCGCGGCGACGTACACCAGCGACGTGGTCAGGCAGGCCGCGATCGCGTGGAGCAGGAATTCGGCCGGGTTCGGGCCCTCGTCGTGCCCGAGCAGCAGGGCCGGTTCACCCGCGTCAATGACAAAGGGTTCGTCGCGGAGCTGATCCTGCCCTGCGCCGTGGAAGTGCTGAATCATCGACTGGTTATGCGGGCCATCGATCCAGCGATTTCGAGCGCGGAACGTGATCATGGCCAACTCCGGCGCCCCCTTGAGCACGTCCAGCGTGCCGAAGAGCTGGTCAACGTTGACCCCGTTGCGCATCGTGGGTTGTTCGACTGTCTGAACCATCTGAGTCCTCCTTGGTGTGTGGTCCGGGTTGATGCCGAACACGCTACGGAGGGCTACACGGGACAACTTGAGGGGCGTATGGGGAGGTTCTGGAGATGCGGTGTGGAGTGGGCGTCTCTCCACGATTCGCCGTTCAACGCGTAGCCACGCATGAACGGCAAACAGGGCGCCGAGGTGATCCCTCGAGCGCCCTGCTCAGTGGTGCGTGGCCATCGCTAGGCGACAGGCTGCCACCAATGCTTCGCCAGGTCCGGATCGAACTCGTGCGACATCACCGCCGCTCCGGGCGCAGGCTGCCACCAGCGCTTTGCCAGCTCCGGATCGAACTCGAATGGGGCGGCCCCGACCGAAGGAGCTGGCCGCCACCATTGCTCCGCCTGGCCCGGATCGAACCCCAGCACTGGCCGATACACGATGGGGCCCGCGGCTTCCTCGTAGAGCGGCGCCCACGAGGGAGGAATCACTGTGCCACGCGACTGCGCACCCGCTGCTTCCTCGTAAAGCGGCGCCCATGAGGGTGGAATCACCGTCCCGCGTGACTGTGCACCAGCAGCTTCCTCGTACAGTGGCGCCCACGAGGGCGGAATGACCACCGGCCTGGACACCGGCCCCGCTGCCTCCTCGTACTGTGAAACCATGCCCGGCGTCACTGGTACCGCGGGTGCGGAGACATCGGCCTGCCGCGCGATCGTCGATTCGGCGCCCGTCCCCAACACAGCGGCTCCTACCGCCGCGATGACGAGCACACCACCCAGCGCGACCACATGCGCACGCTGGATTCCCTGGCGGATCCGTCCACCGGTGGTGGACGTTCCCATGCTGGCTGAATTGGCTGAATGAACCACTTGTTGTTCCTCCTATGGTGTGGCCCGGTTGATACGTCAGACGCTACGGTCGCGACCGATCCACAACCTGAAGGTGACGTGCAGGAGGCATAGAGAGCGGCTGGAGAAGGAAGACGGAGCCTGCTGGGAAACAGGCTACTCAACCTGGGCGGGGACGGGCGGACAGGGGCTTCGCTACGCGCGCGCACGCATGCCCGATGACCCTCAGAGGCCAGCGGTCGCCGGAAAGTCGACACACGGGAGCAAGGTGCCGAAGGCTATCGGGCACGACCGACGCAGGCCATCAGGGCCGCGAACTCGATTACGCTACGGTGCCGCCGGATACCGTCGGCTTATCTGCGAGGCCCCCCGAAAGGGAGGACGCCTCAGTTGCGATTACAGAGCCAGACGCCGCCAACGTTGCTACATGAGTTACCACCACCCGGCTGGACGGGTGGCCCCGGCACGTTCGGCTGGCCCGGTGGTTGCGGCTGTCCTGGTTGCGGCTGTCCTGGCTGAGGTTGCCCGGGCGCTGGCGTCGGCGTCGATTGGGGGCTCGATATGCCAAAGATGTACCCACTCACGCCATGCTGCCCCGCCCACGAGCGAAGTGCAGGCCAGTGCTCGATATCCTCCGGCGGGAACACCAGCCGTACACCCCCACCTCGGCGCTGCCACCAGCTGTCATAGAGGTTGTCCTGCAGATCCTCACGCTCGAACACATCCGCGGCGTACAGGCTCGTGTAGCGGCGGATGGACGGGCACGCGTCGGTCGGAAGCTTGCCCGAGGGCCAGCAGACCTCGCGTTCGACCACGCTGTTCGGCCGGGAGAAGTCAGTCGCCGGCAGGTCGAGGTACTCGATTGCCGCCTCCGTGAACTCCTTCCACGCGCGGAGCGACACGGTCGTCGAGGAGATCCCCTGGATCGGATCGTTATCCGCGTTACCGGCCCAGATACCGGACACGATGTGTGGGGTGTACCCCATCGTCCACGTTTCACCAATGAGGTTTCGCTGCTCGAATGGCTCGCTGGTCCCGGTCTTCGCCGCGGACGGATAGCCGTTGGCGAGCGAGAGGGCACCACAGGTGCTGTAGGTGATGCACGTGTTCTGGGGGTCCTGCAGGATGCTGCTGATCATGTACGCGTAGGCTTCGTCCACAATCCGCTCCTCCGCGGGCTCGGTGAACTCGTAGATCACCTGCCCTTCGGAGTCGGTAACGCGAAGCAGGGCGACCGGCTCCAGGGTGCGGTTCCCGGGCATCCCACCCGTTGGGAGGACGGCCTCCTGGCCGCGCATGATGCCTCCGGTAGCCAGAACCGAATAGGCAATGGCCTGGTCCATGAGTGTGATCTCGCCTCCGCCTGTGGTGAGGGCGGGGCCGTACCCGAGCGGGTTATCGAGCGTCGTATATCCGAAGCGCTGGTACATCTCGATCGTCTCGGCCACACCGCTCGTCATCATCGTCTTGATCGCCGGGATGTTGAACGAGTTCCCCAGCGCGAGCGCCGTGGTCACCGGCCCCTGGAATCCGGTCCCGGGGTTGCGGGGCTCGAACACGCTGCCATCAGGCTGCTCGATCCTGAGCGGCGTATCCAGAATGGCCGTCCCGGTGCCCCAGCCTTGCGTGAACGCGGTGAGGTACGTGAATGGCTTCAGCGTCGAACCCGGCGAGTTCCGCGCCATGATGTTGTCGTTCTTGCCCTCGATCTCCTCGTTGAAGTAATCCCGGCTGGCGAGGTACACGAGGATCTGGCCCGTGTGCGGATCAAGCGCGATATAGGCGCCATTGTGCAGGTTCGCCTGGATACCGAACTCCTCCACGTTCCGATCGACGATTTCCTGGGCGATGTTCTGTAGCTCGAGGTCGAGCGTCGTCTCGATGGTCAGCCCACCCCGATAGAGCGCATCCTCACCGAAGCGCGCCGTGATCTCGTCGGCGATCCGTCCCAGCACGAAGTGCGGGGCTTCGATCTCGAAGCGCTCCTGGCGGAAGTGGAGTGGCGTGCTGTAGGCCTGCTCGGCCTCCTCATATGTGATCGTGCCGGCGCGCACCATCAACTCCAACACCTCGAGTTGGCGTCCCTTCGCCGGGCTCGCCGGTGCCAGATCGCGGGTTTCAACGTCCAGGTTCTGGGGGGCGAGGGGGTTGTAGCGCGCCGGGGTCTGTGGGATGCCCGCAAGCAGCGCTGCCTCGGCCAGGTTCAACTCGGACGCGGACTTGCCGAAATAGCCCTCCGCAGCCGCCTCCAACCCCACATAGATGCCGCCGTACGGGAGCAGATTGAGGTACCACTCCAGGATCTGCTCCTTGGAGTAGCGCTCCGTGAGCTCCAGCGCGATCACCATCTCGCGGAACTTGCGATCGACCGTCCGCTCCTGCCGCTGCTCGTAGGTCATGTACACGTTGCGGGCGAGCTGCTGCGTGATTGAGGATCCGCCGCTGCCTTCGAAGAAGTCCTCGTTGCCGAGGAGCGGCGTGAGGTTCTCGACGCCGGCGCGTAGCGTTCCCCGGACGTTAATCCCGGGGTTGTTCCAGAAGTCCGGGTCTTCGACATCGATCGCTGCTGAGACTGCCCAGTGTGACATCGCGTCGAGCGGGATGGGGCGTCGGAGCCCGACGGAGCGGTCAACGAACTCGTAGAGCAGCACACCGTTACGGTCGTACACCTTCGCGCCACCGCGGGAGAACTCGTTCACCACGTCTTCCGCGGGCCCAACCGTTGCCGCGATGTCGTTGTACTGCTGCACGCCGAGGAAGGCAGCCGCGCCAACCAACACCGATCCCATGAGGACGAAGAGCAGCGGAACCGCCAGCACTACCGCGAGGATTGACCGCCATGCCCGATGCGTGCGCTCTGTACGCGCCTTGCGGCGGCGTGCCCGGTGCCGCCGAACCACGTCTCGTGAGGTCATCGGACGGCTCTGCTTTCCGCTATCGTCCCCTACTGCCGATGCCTGCCGCCGCTACTGGTCAGGGCCCTGAACTCAGGACCTTCTAACCATCTCATACGACCGCAACACCATGCGGTCAGGCCGTGATTCGGACACGCCTGCGCTCCGCACCCATTTTCGCGAACCCCCGCTTCGGGGTCATCTGTGGCTGCACACGGCCGTCAGGGGAGACTGGCAGACGGCATCAGGTTCGAGGCGTTCCGTGCCTCGTCTCGATTCTCCTACGGGCCCCGTCTCAGCGATGTCACAGTTGAGATGTCCGATGCGACGGAATCGTGACACTCTGCGGTGCGGAGATCGATACCGCGGACAGCAGCCTGTCGATCTGCGCACCACCATCGCCAGCGAGCCGCCCCGCAATGCAGAACTTCCCACCATTCGCGGTCGGAAACAGCTCTGACGGTAGATTCGAGGAGCGTGGTTCCCGCCCTGGCCCGGACGAACGACAGCGTCCCGCGCGGCTTCGGCACGTCCGGCAACCGCACTGCCCGAGCGCAGTCGGAACTCCCAGCCTGAGCGCCTGCTGCAAACTACATGTGTAGTATGCAGCACGTCTCGAAGATCGCTCGCCGAGACAGATGGAGGCGTTCCTCGAGAACGCGGACAATCCACGTGGGCGTGATCCGTCCGAAACCCGACAACCTCGGCGTGCATGCGTACATTGAACCGGCGCTGCCCAACACGCCCCCTCGATCACTTGACGAGATGCCATGATCGGCGGGATAGCCGACGCCACCGGAGGTCAATCGATGCCAACTGCAGTGGTTCGAGACACTCACATCAACTACGAGGTGGTCGGCAGCCACGGCCCCTGGATGGTCCTCACCCCCGGCGGGCGTTCTGGCCTCGAGGCGGCTCGTCCCCTGGCGACGAAGCTCGCTGGCGAGGGCTATCGCGTGCTGATCCACGATCGACTGAACTGCGGCGCCTCGGATGTTCTCATTGCGGACGGCGACTGGGAGGACGCGACCACAGCCGACTACCTTCACGAGTTGATGCAGCAGTTGGGCGCGCTCCCAGCACTAGGCGTGGCGATGGCCGGGGGTAACCGAATCAACTTCTTCGTCGCGATCCGTCACCCCACCGCGCTCCAGGGCCTGATGCCATGCTGGCCCTCCGGCGGACGGCGCGCTGCTGAAATCCTCGCGCACGACTACTACGGGCAGCATGCTGATGCGGCCCGACGTGGGGGCATGGCAGCTGTCGCTCAGACCGACTACTACCGGGAGCGCATCGCACAGAATCCTCGCAACCGAGACCTGCTCGCGGCAATGGACGCCGATGTGTTTATCGCCACGATGGAACGCTGGGAGCGAACGTTCCTGCGAAGTGCGGATTGGCCGACCGTCGCCATCCCCGAGGTGCAGCTGCGTAGTATCTCGGTTCGCAGCTGCATCGTCGCCGGCCTCACCGATGACGATATTCACGGCCGGCACACCAGCGAGGGCATCGCGTCGATCATCCCAGACGCGGAGATTCGATACCTGCCGGACGAACGCCGACCCGCCGATGCCGGCCCCAACTGGCTCCGAGAGGCCCTCCCACGTCGCGGCGCGCTACCCGAGCTCACACAGGCAATCCACGAGTTCGCCGGTGACGTGAACTCCGCCGCACCTCACGCAGCAGAGTAGCGATCGCTCGACTCGACCGCAGTCCGTGACTCTCAGAACCGGCGGCTGAGGTGCACCCCTGTCACGGCCCCAGCAAGGCCGTGCCAGCTCGCTACGGTGCGCGTGAGATCGCGTCGCAATCTGAGCGGCGCTCTACCGAATCATGGTGATAGCGCAGTTGGTGAACGTGCTCCCGGGTCCGCCGATGCAGACGTTGGTGCCGGGGCCCCCGTCGATCTGCACCGCGCCCGCCGCAATGATGCAGTCATTGCCTGACCGCGCGTTGATGCGGGTTACGCCCGAGGTCAGGATCAGGGTGTTGCCCTCAGAACCGTTGATCACCGGCGGCGGGCCAATCCGGACCAGGACGTTCGTGAGGTGGATACCGCTGCACGCTTCCGGCTTCAGGTCATTCGGCCCGATGTCGGCGATGAACTGGCCGGCGCGGCTCGGCGGCACGCTGTTGGACGCCGTGTACGCAGAGAGTGCACCCATCAACACCAGCCCGGCCAGAGCGAGCACCCCGAAACTCAATACACCGCGGATCATCGGGCACCTGCTCGGCCACTCGCGCTCCACGTGGGCTCGGTGACATAGGCAAAGCGGTGCTGACCTTCCTGCACGAAGTAGCGGTCCTGCCCGTCGCCTGCCTCCGCGAAGATGGGGCTATCGGTCCGCTTTGCCACTCGCGCCAGGTGCTCGATGCTGGTCACGTAGGTGGTCGGCAACTCCACCGCCTCCAGCTCGTACACGGGCACCAGGCGGTGACCGTAGCGAGCTTCGATGAGGAACGCATCTCCTCGCCGCCCCGCCAGCGCCGCGAGAACGAAGATGAGCAGTGCCCCCATCGTAGCGACGGCGGTGATGGCTAGCGCGGTCACCCGCAGCGTCGCGACACTCATCTCCAGGAAGGGCAGGGCCACCACGCTTGGCGACTGTAAGAACGCGTAGGCCGTGGCGATGCCACCGATGACTACCGCCGCCAGCAGCAGCCCGATCATCGAGTTGCCGGTTGGCCCCGCCGCCTGGCCGAGGATCCCACCCCAGATCCCGACTCGCGGCCGCTCTACCGGGACTCGCTGCCACTGCTTCTTGCTCGGCGATGCGCCAATGAGTGCTGCCATGATGAAGGTTACTCCTCCTGCGACGCCGGCGCGGACCGGGTCGCGTAGCCAATCGACAATCGAACCCACCTGAGGGATGCGGAACCAGTACTCGCCGCCGACCTGGTCAGGGGTCGGGCGCTCCGGGTCGATCCAATCGTTGTTGTCACCCTGGAAAACCAGCTGGTTCCCCTGCTCCATGGCAATGAGCCGGTGGAGGTAGTGCGAACCGGTGTTGCTCTCGAATGCGTACACGTGGCCGACTTCCAGGCCTCCGGGACGCCGCAGGAGCACCAGGTCACCCTGATAAATGTTCGGCTCCATGCTGTTGCCAGAGATCATCGTGTAAGTCACGGGACCACCGATGACC
>JBJHDC010000024.1:0-22207 GCA_050486345.1 Dehalococcoidia bacterium | reverse complement strand
CCCCCCCCCCCCAACCCCCCCCCCCCCCCCCGCTCGCCCCCCCCCCCCCCCCGGGCGCGCTGCGGGCGGGGGGGCGGGGGCGCCCGCCCCCCGCCACCTCCCCCTCAGCCCACCACCACCGATCTGCTACACCCAACCCCATGACCACCCACACGCACAGCCGACCCCACCACCTCACCACTCGTGACGGCCATCACAAAGTCACACAAACGGTCGAGCAATGCACACCACTCAGATTCACGGAGGCCCCAGAAAAAAATCCCCCAGGTTCAGCCCGCGTAACGTTCGTTCAGGCAACCGTGTACGCAACCGCACACGCCCGCACCAAGCGCCTACCATGGATCTGTCCCCGAGCGACGCGAGTCGATTGCCTCCATCGAACGTACGTTCTACGCTGGCACTCCCTCCCCCGCTCGCGCCACAAGGAGCACCTCATGGTCACCACTGATGACCTCCGCCTCACCCCCATCGCCCTCACCGACAACGCGCGCGTGGTGCTGGAGCGCCGATACCTCCTGCGCGATGCGGACGGCGCGATCATCGAGACGCCCGAGCAGCTCGTGGCGCGGGTCGCCACCGCCATCGCCTCCGCTGAGGCCACCGAGGACGCCCGGCGCGACTGGGCCCAGCGCTTCTACGATGAGATGGCCGCGCTGCGCTTCCTCCCCAACTCCCCCACGCTCATGAACGCCGGCACCGGCATGGGCACCCTCGCCGCCTGCTTCGTCCTGCCCGTAGAGGACTCCCTCGAGTCGATCATGGCCACCGCGCAGGCCACCGCGATGGTCCAGAAGTACGGCGGCGGCACCGGCTTCTCCTTCTCCAACCTCCGCGGCGTCGGCGAACCGATCGCCTCCACCCACGGCTCCGCCTGCGGCCCCGTCTCCGTGCTGCGCCACTACGACGATGTCTCCCGCCTCGTCACGCAGGGCGGCAAGCGCGATGGCGCGAACATGGGCATCCTGCGCGCGGACCACCCGGACATCCGCGCCTTCGTGCACGCGAAGGATGACGGTGTCACCGCCACCCGCTTCAACATCTCCATCGGCGTCACGGATGAGTTCATGGCCGCAGCGGATGCCGGGGACGAGTGGACGCTGCGCGACCCTCGCGACGGCGCAGCGCGCGGCACACTGAACGCGCGCGAGCTGTTCGAGGAGATCACGCGCTCCGCGTGGACCACCGGCGACCCCGGTCTCGTCTTCCTGGACACCATCAACCGCACCAACCCCACGCCCGCCCTCGGCGACATCGAGGCCACCAACCCCTGCGGCGAGGTCCCCCTGCTGCCGTGGGAGGCCTGCACGCTCGGCTCAATCCACCTCGCGCGCTTCTGGGACGACACGACGCACGACGTTGACTGGGATGCGCTGCACGAGACGGTGGAGACTGCCGTGCGGTTCCTGGACAACGTGGTGGAGACCAACCGCTTCCCGGTCCCCGAGATCACCGAGGCCGTGCGCGGCAATCGCAAGATCGGGCTCGGCATCATGGGCTTCGCCGACCTCCTGATCGAGGCGGGGATCCCCTATGCCAGCGAGGAGGCACTCACCTTCGCTTCAAAGCTCAGGACGGCGATCGGCCAGGCGGCGGATGAGGCCTCGGAGGCGCTGGGCGAGGAGAAGGGCGTGTTCCCGAACTGGGAGCGCTCGATCTACGCGGGCGGCCCCCGCTACCGCAACGCCACCCGCACCTGCATCGCCCCCACCGGCACCATCGCCATCCTCGCTGGCGCCTCCTCCGGCATCGAACCGTGGTTCTCGCTCGCTCACTACCGCCGCATGGCCGACGGCACCGTGCTGCCCGAGGTCAATGCCGCCTTCCAGGCCGTGGCCCGGGAGCGCGGCTTCTTCGACGACGAACTCATGGACGATCTCGCCCACGGCGCGCTCCTCACTGACCTCGATGAGGTGCCGGAGGACGTGCGCGGGCGCTTCGCCACCGCACACGAGATACCCGCGGAGTGGCACGTGCGCATGCAGGCCGCCTTCCAGGCGCACACCGACCTCGCGGTGTCGAAGACCGTGAACCTGCCCCGTGAGGCGACACCCGAGGACGTGCGCGCGGTCTACCGGCTGGCGCATCAGCTGGGCTGCAAGGGCGTCACGATCTATCGCGACGGTTCACGCGCCATGCAGGTCCTCGCACACACCGCCCGCCCGGAGGCGGCCTCGGCGATCACCGCCAGCGAGCCGTATCGCCGCCACCTGCCGGACGAGCGCCAGTCGATCACGCACAAGTTCCGCGTGGGCGAGCAGGAGGGCTACATCACCGTCGGCCTCTACGAGGACGGCACTCCGGGCGAGGTCTTCCTGAAGATGGCGAAGGAAGGCTCCACCGTCTCCGGCCTCGGCGACGCGGTGGCGCTGCTCACCTCGATCTCGCTGCAGTACGGCGTCACGGTGGACAAGCTGGCGAGCAAGCTGGAACAGACTCGCTTCGAGCCCTACGGCGTTACGGCGAACCCGGACATCCCCTTCGCCACCAGCGTCCTCGACTACGTTTTCCGCTGGCTCCGCCTCCGCTTCGGCGTCCTGGACCCGCACGGAGGAGGCGACCTCGACGGTGCGACGTCAGAGGCCCCCGCCCCCGCGCCGCTCTCAGGACTCACCTGCCCGGACTGCGGCCAGCAGCTCGAATACCTCGAACGCTGTCTCACCTGCCGGGCGTGCGGGTATACGAAGTGCGGGTGAGGCCTCATCCCCACCCCCGCTCCCACTGCCCCCCTGCGTGGGCGAGGGGAGCAACATTCCGTTCGCCCTGAGTCTGTCGAAGGGCGCTCTGGGGGTGCTGTGCAACATGGTCCAGCGCAGAACGGCCGCAGCACGCTGCGCCCCTACGAGATCAGCGGCAACCATTAGCGCGCAACGTAGGTGAGGCGGATCGTGAAGGTGCCGTCCGGGTCGGTGGTGGTATCGAGCGCGTCCACGTCGCTCCCGAACCACCAGTCGATCGTCTCTTCGACAACGTAGGTGCCCGGATCAAGTTCAAGGGCGGCGCCGGGAATCGGTAGCACCATCCGAACCCGAAACGCGTGAGCCTCACCGTGTCCAATGGCGACGGGCGTGAGTGCGTCCCAGCAATGGTCCACCGGCTGCTCGGCGTTCGAATCCCAGACCCACGCACAATCGTGGCCGGCGATGTAGAGCGCTCCCGGCTCATTCGGTACGAAGGTGCGCGTCGATCCGACGTCGAGTGATGTCACCGAGTGGCGTTCCTCACCGTCCGCTGAGACGAAATGCAGGAACCGCGCCCCGCGAAGCAGCACATCGCCATCTCCCTCCCACCGCAAATGCAGGTGGTGGGCCTGGGCCCCACGGCCATCGTCAGCAGTCTCGACGCGAACCGAAGCTGGCGCATCGGGCTCAACGATCTCTGCCGTCACCTGGATGCGTGGCGTACTCCCACAGCCCGCGAGGAGCAGGACGAGCAGTATTGCCCCCAGACGCCCGGAGGATAGAGGTCTCATCCGGTCATGGCACCGGCCGGTACGTCCCAAACGACCACTCGTTGCCCTCGAGGTCGCGTGCGCAGAATTCGCGCGAGCCGTAGTCGGTGTCCTGCAGCTCGCGGGTGATCTCCGCGCCCGCCGCGACCGCGCGCGCATACAGCGCATCGACATCCTCGACGTACACGTACGGCGCGTTGTAGCGCGGCTTTGGCGCGTTCGCGATGGCGTCTGCCAGTGGGCCCTCACCCTGCGAGCCAAGCATCACAATGCCGGTGCCGAAGGCAAGCTCCGCATGCATCACCTCACCCTCCTCAGGATGGATCATCATCCGCCGGAAGCCAAAGGCTCGCTCCAGCCAGTCGATGGCGGCACGCGTGTCTCGGTAGCGCAGCGTGGGATAGAAGGTAGGACCATCTGAAGTCATTGCGGGCTCCTCTCGTGTCCGTTCGATGCAGTCACCGTACCGACAGTTTGGGGAAGCCGTCTTGGAAAAACGGGACGTCAGTTCAGGTCTCGCTCAGTCGAGCACATCCAGCATCCCGGCGATCCGGCGCCGGGCGAATTCAGTCGGCGGATAGCCAGTGAACTGACGGAAGTCTCGCACCAGGTGCGCCTGGTCGTAGTACCCGGCCTCCGCCGCAACCGCCGACCACCGAGGCGCATCTCGGCCCTGAATCATGGAAAGCGCGCGATTGAAGCGCACCACCCGCGCCATCGTCTTCGGCGTCAGCCCCACCTCCTCCCGGAAGCGCTCTGCGAGGTGCCGGCGACTCCAGCCGACTTCGGCCGCGAGCGCACCCACCTCCAGGTCACCGTGGCGGCTGACGATCTGCTCCCATGCGTACCGGATCCCCGCGGACGGCAGCGTGGACCTCGCGAACTGGCGCAGGAAGAGGTCATCGAGTATCTCGAACCGTCGCGCCCAGTCCGTTTGGGACTCCAGGCGCTCCGCCAACAGCGGCGCGGCAGGGCCGAAGAGATCCTCGAGCGCGATGACGTCACCCGCCAACTCGTGCATCGGTCGCCCGAGGAGCATGCGCGCGCCGGGCGGTGTGAGGTCGACCTCGATGCCGGCCGAGACGCCGCTCCACTCACTCACGACGTAGGTATCTGCCAGCGCGCCCAGGAACGAGGTCCGTGGTGCCGCCTGCAACCGCCCGTCTCCTGAGGTGAACTGCAACGGCTGTTCGAATCCGATGATGAGGACCACATCGTTCGAAGGCAGGTGGCGGCGACGCAGCAGTCCGGGCGCACACTCGGCATAGCCCTGGTAGGAGGTGATCCACGGCCGGAGCGCCGCGACCGGCGACCCGGTGCAAATCTCCCACCAGCCTTCATCAGCCTCGTACCGCTGGACCGTCAGCGCCGTATCCATCCTCCGAGGATACGCGACCGTGTGAGCCCCTGGGCGAGGCCATCAAACGGGACCAAACACACAGTGCAGGCGCGTTCGTTGGTTGACCCCGTACACTGGGACCATGTCAAATCTGCCTCCCCCGGAACGTGACCCGCAAGCCTCGTGGGGCGAGGTATTCACGATGATCCGGGTCACCTTCGAGTTGCTGGCGCTGCCCTTCTTGATGCTGGTGGGCGCGCTCGCACTCTTCATCGGCACATTCGTGGCGCTCTTCACCCAGCCAATCCTGGTCGTGATCCCGCTGGGGCTCACGGCAGCCGGACTCTGGTACATCATCCGTCGAGACAAGCGACAGCAGGAGGAGCTGCAAGCGGAGATCGAGGCTGGACGCGATATTCGTAACCGCCCCGGGCGCGGCAACCTGTTCCACTAACGCCCTCTCCGCTGCCGGCACACCGACACCTCGCGTACCCTGTCCACATGGCGACGGAACTCAACAGCAACACCGCCCCGCGCACCCTCGATGACCGCATTGCTCTCGTGCGAGCGCGCATCGCGGATGCATGCGAGCGTGCCGGACGCGATCCCTCAGACATCCGTCTGATCGCCGTCTCGAAGACCCACGATGCGGATTACGTCACAGAGGCGGTGGCGGCGGGCCTGGAGGACCTCGGCGAGAATCGCGCACAGGAACTGGTACCGAAGGCGCAGGCCCTCGAGAGCGCAAACGTGCACGCAACATGGCACTTCATCGGCCATCTCCAGCGCAACAAGGTGCGCGAGGTGCTCCCGTACGTCGGGGTTCTCCACTCGCTGGATTCAACGCGCCTCATCGATGAGATTGCCCGACACCGTCCGGAGGCGATTGCACGTAGATCGGTGACGCACGGAGACGGGCCGCTTCCCTGCTACATCGAGGTCAACGTCGCTGGCGAGGCACAGAAACATGGCGTCACGCCGGATGAGGTCGGCGACCTGCTCGCGGCGGCAGCGCGCTGCCCGGAGATTCAGGTGAGCGGACTCATGACGGTGGCCCCGCATGTGCCCGATCCGGAACAGGTCCGCCCGGTCTTCCGAGGACTCCGTCGCCTGGCCGAGGCGCATGGGCTGCGTGGCCTCTCCATGGGCATGACCGGCGACTTCGAAGTCGCAATTGAAGAAGGCGCGACGGCAGTACGTGTCGGACGCGCGATCTTTGGCGAACGCCGGTAGTCTGGCGGGCAGATCCCCTACTGTTCGACGACGCAACCCGCTAGGCTCTGGCACAGATACTCTGGAGCATCGCCAGTCAGCACAGCGATCACGCTGGATGGCACTCTGGACGGCGGAGAACAGGCAGGCAGAGACGTGCGCGTCGGCATCATCGGTGGCGGATTCATGGGTGAGGCATTCCTGCGCGGCCTGCTGCGCGCGGAGGTCGCCGCGCCGTCAGAGATCGCCGTAGCGGAACTCCTCCAGGCGCGGCGGCTGCAGTTGCAAGAGCATGGTGTCCGCGTCACCGACGACCCCGAGAGCGCATGCATCGGCGCGGATGTCGTCCTCGTCGCAGTGAAGCCGCAGGACCTACCCGAGATCGTAGAACGATTGCAGGGTGCGATTCCGCGGGACGCTGTAGTCGTCTCGATTGCCGCCGGCATCCGCCTGGAGGATCTACTCCGCTACGCCGGCCACCGCGCCTGCGTGCGCGTGATGCCGAACCTCCCTGCTGCCATCGGTGAGGGCGCGGCTGTCTACTATGCCTCGCCCGACGTCACCTCATCGCAACGGGAACGCGTGCGCCAGGTGCTCTCAGCCGTCGCTACCGCCTCGGTCGAGGTACAGAGTGACGACGCAGTAGACCTTGCCACAGCGATTCACGGTTCGGGCCCCGGGTACGTCTACCTGTTCATTGAGTCCCTCACCGACGCCGCGGTGCGGCTCGGCATGAAGCGCGACGATGCGCTGAAGCTGGTGCTGGCGACCGTCGCGGGCTCTGCGCTCTATGCACTGGACACGGCACAGCACCCGGCTGCTCTGCGAAACGCGGTAACCTCTCCGGGCGGCACAACGGCAGCCGGCCTCGCCGAGCTCGAGGCATCCGGGCTGCGTAGCGCGATCGATGGAGCCGTGGAGGCAGCATACGAGCGCGCACGCGAACTAGGAGAATGACATGGGCGAAGTACTGCTGATCTTCGGATACCTGGTCCAGTTTCTGGCGTTCGCGATTTTCGCACGCGCCATCCTGTCCTGGTTTCCGATCGACCGCGATGGTCCCGTAGTTCAGGCCATCAATGCCATCACAGACCCCGTGCTCGATCCGTTGCGTAAGGTGATCCCACCCATCGGCATGATCGACATCACCCCGATGGTGGCAATGATCACGCTATTCATCGTGGCCAGCATCCTGCTCCAGGCCGCAGCCACCTACTAGCCGACCGCGAGACGCGACCGCACCTCTGCCTCAGCCAGCCCCGTGATCTCGATGATCTTCGTCCGTGCCGTCTCACCGCTTACGATGGACAGCGCGCTCCGCCCCACGCCCAGCCGCTTCACAAGTAGACGCACCAACGCCGCGTTCGCCGCACCGTCTACAGGTGGCGCAGTCACACGCACGTGCCACACATTCTCGCGTATACCGGCGATCTCCTCACGTGACGCGCGAGGTGTGAGCCTGACGGTGATCCGCGTGCGAAAAACCATGGCCCAATCGTCCCCCGGACGCTTGCGAAGGTCGATACACTGTGAGCAGAGATCGAGTAATGGAGCGAGCACGTAAGCGGATACCCATCACGTATGATGTGGATAGAAATTTCGTTCTACTTCCCTTGACTGCGAACACCCGTTCTATTACTGTTCGCATGTCCGGCGGGGGACACAGTTCCAACAACTGTGACCTGTCCTGGGGCGGGACTCTCCCAACCAGGACGCGCCACAACCCGGTCAACCAGGCATCCAACGACCTCGGACACCGGACGACAGGCAGATAGGGGATACCACCATGGCCAGCGAGAAGACGGTCGAACGAGCCCAAAAGTCCGACAACAAGGGACGCGCTGACGACCTCAGCCGCGCGATCGAACAGATCACAAAGGACTTCGGCAAGGGCTCAATCATGCGCCTGGGTGACCCCGAGGCAGCAATCAACGTCTCTGCCATCCCCACTGGCGCGCTCTCCCTGGACATCGCCCTCGGCATCGGTGGAGTGCCCCGGGGACGCATCACCGAGATCTACGGACCAGAGTCGGCAGGTAAGTCCACTCTGGCACAGCACATCATTGCTGAGGCACAGAAGCTCGGTGGCACCGCTGCGTACATCGATGTTGAGCACGCGCTTGACCCGGAATACGCGGCCGCCTGTGGCATCAACGTCAACGACCTGCTCATCTCACAACCAGACACCGGCGAGCAGGCGCTCGAGATCTGCGAAGCGCTGATTCGCTCCGGCGCCATCGACATCGTCATCGTTGACTCTGTCGCCGCCCTCGTGCCGCGCGCGGAGATCGAGGGTGACATGGGGGACTCGCTGCCCGGTCTGCAGGCCCGCCTGATGTCACAGGCGATGCGTAAGCTCACGAGCGCGGTCTCCCGCACGAACACGGCCCTGGTCTTCATCAATCAGCTGCGCGAGAAGATCGGCGTGGTCTTCGGCAACCCGGAGACCACCCCCGGCGGTCGCGCGCTGAAGTTCTACTCTTCCGTCCGCATCGACATCCGCCGTGTGGAGTCACTGAAGGACGGCCAGACGTTCATCGGCAACCGCGTCCGCTGCAAGGTGGTGAAGAACAAGGTCGCACCGCCGTTCCGACAGGCCGAATTCGACATTATGTTCACCGGTGATATGCACGGCATCAATCACTGGGGCGATGTCATCGATCTCGCGGTGGAGCACGACATCGTGAAGAAGACCGGTGCGTTCTACTCCTATGGCGACACTCGCCTCGGACAGGGACGGATGAACTCCGTAATGTTCCTCCGCGAACACCTGGAGATGGGTGGAGAAATCGAGTCCCGCTTGCTGGCCGCCACGGGGGTGACCAAGCAGACCGAGCGCCCACCTATAGAACCCGCTGAGGACATCGAGGACCCCGCCGAACTTTCCATCGACGCGTAGAGCACCGGCGGAGATCAGCACGAACACAGGCAGGAGGCTCCCGCGATGAGCCCCGTGATCCTCGCCGTGGAGGCGAAACCACGAGGAGTGGCTACGGTCACCCTCGCGGGTGCCGATGAGGAGGAGACCTGCCGTCTCCCCATCGACACCGTGGTGTTGCACCACCTGCGTGCCGGCGCGGAGCTCGAAGAAGGCGAGTGGCGTGCGATCCGTGCGGTCGGCCAGCAGATGCTCGCCACCCGCCACGGCCTTGATCTACTCTCCCGACGCCACCGCACAGAACAGGAGCTCCATCGCGCACTCACGCGTCGCTGGGACGAGGATGCGGCGCGCGGGGCGGTGGATCGGTTGCGAGAGCTCGGCTACCTCGATGATGCCACCTGGGCGAAGAATTATGTCGCATCAGGGGCCGCCGCCGTGCGCGGGCGCACCCTCCTCCGGCACGAGCTCCGCCATCGCGGCATCGCCGATCCTCTCGTCGCGGAGGCCCTCGAGGAGCACGATGATCGGGCCGCAGCGCGTACCGCTGCGATGAAGCGCATCCGCTCCCTGCAACGCCTGGAGCCTGAGAAGCGCAAGCGACGTCTCTACGATTTCCTGCGCAGGCGTGGATTCAACGATGCTGCCGCACGCCCCGCGATGGAAGCAGCCCTAGCAACGATTGAGGATTCAGAAGATGCCGACCCTGAGGGGTACTCGTCCTAGTCCGCCCTGCGCACTTCACCTCCACTTATCCACAATCGATCCGCATCTCATCCACGCGGGGGCGGGCTCGCTCGTGTTAGCATGAGCGTACGAGCAGCCCTATTGCGGCCTCCGTGGCAGCAGCGGCTCGTAGAACATTGCCTGCCTGGTTCGACGCGACACCTTGCGCGGTTATGTGAGACCTCGAGGGACGGCGCGCAGCCGGCTGTTGAATCGGAGTCTCACCAATGGATGCCATCATCCTGGCGTCAATCGTCGGCGTGGCAGCGTTCCTCGCCGGCGCAGGAATCGTCTACCTCGTTTCCCGCAACGGTGCGAACAGCATCGTGCAGCGTGCGCGCGATGATGCGCGTCTTGCCGTTGAAGAAGCGGAAAACCGGGCTCAGGCTGCTGAACTGCAGGCGGAACGTCGTGCCATCGAGCGGCGCGAGGCACTCGATCAGGAGATTCGCGAACGCCGGAGCGAGATCTCACGCATTGAGCGACGCCTTGAACAGCGTGAGGAAGCCCTCGACCGTCGTTCTGACAGCATGGAACGCGCCGAAGAGGCGCTGCGAGAACGCCAACAGCAACTGGCCACCTCGGAGCAGAGTCTGGACGAGGACCGCGCGCGCGTGCACAGCGAACTGGAGCGCATCGCCGGACTCACCCTCGAACAGGCACGCGAGCGGTTGCTGGCGGACATCGACGATGAACTTCGCGATGAGGCGAACCGCCGCGTCCGCGCCATGGAGGCCTCCGCGAAGGCCGAGGCAGACGTACGTGCTCGCAAAACGCTCGCGACCGTGATGCAGCGGCTCACCTCTGAGGTCACTGCGGAGACCACGGTCACCGTGGTGCCGATTCCCTCGGACGAGCTCAAGGGCCGCATCATCGGTCGCGAAGGCCGCAACATCCGCGCCTTCGAGGCCGCCACCGGCTGCGATCTCATTATCGACGATACCCCTGAGGCCGTAACGGTATCCGGCTTCGATCCCGTCCGTCGTGAGATCGCGCGTATGGCTCTGGCACGGTTGATCCAGGACGGACGCATCCAACCGATTCGCATCGAGGAAGCCGTCGATCGGGCGCGCGCCGAGATGGACGAAATCATCGAGGAAGCTGGGCGCAAAGCGCTCGTGGACGCGGAAGTTACCGGGCTCCACCCGGAGGTCACCAAGACTCTGGGCAAGCTGCGGTACCGCTACTCGTACGGCCAGAACCAGCTCCGACACTGCATCGAAACCTCCTGGCTTGCCGCGGCGCTCGCGCACGAAATCGGAGCGGACGTGGAGGTATCACGTATGGGCGGCCTCCTGCATGACCTCGGTAAGGCCGTTGATCGGGAGATGGAAGGCACCCACGCACTGCTGGGCGCTGACATCGCCCGCCGCTTCGGCGTCTCACGGGAGGTGGTGCACTGTATCGAAGCGCACCACGAAGAGGTACCTCCACAGACCACGGAGGCGCTCGTCGTGATCATCGCAGACGCCATGTCCGGCAGCCGACCAGGTGCGCGCCGCGAATCTGCCGAGGAGTACATCAAGCGGCTGGAGGCGTTGGAGGCGATCGCGAACTCCTTCGACGGCGTGGAGCAGTCCTTTGCGGTGCAGGCTGGCCGCGAAGTGCGCATCATCGTGCAGCCGGAGCATGTCGATGACCTGGGCGCGGCGCGCCTCGCACGCGATGTCTCGAAGCGTATCGAGGAAACGATGCAGTATCCCGGCGAAATCCGTGTGACGGTGGTGCGCGAGACTCGCGCCTCGGCCGTCGCTCACTAGCGAGCCGTGGTCTTTCACCCGGGCGACAACGACCCCGGCAGCGGGGAATCAACCAGCGGCGAGCCACCTGCAGCAGCTGCGGGCACAGACCTTGAGTTCTGCACCCGCCATCCGGACGTAGAAACTGCGCTCCGATGCGGGCGCTGCGAAACGCTCATCTGCCCGCAATGCCTCATCCACACCCCCGGCGGGGTCCGCTGCCCTGACTGCGCTCGTATGCGTCGCCTGCCGATGTATGAGCTCTCGCTCTCCCACTACGCGCGCGCGATTGGGATCGCACTGGTGATCGCGGTACTCGGAGGTATCGCAGGGTACTTGCTCCCGCTCCCCGCCCCGAGCCGCATGTACCTCTTCGGGATGCTCATCGCCCTCGTCGCTGGCATGGGCGGCGGCGCACTGGCAGCGGGCACACTTGACCGCGCCACCCGAGGCAAGCGCGGACGCCAGCTCCAGCTCATCGCGGCAGCTGGATTTGTGGCCGCGGGCCTCATCCGCTTTGTGCTGCTGGACTACCCCTGGCGCGATCTGCCGCAGGACTTCGCTGGGCTCATCCTCATCGGCGCCGCAATTGTGACAGTGTGGGGACGCCTCCGGTAGGCACCATGAACCATCACAGGCACAGGACGAACTGAGGACGCAGCATTGCTGCCGCTCGCGAACCGGGTCTGGGAATAGTGCCCTAGAAGCGAATCAGGCGACGAGCTACTGCATCCGATCAACAACCGTGAGCACGGCCAGCAGTGCGAAACAGACCACCGTGACCACGGTGATGCGGCGGACCTCCGCCCGCAGTAGCGGTGTCTGCCGGGCCACATACTCGGACGCCCGCATAGAAGCCGCCGTGCGGCGGACCGGCTGCGCGGACTCGGACTCTGGCACACGCGCACCAGGGTACGTCGGCCGAGGTGGCAAGGCAGCAGCGGTGCGGCGGGTCAGACGGCGGCGCGGGTTACGCGGCATATGAGGCTCCTCGGGGCTCAGTGTAGGCGGAGGGGACGTCGCGGGGAAGGGCGCGGCAGGCCACGCAGTTGACCCTCGAAACCCCCTTCGCTAGTGTGGAAACCACCTCACTGCGGCCCCGTAGTGTAGCGGTCTAACACGCCACCCTGTCACGGTGGAGATCGGCGGTTCGAATCCGCTCGGGGTCGCCATAACCCGCTGAACTCAGACACGCCGCCCACTTGGGTGGCGTTTGCATTTCTGAACTTTTGAACTTTGCAGTGCGGCCGCACCTGGTTATGAGCCTCGACGACACACCGTCGGTGTCACCTAGCCTGTAAATCGTACAAATGTTCTGATACACTCTCTGCCACCCTCCAGCGGGGAATGAGATGTCCACAATTCGATCTGAAGCACCGATCCGAGCAGTCGCATGCCTGGCGATCCCTTCGCTGGCACTGCGGTGTGAGCTGGTGGAGCGGCCAGGGTTGGGCGGGATGCCCGTTGTGCTCAGCGATGAGGCCCAGGCACGTGTGACCGACCTCACCATCGAGGCGCGCCGACGTGGCGTGCGCGTGGGGATGCTGCTGCGCGATGCCATCAACCTCTGCCCCAGCCTGCATGTGCTCGAGCCGCGTCCGGCGCTCGTTGTCCGCTATGCGGAAGCGCTGGTCGAGGCAATGGGCGCGGTGAGCCCGCTGGTGGAGGAAGCGGAGCCGGGGACCGTCTTCGCCGATCTGCGGGGGACGGAGGCACTGTTCCCCACCATCGAGGATCTGCGGCGGGCAGTGTTCGCGGACGTGCCCTCGACGTTGAGCCCGCAGCTCGGCATCGCCGGGCATCGTTTCACGGCGCTGATCGCGGCGACACGGGCCGCGCCGGGGGCGGCAGTGCACGTGCCCGTCGAAGAGGCTGCGGACTTCCTGGCCTCGGAGACGGTGGCCTCGCTGCCGTTGCCGGTGGAGGTGATCGAGCGGCTACACCTGCTGGGAATCACCATCTGCGGGCAGTTCGCGGCGTTGCCATGCCACGCGGTGGAGGCACAGTTTGGGTTCGCGGGCGGGGTCGCGTGGCTGGCCGCCGGTGGCGCGGACCCTCGGCCGGTGCGCCCGCGACCGTGGGAGCGCGAGCGGGTGGTCGAGCAGGTACAGGCGGAGCCGCCGCTGGTAAGTCGGGAGGCGATCCTGCACGCGGTGGAGCAGATGCTCGGCCGGACGCTGCGGCACCCGCGTGCGCGCGGTCGCTTTGTGCGCCGGGTCCGGCTGCGCGGGGAGACTGAGCGCGGGGGCCTGTGGGCGCGGGAGCAGGTGCTGCGGGAGCCGCTGAGCGACCGAGCGCGGCTGTGGACGGTGCTGCAATCGCTCGTTGAATACACGGAATTCCCCGGTCCGCTGGCATTGGTGGAGTTGGAGCTCTCCGGGCTGACCGAGGAGAGCGGACGCCAGCACTCGCTCTTCGACACCGAGCGCACCCGCCGTCGTGAGCAGCTGGACGAGATGGTCCGCCACCTGAAGGTGCGCTTCGGCGAGTCGCCGGTGGCGCGGGTGGTGGACGTGGAACCGTGGCACCGCTTCCCGGAGCGCCGCCGCGCGCTGCTGGAGTACGACCCGTGACCGGCAGACAATCGCGTACCCCCTCGCTGCGACCGCTCGGCCTTCCCCGCGCGCTGCATGTACGTGTTGATGCGCACGGCGATCCGGTTGCGGTCCTCCGTGCGGATGCCCGTGCCGATACTCGCGGCCAATCCGGCCGTGAGTCGCGCATTGAGGCGATCGATGAGCGCTGGCGGCTCGCCGAGGCATGGTGGCGGGAGGAGCCGCAGCGTCGCACCTACTACCGCGTGATCCTTGAGGGTGGCCGGCCGCTGACACTCTTCCGTGACGATGTGAGCGGTGCATGGTTCGAACAGCCGTACTCGGCCCCCGACCAATCGAGGACCGACCGATGACCCCGGCAGGTACCTACTCGTGGGAGGCGTTCGAGGCGCGCCGCCGTCGCATCGACGAGGCGATCGAGGCCGACACGCCACGTTCGATGTCTCCGCGTGATCCAGCCGCGCCGGTGCCGCACTCCGTGCTCGATGACACGCCCTACGTCGAGCTCCACATGCACAGCAACTACTCCCTGCTGGAGGGTGCTTCGAGCATCGATGAGTTGCTGGTGGCCGCTGCAGCGCAGGGGCATCGAGCGCTGGCGCTCACCGATCACGATGGTATGTACGGGGCGATGGAGTTCGCGCGCTCCGCGAAGGAGGCGGGGTTGCGGCCGATCACCGGCCTGGAACTCACGCTCGCGGAGGCGGACGGCACGCGCCACCATGTCACCCTGCTCGCGGAGAGCCGCGAGGGGTACGCGAACCTCTGCCGCCTTTCCAGCACCGCCTTCGGCCTGTTCGAGGAGACGCAGGCCGAACGCGAGACGCGCCGTCTGGATCCCATGCTGCCGGTGGAGACGCTGGCCGACCACGCGCGCGGCCTGATCCTGCTCACCGGCTGCCGCGAGGGCCTCGTGCCCCGGCTCGTAGAGGAGCACCGGATCGATGAGGCTGAACAGGCGCTGCAGCGCTGGGTTGAGTGGTTCGGGCACGGCAGCGTCTTCGTCGAACTGGTCGACAACCTCGTCTTCGGCGACGCACCACGCAACCGCACACTGGTGACGATGGCAGAGCGGATGGGGGTGCCGGTCGTCGGCACCAGCGATGTGCACTATCACGAGCCCGATCGCCACCGGCTGCAAGACGTACTTGTCGCCATCAAGCACCGTAAGACCCTCGACGAGTCGCATCGCGAACGGCGGCCGAACGGGGAGTTCTACCTGCGGTCGCCGCAGGAGCAGGCGCGCCGCTTCGCTGCCTACCACCCGGAGGCCGCCGCCAACTCCGTGTGCATCGCCCGCCGCTGCACCTTCGATCTGACCGAAGACCTCGGGTACGAGCTGCCCGCACCACCCATCGAGGACGGCAGACCTCCGATCGAGGAACTGCGCCGGATCTGCATGGAGCGCCTGGGCCGCAAGTACGTCCTGCATGAATACCGCGTGGCCGAGGAGCGTCTGACGCAGGAGCTGGAGCTCATCGAGCAGAACGGGCTGGCGGGGTTCTTCCTCATTTACTACGAGGTGATGCAGCTCGCGGAAGCAGTCGCAGCCGAGGTACGCGGGCCAAGCCGAGCGCGCAGCGTGACGGAGCTACCACCGGGACGGGGACGGGGGTCGTCGGTGGCCTCGATCGTCTGTTACCTGATCGGGCTCTCGCACATCGACCCGATCCGCCACCGGCTGAAGGTGGACCGATTCCTCAACGACAGCCTGCTGTCGCTGCCGGATATCGACCTCGACTTCCCGCGCGACATCCGCGAGGAGCTGATCAAGCGCGTGCATGAGCACTGGGGCAAGGACCACGCCGCGCTGGTGGCGATCTTCCCCACGTACCGCATCCGCTCCGCCGTGCGCGATCTCGGCAAGGTGCTCGACCTGCCGGAGACCGAGGTGGACCGGCTGGCGAAGCGCGCGAAGCCGTTCGACCACGCGAGCGAGGCCGGCGAGGAGGTCGACCGTCAGCGTGGTCGGCATCCACAGCGACAGGTGTCCGATGGCGGGCTGCTCTACGATGCCTCCATAGCGGCACTCACCGAGTCTTCCGAGGAGCGTGCCTGGCGGCTGCTGGGGGAGATGGCCGGTCAGCTGGCCGGGTTCCCGCGTCACCTCTCGCAGCACGTGGGTGGGATGGTGATCTCCTCGCAGCCGCTCATCGAGTGCGTCCCATGCCAACCGGCGCGCTGGCCGGACCGCTACCTCTGCCACTGGGACAAAGACAGCATCGACGACGCACGGATGGTGAAGATCGACTTCCTCGGCCTCGGCATGCTCTCCGTGGTGGAGGAGTCGGTGGACCTGATCGAGCAGCACCGCGACCAGGTGATCGATCTCTCCCGCATCCCGATGGAGGACGCAGCCGTCTTCGATGACATTTGCCGCGGCGACACCGTGGGGGTCTTCCAGATCGAGAGCCGCGCGCAGGTGGCAATGCTGCCACGCACACAGCCGCGCAGCATCGATGACCTCACCGTGCAGGTCTCGATCGTGCGGCCGGGGCCGATCGTCGGCGGCGCAGTGAACCCGTACGTCCGCCGCCGCGAGGCACGCCGCAATGACCCCCATTACCCGATCGCGATCCCCGCCTGCGTCCGCGACACCCTGGAGGAGACCCTCGGCGTGGTGCTCTTCCAGGAGCAGGTGATCGATGTGGCGAAGCAGATGGGCGGCTTCACGGCCGGGGAGGCGGAGACCTTCCGGCGGGCGATGAGCCGCAAGCGCTCCACCGAGATCATGGAGAGCTACCGGCAGCGGTTCATGGGCGGCGCGGCCTCACGAGGCGTGCCGGCGCCGGAGGCCACGAGGATGTTCGACAACCTGCTGGGCTTCGCGGAGTTCGGCTTCCCGAAGAGCCACGGCGCCGCGTTCGGTTTGCTCGCCTACCAGTCCACGTGGCTTAAGCACTACTACGCGGCGGAGTTCCTCTGCGCCCTGCTCAACGAACAACCCATGGGTTTCTACCCGCCGCACGTGCTCACAAAAGACGCCCAGCGGCACAGTGTCGCCATCCGCCGACCGGACGTGAACCGCAGCGGCGCCGTCTGCACAGTGGAGGAGGTAACGGCAGAGGATACCGAGCCTGATCTCCGCGGAGCGGTGCGGGTCGGCCTCGGCTACGTGAAGGCCGTCGGTGAGGCGGGCGCGGTACGGGTCATCGAGGAACGCACCCGCGGTGGCCCGTACCGCTCGCTCTTCGATTTCGTGCAGCGCACCGGGCTGAGCGAGGCGGCGACGACGAACCTGATCCGCATCGGCGCGTTCGATGTGCTGGGCCTCAACCGCCGCGAACTGCTCTGGCAGCTAGGGCTCTTCACCGGGGGACCTGCGACCACAGGGAGCGCTGCGCAAGGCTGGGCACGGGCGGAGCTGCGCCGGGCGAGCGACCGTCAGTTGCGGATGCCGCTTCCCACGCAGCAGGACGAGGTCGCCCTGGCTGACTTCAATCCGTACCAGCGCATGGCGCACGACTACAGCGTGCTGCGGCTTTCGCCGGACAGTCACCCGATGCAGTTCCTCCGCCCGTCCCTCGGCGAAGGCGTCGCCTCCAGCCTCCATCTGCGCACCATGCCGGAAGGTGCGAGGGTGGACTTCGCCGGGCTCGTGGTCTGCCGCCAACAACCGCTCACCGCGAAGGGGATCATCTTCCTGCTGCTGGAGGACGAGTTCGGCCTCGTCAACATCCTCGTCAACCGCAAACTGGTGGAGGCGCAGCGTGACATCGTGCGCACCGCCGCCTTCGTCCGCGTCAGCGGGCGCCTCGAAGCCCGCACCGGCGAACAGCGCACCCTGCTCGCCGAAACCATCGAGGAGCTCCTCCCCACCGAGGCTCTGGCCATGCCTGAGGGAAAGAGTTGGGGGTAGGCGTACCAAGACATCGCATCTCATCCCACACATCATGGAGAAGACGATCACCTATGGGTTTCACACGCCCGTATCGGAGCCGCTCGGGGTCGCCACCACTTCCTAGCCGTTCGCGCAACACTCGATGTATCCGCATGCCCCTACATGCCGTTGCACGTTTCGAGGTGCTCCGTGCTGCGATGCCAGCCCCCTACGGCGTCCCACCCAGCGAGGTGTACGGGTCCGGCGGCTCTTTGAAGATACCGGTGGGCGTGTTGTCTTCGTCCGACAGCGGTGGGGCTGAGGTACAGCCGGGGTGGTGGCGTTCGTAGCGGGAGGCGATGAGCACGCCTCGAGGCTGCTCCCAGATCGCCTGACATTCGCTGCAGCGTACCTTCGGCACGTCACACCCTCCCGCGCCAACTCGCATTCATCCGTGTCGCAATGACTCCCACCCTGACGCAGACGCACACACGCACACCCATTGGCTCGACCATATCAGCGAGCTCGTCACCGCAGCTGCCCAGTCTGCGACGCTGACGATGGAAGCCGCTACGACAGCTCCACCTCGCCGCGCGGGGTATCGAGGACCGCGATGATGCGAGGGGCAGCACCCTCGGTGACCGGAAGGACGTCCTCGACCCCCAGCGCCTGAAGATACGCTCGGATGGTAGAGGGATCGGGGTGCTCCGCTCGCAGCGAGACCAGTGTGCAGCCTGCAGGTGCAGTCCTACTCGGATGGTCCGAGTTGCCCCAGTCCAGGACGAACGGCACCAGCCCGTCACCCGGCAACTGACCCATGGTCATCTGCCAGCGCAGGCCTCCACCGTCCGGCTGTTCGCGCAGCATGTCGATGATCACCCCCATCGTGAGGCCATTCGCGGCGGCACTCTCGACGACGTCCGGGATCTCTGTACACCGGGCGGCCCAGGTGGTGAGACGCGGCGAGTCAGGGATGCGCACACCACCCCGGGCCTGAGCCTCCGGGGGCTGCGCTGGATCCGGTGCGAGCACCTCCACGTACACGCCATCGCCCAGCGAGAACAGCGCGTTGCGCGTGCCGCGGCCGGCATGGGAGCCTCCCGGGACCGGACGGACGCCGGTCCGCTCTGCGATATCTTCCATGGTCTGGTCAAGGTCGGGTGTGGCGAAGATCAGATGATCAAGCCCGTGCACCGGCATGGCATCTCCCTGTCGGAACACAAACGAGGTATTGCCGCGCAGCGTACAACGTGGCGCACATTTGTGGGGTGCTTCCCATGCTGACCCTACCCCGACGTGAACCCGGTCTCCGGGCGGAGCACGTCTGCCCTTTCGTCGGCCCGCGGTAGCGGAGTATCCGGAGTATGCGCGATAGTCCTCGCAGAAATGCGGGCACCCGGTCGAATCTCGATGACCCGGTGCGTACCAGGGCGGGTGGAAGCCGATGATGGACACCCCCGATGCCGAGACCCAACGCGATGTGGAATCACTGGGGGCGCTGCTGGACTACGTGGTGCCGCCGAAGGTCGTGGACCGGAACGTCCTCATCGCCACGTGGAATCTGAAAGCGTTCGGCAACGTAACTCAGAAATGGAGCGCCGGACCGAACGACAGCCCGAAGCGCGACTGGCGGGCCATTCGTCTCATCGCGGAAGTGGTATCGCGCTTCGATGTGCTCGCGATCCAGGAACTGATGAGCGACCTTACGGCGGCTCGCGCGCTCATGGATCAGCTGGGGCCAGACTGGGGGTTCATCACCACTGACGTGACGATGGGCTCCCCTGGCAACAACGAGCGTCTGGGGTTCGTCTTCGACCGCCGGCGCGTCGAACCGTCAGGGCTGGCAGCGGAGCTGGTGGTGCCAGTGGAGGAGCCCTCGATTAGCCCGGGCGCCTTCGATCGCCAGTTCGCGCGCACGCCCTATGCCGTCAGCTTCGCGACGCGCGAGGATGAGTTCATCCTCGTCACACTCCACGTACTCTACGGCTCCAGCCCGTCAGCGCGCACCCCGGAACTGCGCGCGATCAGCGAGTGGCTCGCCCGGTGGGCGCGGTCACCTCGAGCGTGGAGCCAAAACCTGATCGCCCTCGGCGACTTCAACATCGACCGCATGGGGGACGCTCGCTACGAGGCATTCGTAAGCACCGGGCTACAGGTTCCGGCTGACCTGATGGAGGCGCCGCGGTCCATCTTCGGTGGAGGCAAGTTCTATGATCAGATTGCGTGGTTCATGGAACGCGCCACGGCCGCTTCGCCTCCTGCGCTGTCGTTGCGGTACCTGAGTGGCGGGTACGTGGACTTCCCGGCGGTCGTGGACCCGGGGATGCCACTACAGCAGCTTCAGTGGCGCATGTCAGACCACTTCCCGCTCTGGGCGGAGTTCGCGTCGGGACGGCACAGTCGCCCCGGCGTGTAGCGCCGGAGCGCTTCAGGTGAAACGCGAGAGGTCGCGTGCCAGTTTGGGTACGGCCACCACTCCAACCCTCCCCCCGTGTCGGAGGGGGTTCAGAGTTCGCTGAGGCTAAGCCTGCCGATGCGTGGACGAAGCGCACCGGGCCGCGGTCAGCGCCCAAGCTCGCGGTACACCTTCTCGGAAGTCACGGGGAGCTCACGCACGCGCACGCCGATGGCATCCTCCACGGCATTTGCGATCGCGGCGGCGGCCGGGATAACCGGGAGCTCCCCGATGCCCTTCACGTTGTACGGGCCCGACCCCCGGGGTGCGGGGTCGAGGAGCACTGTGACGAGCTCCGGGATGTCGCGGATCGTCGGGATCTTGTAGTCGCCGAACGACCCATTGGTGACCCGACCGTCATCTTCGATGAGCTCTTCCATCAACGCCTGACCGATGCCCTGGATCGCACCGCCGTTGATATGGCCCTGGTGGCCAATCGGGTTGAGCACCATACCGGTATCGTGCGCGGTGACCAGCTTGAGCACCATCACCTGACCCGTCTCCGGATCCACGGATACCTCCGCCATCTGCGCCGCGAAGGCGGTGATGTTGCCTCGGTCACTCTCATCGATGCTGGCACTGGCGTGGATCGTCTCGCCCGCATCGCTCAGCTCCTCCAGCCAGTCGACGCTCTCCTCGATGTCCGTCCGCCAAACCTCGTGGCGGCGCAGCTGCAGCTGTTCGCGCGGCCAATCTTTGCGCTGCGCAATGAAGTCAAGCAGCCGCTCCTTGACGGCCTCCGAGGCATGGAACGCCACGGTGGAGGCGAGCCTCGACTGGATGCTGCCTGCGATCCCGGTGTCGAACTCCACGGCATCTGTGTCCCACACCTCGATGCGGATGCGGTCCATCGAAACCTGGACCTCCTCCGCCACGACCTGCGCGAGCGTGGTGTGCGCACCAGTGCCCTGATCGAACAGCGCGGTGCCGATCACCACTGCACCGTCCGGGTGCAGCGTGATTGCGGCGTTGGAGGGGCCACCGCCCTGGGAGCGATCGCCGAGGGCAACTCCGCGACCCACATGCGGTGGCTTCGGGCTTGAGTAGCCACCCGCATCCGTCGCTGCGCGCAGTGCCTCCTTCGCGCGCACATCCTCCAGCCGCTCGCCGGCGCCGGGTGCTTCACCGCTATCGATGAGGTTGAGCATGCGGAACTCGACTGGGTCCATCCCAATGGCACGCGCGGCCTCATCGATCTGTGACTCAATGGCGAAGGCGGCCTGCGGCTCGCCCGGGGCGCGGAAGATTTGACCGGGAAGCGTATTCGTGAAGACGTTGTAGGACCGCACACGCACGTTCGGAATGCGGTAGGGCCCGGCCGCGTGGTTCGCGCCACCCATCGCACCACCAGGCTTGTAGCCCGCGTACGCACCGCAGTTCGCGTAGTGCTCGATGTCGTGCGCCACGATGGTGCCGTCACGCTTCACACCCGTCTTCAGGCGGTAGATCATCGTCTGGTCCGGCTGCCCGGAGAGCAGCTCTTCTGTGTACTCACTGATCATCTTGATCGGACGGTTGGTCGCTTTCGCCAGGTGGTACGCGATTGGCAGGCTCACCGGTGAGCTCTTCGCCCCAAAATCACCGCCAATGTACGTGGGGTGAATGACGAGCTGCGCAGGTGGAATGTCGAAGGCGCGCGCCATCGGTTCTTTCACCCGATAAGGCACCTTGTTGCAGGCCCACACCCGCACACGCCCCGCCTCCTCATCCAGCCACACGAGGACGGCCTGCGGCTCCAGGTAGCCGGCGTGGTGGTTCTGGGTGCGGTACCAGTTCTCGATCACCACGTCCGCCTCAGCGAACCCCGCATCCAGGTCACCGCGATCGAAGGAGCGCCGCACGTACACGATCGACGGAGGTCCCTCAATAGGCTCGCGCACGCCCTCATAGGAGTTGTAGTCCGGGTGGAGAAGCGGCGCGCCGTCCTTCGCCGCCTCGATGGGATCGAATACGGCATCAAGCGGCTCATACTCGATCTCAATCAGATCGAGGGCCTGCTGGGCAATGTCCTCATCGTCCGCGGCCACTGCGGCGA
>JBJHDC010000023.1:0-22350 GCA_050486345.1 Dehalococcoidia bacterium | reverse complement strand
CATCGACAACTTCACCGAGCACGGCGACCTGGGTGCATCCGTTGCAGTGGTGCTTGATGGAGAGCCCGTCGTCGACCTCTGGGGCGGCTGGGCGGACGAGGATCAGTCAAGGGAGTGGACACAGGACACTATCGTCAACGTCTATTCAACCACCAAGGGCCTGGTCGCCCTCTGCGCGCACATGCTGGCCGATCGCGGTCTGCTGGACTTCGAGGCCCCCGTGGCGCAGTACTGGCCCGAGTTCGCGCAGGCGGGCAAGGAGACCCTGCCCGTCCGCTATCTCCTCACCCACCAGGCGGGCCTCGCGGCAATCGATGAGCCGCTGCCACGCGGCGCGACCCTGGACTGGGACCTGATGGTCGGTGCGCTGGAGCGGCAGGCGCCGCTGTGGGAGCCGGGCACCGATATCGGCTATCACAGCGTCACCTACGGATGGCTCGTGGGTGAGGTCATCCGCCGCATCGATGGGCGCAGCGTCGGCACGTTCCTGCGCGAGGAGATCACCCAGCCGCTCGGCGTGCACTTCTTCATCGGCACCCCCGCCTCGGAGGACCACCGGATCGCGGACACGGTGAATCCTCGACGGACGCTCGACCCGACCGCCGAGGTACCAGACCGTGAGTCGCTCACCTTCCGGGCCAACCTGCCCGGCACCAGCAAGCCCGGCGTGGGCGTAAACGGGCGCGAGTACCGCGCAGCGGAGATCCCCGCAGGCAACGGTCACGGCAACGCACGCGCCATCGCCCGCGTCTACGGCGCTCTGGCTCGCGGCGGGGAGATCGATGGCGTAGAGCTGCTCTCGCGGGAGGCGGTTGATCGTGCTGCTACGGAGCAGGCCGCGGGCGAGGACATGGTGCTCGGGTACCCGGTTCGGCGTACGCTGGGTTTCATGAAGCCCGTCCCGGGGTCCTCAGATCCACGCAGCCCCGAGGCCTTCGGCCACGCCGGGCGAGGAGGGTCGCTGGGCTTTGCGGACCCGGACGCACGCTTCGGCTTCGGCTACACGATGAATCGCATGTGGCCGCAGGGCGAACATGATCCGCGCGCTTTCCACCTCGCAGCAGCCGTCTACGAGGCGGTGCAGGCATCCTGATGCGCTCCCCTCTCGCTTCTCTGCTGCGTACACTGGCCCCATGACCGTAGATACCACCCTGCCGAACGAGTACCTCGCCGCGCCCACAGACGACCGGCTCACGGAGCACCCGCTCACGGAGCACGGGGTGCGCCCGGAATCGGTGGTGCTGCTCGCCGTGACCCCGGACATCTACCTCAAGTCGCTGCGCACGCAGCGCGGCTTGCGGCGGGTGCTGCGCGAGAACCTCCGCGCGGCACTCGATCGCGAAGCACCGGGCGTACAGATCGATGGGGGCCCGCCGGGCCGGCTGCTGCTGCGCGCCGAGACGCCCGAGATGCTGCGCCGTGGCGCCGAGGCGGCTATCCAGGTCTTCGGTGTCTACTGGGCGACCGAGGCCTCCGTGCATGCCATCGAATCGCTCGATGACCTTGAGGCGGCCGTGGTCCCGCGCGTCCGCGACCGCATCGCCGGGCGCACGTTCGCGATGCGCGTGCGGCGGCGCGGGAAGCACTCGTGGCGCTCGCAGGAGGCAGAGATCCGCCTCGGTTCCGCCCTCATCGGCGATTCCGCCGGGGTGAACCTCTCCGCGCCAGAGGTGGGAATCACCGTCGAGGTCTACGACGGCACGGCCTACCTGATGGAGGAGCACTACGAGGGACCGGATGGGCTCCCGCTCCGCTCCCAGGAACGCTCCCTGTTGCTGCTCTCAGGCGGATTCGATTCTCCGGTCGCCGGGTGGCTCACCATGCGTCGAGGGAGCCCCGCCGAGTTCCTCCACTTTGAGATGGACTGCGCGCAGAGCGAGCAGGCGATGGCCGTCTGCTACGAGTTGTGGCGTCAGTGGGGACACGGCACGGACCCGCTCGCATGGACCGTCGACTTCGCCGACGTGAAGGAAGCGCTGATGACGCAGGTGCCTTCGCGATACCGGCAGGTCGCGCTCAAGCGCATGATGCTGGCCGTCGCCGACGCCCTCGCGCAGCGCCTGGACATTCGCGCGCTCGTCACCGGCGAGGCGCTGGCCCAGGTCTCCAGCCAGACACTGGCGAACCTTGCTGAGATCTCGAGGGGCTGCGAAACGCTGGTCTTGAGACCGCTCACGACGATGACGAAGAGCGAAATCATGCATCTCGCCCGGCGTGCTGGTACCGCCACCCTCTCCGCCCGGGCCGTGGAGACGTGCAACCTCGCCGATGGTCCCGTGGAGACAGCCGCGAGGCGCGGACAGGTGGATGAGACCATCGCCGCACTCCCGGATGACATCGTGCAGCACGCTCTGCAGCGCCTCAGCGTCTTGCGGGTCGCGGACTGGGTGCCCGGTCGAGAACCGATCCCGGTCGTGGAGGAGGTCCCTCCCGGCGTCGCAATCATCGAACAGGTCGCAGATGCTCCCCCGGGCATCCCGGTCGTCGCCGCCGGTCCGGACGCGTACGAGGTGGCCCTGCAGCTCTCCCTCCAGCAGCCGGTCTCCATCCTCCTGCCCCGGGTGGAGGATGCGCCGTTGGATGCGCCGCTCCGACAGGCAGCACAAAATTCACTCCAGCTGGCAGCACCGCAAACCTCGCGCTAGTCCCGGCGGCATCCCTGCACGGAGCGGTCCGGATTCGGTATCCTCTGTTCGATATCGCTCCGTGATATCGCGTGATGGGGGTTCGCTGTGCCATTGCCGCTTGAAGGTATCCGCATCCTCGACATGTCGGTCTTCCAGCAGGGGACCTACGCCACGGCCATGCTGGCCGACATGGGTGCGGACGTCATCAAGATCGAGGCACCGGACCACCCGGATCCGGGTCGGGGGAGCCTGGAACTCGCCCCCAACGGCCGCCGCGGCTACTACGAACACCTCAACCGCAACAAGCGGGGCATCTGCATCGACCTCAAGAACGCTGAGGGGCGCGAGGTGCTGCTCAAGCTCGTTGAGACCGCCGACATCTTCCACAACAACATGCGTCCCGGCGTCCTCGACCGCCTTGGCCTCACCTACGAGGTGATGCGGGAGCGCAACCCCCGCATCATCGTGAGCAACGCCACCGGCTGGGGCCACCTGGGCCCGGACGCCGAATCGAAGGCCGGTTCCATGGATATCCTCGCGCAGGCGCGCGGCGGAATTATGTCAGTCACGGGCACACCAGAAACCGGGCCGCTCCCCGTCGGCGCGCCCTTCGCCGATCACGTCGGAGCGATCATCTCAGCCTACGGCATGATGGTGGCGCTCTGGGAGCGTCAGCAGTCCGGTGAGGGGCAGGCGGTCAACACCTCCCTCTACGGTGGCCAGCTCACCATTCAGGGCTTCAACATCACCAATGCCATGTGGCTGAACCAGAACCCACCGCTGCGCGGCCCGGAGGAGCTCCGTCCGCACTGGCGCACCTACACCTGCGCTGACGGCCTCCCGATCATCGTGGGAGGTGGCACCCCGGACCGCTGGTGGCACGATTTCTGCATCGCCCTCGGCTGCCCGGAGGAGGGCGACCTCACCTACTCCGAACACGTGAACGACATCGAGTGGCGCCGCCGCACCGGCGAGCGCATCGATCAGGTGTTCCGCACCAAGACGCGCGAGGAATGGCTCGCCATCCTCACACCCCGCTTCATGGTGCAGCCGGTCAGCACGTACCTCGACATCGCGGAAGATCCGCAGGCGTGGGCGAACGGGTACCTCGTTAACGTCCCGGAGGAGGATGGCGGCGAACCGCTGCCCACAGTCGGCGTGCCGGTGCACCTGAGCCGCACCCCCGGCGGCGTGCGTCACTGGGCGCCGGAGCTCGGTCAGCACACCGAGGAGGTGATGCTGGAGGCGGGCTACACGTGGGAAGACATCTCCCGCCTGCGCGACGCTGGCGCATTCGGCGAGATCCCGGCCGCAGCAGCCCATTAGCATGCCATGAACGTCCTGAAACTGCGGTCCAACCTCGACAATCCGTAGACTCCACAGGAGCCTCGCGGTAGGCTCGGGACGAGTGGATCTGACGGTGCCTGGGCGCTCCCGCGCCGACACCGGTACTCCTGACGGGAAGGCATAACCCCATGGCGTTTGTGATCACCGAGCCCTGCATCGACACGACCGACCAGGCGTGCGTGGACGTCTGCCCGGTGGACTGCATCCACTTCGAGGCTGGCGCGGACCGCATGCTCTACATCGATCCCACGGAGTGCATCGACTGCGGCGCCTGCCAGCCCGCCTGCCCGGTGACGGCCATCTTCCCGGAGGGCGACGTCCCCGCCAGCCAGAGCCACTTCATCGAGATCAACTCACTCTGGTATCAGGACCCGGCAGCGGCCCGCGAAAAGGTGGGCGGCGGCGCACCGGCAGCGGCGCCAGCCGCATCTGCATCGGCGGAGGCACCCGCTGCTGAAGCATCGGCCGAAGCGGCGCCCGCAGCGGAGGCCCCGGCAGCAGCAGCCGAGCCCGAAGCCCCTCCCGCACCACCAAAGAAGCGCCCCGCGCCAGCAGGCACCTACAAGTACGGTGAAAACGGCGTCGAGGGGAAGTGCGCGCTCTGCGGCCAGTACGTCATCAAGGGCGGCATCCGCTTCCGCCAGAAGTCCGTCCTCTGCCCAGACTGCCAGGATCGACAGGCACGCATCACGAACCCCTACCGCGCCACGCTCGGGCGGCGGTAGCGGCAGACCCGAGAGAGCCGGAACCAACACGCGTGATCCCCCTCGTCATTGCCCTCTTCGCCGTGTACGTAGCCGCCACGGCGTGGACAGCGCGCGCTGCCGTGGCCGCGAAGGAGCCCGTGAAGCGCCAGCAGGCCGCGATGCGCTTCCTCATCGTCGCGTCGCTCGGCGTCCCCATCCTCGTGCTCCTCATCCTCGTGGCATAGCCTCCACACACACCATCGAGGCCGGACGGCGGTTGACCGCCCCGGTGGCTGAAATCGATACTGGTGGCACTATGCGTCAGTCAGAGATGCGCACTACCCGCGCTTCGCTCATCCTCGTCCTTACGTAGGCGGCGTCACCTCGCGTGACGTCGCCGAATTGCCCGCGCGGGCGCCCTCGCCCGCACGCCCGCACACCACACACCTGACGACTGGACGAGCACCATGACCGCACAACCCGACACCGACACTTCCGCGCCCGAGCGCTACGAGCCCACTGCGGTAGAGCAGCGCTGGCAGCAGCGGTGGGAACAGGACCGCCTCTACCGCACCCCCGATCACGTCGAGGGCAAGCAGAACCGCTACCACCTCACGATGTTCCCCTACACCTCCGGTGACCTGCACGTGGGCCACTGGTTCGCCATGGCGCCCGCAGACGTGCTGGCGCGCTACTACCGCATGCAGGGCGCAAACGTCATGTTCCCCATCGGCTTCGATGCCTTTGGTCTGCCGGCAGAGAACGCCGCCATTCGCGGCGGCAGCCACCCGAAGGACTGGACGGACGCCAACGTCATCCGCATGCGCGGCCAGCTAAAGACGATGGGCGCGATGTTTGACTGGGACCGCGAGGTCAACACCAGCTCGCCCGCGTACTACCGCTGGACACAGTGGTGGTTCGCGCAATTCTTCAAGCGCGGCCTCGCCTACAAGAAGCTCGCGCCGGCCAACTGGTGCCCCAGCTGCAACACCACGCTGGCGAACGAGCAGGTCCACGATGGCCGCTGCGAGCGCTGCGACACGCTGGTGGAGCAACGTGAGATGAACCAGTGGTTCTTCCGCATCACCGACTACGCCGAAGAACTCCTCGACAACGAGCACCTCGATTGGCCCGATCACGTGAAGGTGATGCAACGCAACTGGATCGGCCGCTCAGAGGGCGCCGAGGCCAGTTTTACGCTGGAGAGCCCGGCGGCCGACGGCACCGATGAGATCCGCGTGTTCACCACCCGCCCGGACACCCTCCATGGCGTAACCTTCATGGTCCTCGCGCCGGAACACCCGTTGGTCGGCCAGCTCACCACCGAGGATCAGCGCGCCGCCGTGGAGGCCTACCAGGAGCAGGCGCGCCGCGCTACCGAAATCGAGCGTCAGTCCACGGAGCGCGAGAAATCCGGCGTCTTCACCGGCGCCTACTGCATCAACCGCCTCACGGGCGACCGCGTGCCCATCTGGATCGCAGACTATGTGCTGGCCACCTACGGCACCGGCGCCGTGATGGCCGTCCCAGCACACGACCAGCGCGACTTCGAGTTCGCGCAGCAGTTCGGCCTCGACATCCGCGTGGTCATCTCCCCGCCGGAGTGGGATGGCTCCGAGCTGACCGAGGCGTGGACCGACCCCGGCGTGATGGTGAACTCCGGGGAATTCGACGGCCTGCCCTCGGACGAGGGCAAGCGGGCGATCACCGCTCACCTGGATCAGCAGGGCTGGGGTGGCACGAAGGTGCAGTACCGCCTGCGCGACTGGCTCGTCTCACGCCAGCGCTACTGGGGTGCACCGATCCCGATCATCGAGTGCGCCACCTGCGGTGTGCAGGCGGTGCCGGACGACCAGCTCCCCGTGGAGTTGCCATACGACGTGGAGTTCCGCCCCACCGGCCAGTCCCCGCTCTCGCTGTCGGAGGATTTCGTCAACACCACCTGCCCGCAGTGCGGCGGTCCGGCCACACGTGAGACGGACACCATGGACACGTTCATGTGCTCCTCCTGGTACCAGATGCGCTACCCGGACCCACAGAACACCAACGCGCCGATCTCCGACGCGCTCTCGGAGGCGTGGCTGCCGGTTGACCAGTACACCGGCGGTGCCGAGCACGCGACGATGCACCTGCTCTACGCGCGCTTCTTCCACAAGGTGGCGCGCGACATTGGCGTCGCCCCCGGCGATGAGCCGTTTGTGCGCTACTTCGCGCAGGGCCAGATCCTCGGGCCAGACGGCCGCCGCATGTCGAAGTCGCGCGGCAACGTGATCGCACCCGACGACCAGGTGCAGCAGTGGGGTGCGGACACCTTTCGCGCCTACCTGATGTTCCTGGGGCCGTGGGAGCAGGGCGGACCGTACGACACGGACGGCATCGTCGGCATTGCGCGTTGGTTACATCGCGTGTGGAACCTGGTGGTGGACGCCCCGATTGCCGTCACGCTGCCGGGGGCGGGCGAGCAGCTCCGCCGGGTCACGCATCGCACGCTGGCGCGGGTCACGAAGGACATGGAGTCCAAGAACTTCAACACCATGCTGGCCGCGCTGATGGAGTTCACGAACTTCCTCCAGCGCGTGCGCGAGAGCGGCGAGGCGGACGAGGAGGCCTGGCGCGAGGCCGTCGAGACACTCCTGCTCATGGTCGCCCCGTCCTGCCCCCACATCGCGGAGGAGCTCTGGGAGCGCCAGGGCGGACCGTACTCCATCCACCAGCAGCCGTGGCCGGCCTTCGATCCGGCGCTGATCGTGGAGGACCAGGTCACGATCCCCGTGCAGATCAACGGCAAGGTACGCGAACGCATCGAGGTGCCAGCGGAGTGCGATGAAGCGACGGCGCGCCAGGTCGCAGAGAACCACGAGCGCATCGCGGAACAGCTCGCGGGCCACGAAATCGTGCGAGTCGTGTTCGTACCGGGTCGGCTCCTCAACTACGTGGTGAGGTAACCCCGTGCACCCCCGTGGGCGCTCCCGTGGCCCATTCAGAGGCCGGGCGCCCGCCGTGGCGGTGATTGTGTTCACCCTGCTGCTGAGTGCTTGCGGCGGCGGAGGTCCGCGCACGCCCATCCTGGAGCCCACGCCGCCGGCGAGCGGTGAGGAGCACGTGCTCACCACGGCCGACGGTATCGATTTGCAGCTCCACTACTGGGATCGAGATCCGGATCGGGTCGTGATCTACATCCACGAGTTCCTCGCGGATCAGAGCACCTGGTGGCCAGTCCTCACGTGGCTGCCAGACGATGCCGCCGCACTCACCTTCGATCTGCGCGGACACGGGGAGACGCTCGGCGACCTCGATGATCGCGAGCAGATGCTGGACGACACGCACGCCGTGCTCGCGTTCGCCAGGGAACACGGCTCCAGTGACGTAGTCCTCGCCGGCTCCGGCATGGGCGCAGCGATTGCCATGCTCGTCGCGGCTGATGAGCCCGATGTCTTCGTCATCGCGCTCTCCGCCCCGAGTGAGTTCAGCGACCTCGTGCCGGCGGATGTCGTGGCGGATCTGCGAGACCGCGTCGTTTTCATGGCCGCGGATGGCGACCTCTCCGCAGCCCACTCACTGGAAACACTGGTCGAACTGGCCGATCTGCCGGACAACCAGTGGCGACTCTTCGAAGGCCGGCTCCACGGCGTCGAGATGATCGCGGACGAAGAACAGGACGATGCGCGCCGCTACTTCGCCGAGATGCTGCAGTACGCATGGACGCGCTGACGTGACATCCGGGCCACAGGTGCAGGCGGTGATCTTCGACTGGGGCGGCACGCTCGCCGCGTGGTCCCTCGTCGAGTTCACCGACATCTGGCGGCTCGCCGCTCTCCACCTCGCGCCGCACATGGGCACGACACCCACCGAGCTCGAGCGGCGCCTCGCGGATATCGAGGTGAACGCCTGGGCGGACACCGCGACCGACCACCGCTCCTTCACCTTCCGCGACCTCGTCACGCGAGCCTCGGACGCGCTGAGCGTGGACGTTGCGGACGCCCTGGTCGAGGAGGCGTCACGTCACTACCTCGATTCGTGGCTCCCGCACATTGAGCACGACGATGAAGCAGCGCCGATGTTGCGCGCACTCCGGGAACGGGGCCTGCGGACGGCTCTGCTCTCCAACACGCACTGGCCGTCCGACTTCCACGAGCGAATGCTGGAACGCGACGGCCTCGGTCACCTGCTTGATGCCCGCCTCTACACGAGCGAGCTCCCGTACATCAAGCCCCATCCACAGGTGTTCGAGCGCATCCTCGCGAAGCTGGATGTCGCGCCCGAACACGCCGTATTCGTCGGTGATCGCCTCTTCGACGACATCTTCGGTGCACAGCGCGCAGGCATGCGCGCCATCCACCGCCCCAACCCCCACGTACCACCCTACGAGGTCACCCCGGACGCGACGATCGGGCGGTTGTCGGAGATTCCGGGGATCCTCGACGAATGGGAGCACGCGCTGAGATCGCCCGCCTAGTACCGGGCCGACCGCAGGTACCGCACCACCAGCACGCTGATGATCGCGACCGTCGAGAGGTTCGCGGTCGTACGCACGGTGCGGTTCCCATCCTCGAAGTTCGCAAGTGATATCGCGATCGTGACCATCGTCACGGCAACCAGCGCAACCACCAGCGGATAGTGCCGCACGACGCCTCCCACCGCCCCAGCCCACGAGCCAGTCACCGCACGGGCCTCTAGGATCGCACGAGCGGTGAGCCCCACCGCAAGCGGGAGTAGCGCAATCAGCGCCGCGAGGTGGGCAAGGGCGAACGGCAGCCGCCAGCGCGCGTCGACGAGAAGCGCCACGGCGGTCACGGCCAGAAGGAGCAGTGTGAGCAGACCCCAGGCACGGAACCAGCGGTCGAGCCAGCGCATCGCGCCGGTAAGCGGACGCCCGGCCGGCGCGGAGCGGGCCGGGGTGTTCGAGGCGTCCGCAGCCTGCACGCCGTTAGCTCGCGCGGGCGAAGAGCGGCATGGCGACTGCTTCGTGGTCCAGCAGCCAGCGCTTCCGCTCCAGGCCACCCGCGTAGCCGGTGAGCTGGCCGTTGGAGCCGATCACACGATGGCAGGGCACGATGATCGAGATGGGGTTGCGACCGACCGCCGCACCCACGGCGCGCGAGGCGCTCCCCTGTCCCAGCCGCGCCGCGATCGCCCCATAGCTGTCCGTCGCACCCGCGGGGATGCTCTCCAGGGCCTCCCACACGCTCAACTGGAACGGCGTCCCGACGGGCGCCAGGCGCAGGTCAAACTCAGTGCGCTGACCCTCAAAGTACTCGCGTAGCTGCCCCGCGGCACGGCGGGCCGAATCCGGGTCGCGCATGGCCGGGGGCGCAGTGGGAGCCTCTTCCTCAAGGCGCGCGATGCACCATGAAAGGTCTCGACCGTCACGCAGGAAATCGACGCGGTGGAGGCCCACCGCCGAACCGCCGATGAACAGCTCGCCCAGCGGCGTCTCGATCGTTTCGTACCAGGCATGGTTCATGGCGTGCTCCCGTTCGCTCGCGACCATCGTAGCGCAGACACCCGCGATGTCGATGCCGCTGTGGCACCGAATCCCACACGGTACGCAACGCGGACTCGGTGTATCCTCGCCGCCATGAGTGACACGCCACCTTTCCTCGCCGTCCAGTCAGAATCAAACGACGCGTCCTGGTTTCAGATCGAACGCGAACACATCGAGGCTGCCGGGGGCCAGCTCCTGGTCCAGAACGCCAACACCGATGCGGAGCGCGTCGAGCTGCTGAAGGACGCCCAGGCCGTCCTCGTCTCTCGCGCGGACATGACGCGCGAGGTGCTCGAACAGCTCCCCAACCTGCGTCTCATCATCCGTTATGGCGTCGGCCTTGAAACCCTCGATATCCCCGCCGCGACCGACCACGGCGTCGTGGTCGCGCACTACCCCGACTTCTGCCAGCCGGAGGTCGCCAATCACGCCCTCATGCTGCTGCTGGGCGTCGCCCGCAAACTCACGCAGCACGACCGCATGATTCGCTCCGGAAGCTACCGAGGCGTCCCCCTGCCCACGAGCGCGCCGCTGCACGGAGAGACGATGGGCATCGTGGCCTTTGGCGCGATCGCGAAGGAGTTCGCAAAGCGCGCGCAGGCCATCGGCATGCACGTGATCGCCTTCGATCCCTACGTCGACCCTGCCGTCTTCGCGGAGCACGGCGTGGAGCGCGTCGGATCGTTCGAGGAGCTGCTCACGCGAGCCGACCACATCTCCATCCACGCCCCGCTGACGGACGAGACGCACTACATGTTCGATCGCGATGCGTTCGCACTCATGAAGCCCACCGCTATCCTCGTGAACACCGCCCGCGGCCTGATCGTGCAAGAAGAAGCACTGGTGGAAGCACTGCGCAACGGCCAGATCGCCGGCGCCGGCCTCGATGTCTTCGAGGTTGAACCGGTGGGCGCGGACTCGCCGCTCTTCGAGTTCGACAACGTGGCCCTCACGCCGCACTCCGCCTTCTACTCGGAGTTTTCCAACACACTCATCAAGCAGCGCGTCGGCCGTACGGTCGCCGCCGTCATCGAGGGACGCTGGCCAGACGATGTGGCCACGATCCCCAACCGGCACGAGGTCACGCCCCGCGTGCCGCTGCGCTGACGCTCGACCGGCCACGAGACATGCACACCGGGTGCTCGATCCACGACGCCCGCAGAGAGGATTGATGCAATGCGACCGAACAAGATGCTGCAGGCATGGCGCAACGGCGACCAGACCGTGGGCGCGTGGCTCTCGGCGCCCAGCGGCCACACCGCGGAGGTGCTCGCCCACTCCGGCTTCGACTGGCTCTGCGTGGACATGCAGCACGGGCTCATCGACTACACCGAGTGCACCGAGATGCTGCGCGCCATCTCCACCACGGAGACGGTGCCGATCGTACGCGTGCCGTGGAACGACCCCGCGACGATCATGAAGGTGCTGGACGCCGGTGCGTACGGCGTGGTGGTGCCGCTGGTGAACAACCGTGAGGAGGCAGAGCGCGCCGTGTGGGCTGCCAAGTACCCGCCCGCAGGTGGCCGCTCCTCCGGCCCCGCCCGCGCCACCCTCTACGCCGGCAGCGACTACCAGACGCACGCCAACGACGAGATCGCGGTGATCGCGATGATCGAGACGAAGGAGGGCATCGACAACCTCGACGAGATCCTCTCCACACCCGGCATCGACTGCGCCTACATCGGCCCCTCCGACCTCGCCTACGCGCTGGGCATGGCCCCCACGGGTGATAACCGGAACGAGGAGCACCAGCAGGTGGTGATGGAGATCTACGAGGCCTGCCGCCGCAACGGCGTCGCCCCGGGCATCCACACCAGCTCCCTGGAGTTCACGCAGAAGTGGCTCGAGGCGGGCTTCCAGATGGTCACGCTGGGCTCGGACGTCGGCTTCATGCGCAACCGCGCCGCGCAGGAACTGGCAGAGGCTCGCGGCAGCGCGTCGAAGCCGGAGAACGCACCCGAGGCCTAACGGGGCCTCTCCGCACCTAACCAGGAGGTCACCATGCCGAAGCTGCAAGCTCGCCCGCTCGCCGACCACATCGCGCGCATCATCGGCGCCACCGGATCGCCCGCAGACGAGGCGATGATGGTGGCGGAGCACCTCGTGGGTTCCAACCTGCGGGGCCACGACTCGCACGGCGTGATCCGCACCGCCGGTTACGTGGACGCGTTCCACCGGGGCGTCATCCGTCCCGGCGCGCGCGCGGAGGTAGTGCAGGAGAGCCCGGCGATCGCCGTTCTCGACGGTGGCGGCAACTACGGCCAGGTGGTCGCTTTCCACGCGATGGAGCTGGCGATCGAGAAGGCGCGAGCCACCGGCTTCGGCTTCGTCGCCTGTCGCAACAGCGGGCACATCGGCCGCGTGGGCGCGTACGGCGAGCAGGCGGTGGCGGCCGGGGTCGCGGGCTGGGGTGGCGTGAACACGCCCGGCAGCGCCATCGTGGCGGCCTTTGGCGGCAGCCAGCGGCGGCTCGGCACCAGCCCGATCATGTTCGCGATGCCCACGGGCGACCCCACGGCCCCGTTCATCCTGGACATGGCGACCTCCGTCGTCGCAGAGGGGAAGGTCCGCGTCCGCGCGAACCGACACGAGCCGGTCCCCGGCGACTGGATCATCGATGGCCACGGCACGCCTTCGACGAACCCGCACGACCTCTACGGCAACGGCGATATCGAAACGCCCGGCGCGCTGCTGCCGCTGGGCGGGCCGCACGGTGGCTACAAGGGCACCGGGCTGAGCCTGGTGGCGGAGGCGCTGGCAGGCATCCTCTCCGGCGCGGGCACGGTGGTGGCCGGCGAACGCGGCACGAACGGCGTCTACCTCGCCGCCATCGACATCCAGCAGTTCCTGCCCATTGACGCCTTCACCGAGCGCTTCGACGAGCTCGTCGGGCACGTGAAGTCCTCGACGCTTGCGCCTGGCGTGAACGAGATCATCGTCGCGGGTGAACCGGAACGCCGCGTCATGGACGTGCGCCTCCGCGACGGCATCGAGGTAGACGACGAGACCTGGCGCCAGATCGCCAACGCCGCCGCCTCCGTAGGCGTCAGCACCTCGGCGCTGCCGGCGTAGCTGTGCGTTGCGTACACGGTCGCGTTCCATGTTCCTGGCGATCGCAGGTGTGAGAAATTTTTCTCTGAGCAGTCCCTGAACCTGTGGCATGTGCACTGCTCGACCGTTTGTTGTATCCATCGCGTCGGCTCCCGCCTGGTCCCTGCCGGGTACGCTGAGGACGCGCTGCTCAGGCAGCGCGCTGTGGCTACAGGTGTCGTAGCCGCCCTCGTGCGGTGCGTGCAGGGGGAGATGGCACCCGGCGCGGCCCGTCCGCTGGTATGACGTAATGCCGCACCCCAGGCGGTAGGCTGCGGGGATGAGGAGCAACCGCCCGCACCGTCTCGGCCGGCCGCCGCATCCCGATGTGCTCACGCCCGCGGAGTGGCGTGTGCTCGAGTTGGTACGGGACGGGCTATCGAACGCTGAGATCGGCAACCGCCTCGAGATCACGATTCCCACGGTGAAGACACACGTCACACGCATCCTCGCCAAGACCGGCAGCAGCACCCGTGAGGAGCTCATCGCCTGGGATGGTCAGCCGGCAGAGGCGTCACGGGCGGCGCTTGAACGGCGCTCGCGGCTACCGCTCCTCGGTTGGGTCGCGCAGGCCGGTACCGCGAAGGTCGCCGGCACTGCTGCGGCTGGTGTGCTACTCGTCGGAGCGCTGTTTCTCGTGTACTGGCAGTTCGGCGACCTGTTGCGCGATGACACCCTGTCGGCTGAACCGGGGTCGTTCGTCGATATGCTGCGGTTTGTGCCGGACACGGGAGGCTCGAGACTCTCCGTGAATATCAGCAACATCGAGCGGTTCCGGGACATTGCGGGTATCGAGAGGCCGGGGATCGATCTCACCGCTCAGGACGAGAGGGCCTACGCCGAGACGCTGCACGATCAGAGGGCCTGGGCGTTGGTACCTGAGTTCCGATACCCCGCTCTCGTCGATCCATACTGGTTGAACTCTTCCGAGACACGGGAGCGGCTCGCCCTCGGACCAGCCGACGTGGATCAGCTGGTGACTGCGACAGGGCCGACGGATCAGTTCTTCGGCGTCTCCCGCGGACGATTCGACCTTGATCGCACGCTCGAACGCCTCAACGGTTGCCATGACTGCCCTCGGTATCAGCGTCACGAGTACCGGCGCTGGGAACATCTTGTGTTCGAGCTGGGGTCACCACGTTTCGACTTTTTCAACGGGTTCAGCCACCTCGCCATCCGCGACGGCTATGCGGTAAATGCGAATGCAACCGATGTAATGGAGCGCGTCATAGATGCGAGCGAGGGGGTAGAGTCGCTGGGCGCTTACCAGCCCGGTCGCCTGCTCCCGGCTGAACTTGATCGCCTGCGCAGCACCGAGGCGCGCCTGACGACGATAACGCAGGACCCCTTGTGGTCATGGATGCTCTGGGATCAAGCACCGGACGCCTTCTCGCCTGACGCGATCACCGTACTCCGCCCGTACATCGCCGCGGGGCTCGGCCGCGGACGCGACGATGATGGCCGCGCCTTCGCCGCTGTTATCCTCATGCATGCGGACGCCTCAGTGGCGCAGGAGAATCAAGCACGCATGGAGCAGCGATTGGCCGAGTGGCAGGCGCTTGGCATGTTCGAGCAAGCAGCCCACCCAGCCATCGAGCTCTTTGGGACGCCTGGGTACGACGAGATCGTCATCAAGACAACCGGCCGTTTGGTTTCGGTGAAACTGTATGCTGAGGATCCATGGCCGTTTCCCTACGAATCGGTCCCCCTCTTCCTCCACGAGCTTCGCTAAGCCCCGCTTACCCCGCCTCCGGCCGCCAGTACGCCGATCCGTCCCGGCGGCGTTCGAGCATGCCGAGGTCGACGAGCATGCGGCGGAGGAGGGCGGCGTCGTTGAAGCTGTGGATGCGGTGGAGCGCGGCGACCACCTGTGGCTCCGTCATCACCTCGCCCGGGGTGAAGTGCTCGATGATGTAGTCGAGCACCAGCTGACGCTCCCAGCGCCGCTTCGGCCAGCGTGAGATACGGCCGGTGTCGTCCAGCAACCGCGCGAGCAGGCGCGTGCGGCGCTGAAGCTCCCGGACCGGGTCATCGGGAAAGATGGGTGCTGTGGTCATCATGGATCTATCGTACCGAATCGCGTGCCCTCACACCGAAGGCAGGTGTCCCCGGGCCGACTCGGGCGGGTAGTTGGTGATGACCAGCTCATCGATCGCCCCCCGACGGTCTCCCCGCGAGTTGATGGCGCGGCGCGCCGGGATGCGGTCGATCTGATAGCGGAAGGCGCCCTCATACACACCCACCAGCCACTCGGCCGGTGAATTGGAGAGCATCACCGCCACACCGCGGTCGGTCAGCTCGTCCACCAGCCGGCGCAGACGCAGTTGCTGCGCGCGGTCGAATGATCCCTCCGTGTAGCTGGTGAACGAGGAGGTCTTCGACAGCGGCTCGAACGGCGGGTCCAGGTAGACGAAGTCGCCGGCCGTCGCCCCGGCCAGTGCAGCCTCGAAGTCCCCGCAGCGGAGCTCTACGTCTTGCAGCGCGGCGGAGGCCGCTTCGATTGCCGGCGCGTCCAGGATACGCGGGCGGGCGTAGCGGCCGTGGGGCACGTTGAATTCGCCCCGACGGTTCACGCGGTAGAGGCCGTTGAAGCAGGTCTTGTTGAGGAAGATGAACCGCGCGGCGACATCCACGGCGTCGCCGGGCTGCCTCGCGCGTTCCTGGTAGTAGAGGATGGCGCGCTCGCCCGCATCGGCCGCCAGGTAGCGCGCTTCGACCTCGCTCAGCCGCGCCATCAGCGCCCCCGGGTCATCGCGCACCACGGTGTAGGCGTCAATGAGATTGCGGTTCAGGTCATTGAGGACGGCGCGGCGCGGTGCGAGGTCCGGATCCGCCATCAGCGCGAAGAACACGGCCCCACCGCCGATGAACGGCTCGTAATACGTGCCCATGCTGCGAGGACTGCGCGCAACCAGTTCCGGGAGCAGCTGCGCCTTCCCGCCGGCCCACTTCACGAACGGGCGCGCCACCGCCGCGGGGCGCGATGGTGCGTCGGAGGTAGTGTCCGTCGCGGGTGTGACCTCGGATGTCGTGGTGATGTGTGCGCTCCGCTGGTCGAAACCGGGTGACGCTGGGGTGTCTGCATTCTACCCGTGTTCGTGCTCCCCAGCGACTCATGGCGCAGCATCCGTGGTCTCAGCGGCGGGCGTCTGCAGTTCCCGGAAAAACGAAACGTACACGAAACACAAGTGACATTCGCGGGACATACGCAACAGAGATGCTCGTCATCGTTCCGTAATGGAGAGCCGCATGACTCCCACTGCGCGGAGGCGCAGAGGGTGGCAGGAGGGAGAGTCTATGGATAGCGGCGATACCGCGTGGATGATAACCGCGACAGCACTCGTGATGCTGATGGTCCCGGGACTGGCACTGTTCTACGGCGGCATGGTCCGCGGGAAGAACATGCTGGCGATGTTGATGAAGAACTATATCGCCATGGGCCTGGTGACCATTGTCTGGGTGCTCGTGGGCGCATCGCTCGCGTACGGTGGCAACACCATGATCGGTGACTGGAGTGTCATCGGTAACTTCAGCATGCTGGGTCTCACGGACCTGGGCATTGGCAACGATGTCTTCGGGTCCACGTACCCGGACGCCATCGAGATGAGCTTCCAGCTGATGTTCGCCATCATCACGCCCGCGCTGATTGCGGGTGCGGTGGCAGAACGCATCAAGTTCACGGCCTGGGCCGCCTTTGTGGTGATCTGGGTTCTCATTGTCTACATCCCGCTGGCCCACTGGGTGTGGGGTGGCGGATTCATCGACGAGCAGATCGGCGCGGTCGACTTCGCGGGTGGTCTGGTGGTGCACATCAGTGCAGGCGCCGCGGCGCTGGCGCTGGCTATCGTGCTGGGACCGCGGCTGGGCTGGCGTCGCGACGCCATCCGCCCGCACGCGCTGCCCTTCACACTGCTGGGCGCCGGGTTGCTGTGGTTCGGCTGGTTCGGCTTCAACGCCGGCTCCGCCCTGGCAGCAGACGGCTCCGCCGGCAACGCGTTGCTGGTCACGCAGATTTCAGCTGGTACGGCAGCCACGTTCTGGGTGCTGGCCGAGATCGTGAAGCACGGCAAGCCCACCACACTGGGGTTCGCCTCTGGTGCGATTGCTGGTCTGGTGGCCATCACCCCCGCAGCCGGGTTCGTTGGCCCGATGGGTGCGCTGCTGATTGGTGCAGCCGCAGGTGTCATCTGCTTCGCAGCGCTGCGCCTGAAGTTCATGTTCAACTTCGATGACTCGCTGGATGTCGTCGCCGTCCACATGGTCGGCGGTATCATCGGCGCACTGCTCATCGGTCTGGTGGCGGTTGAAGCCATCGGTGGCGTCGCAGCCAGTGCTGAGCAGCTGGGCCGGCAGGCACTGAGCGTCGTGGTCGCCGTGGCCTTCGCGTTCGTGCTCTCGTTCATCATCGCCAAGGTCATCGACATGACCATCGGCCTGCGGGTGAGCGAGGAAGAAGAGCGCGGCGGTCTGGACCTGGCACTGCACGACGAGCAGTCCTACGCGCTGACGGAATAGGAGAGCTGAATCGTGAAGATGGTGATTGCCTACATCAACCCGTACAAGCTCGACGAGGTCCGCGATGCGCTGAAGGAGGCGGGCGCCAACGGCCTGACCGCCATCAACGTACAGGGCTTCGGACGGCAGTCCGGTCACACGGAGACCTACCGTGGAGCGGAGTACGAAGTCCAGTTCGTGCCGAAGGTGCGCATCGAGGTTCTCGTCAATGACGACCTCGCGGCGGCCGTCATCGAGACCATCGAGACAACGGCACGCACGGGCAGCATCGGCGACGGCAAGATTGCCGTGCTCCCGATTGAGGATGTGGTTCGCATCCGCACCGGCGAGCGAGGCAGTGACGCGCTGTAGCTCGATGCGCAACCCGGTCCTCGATCGCGCCTGCCTGCCCCGGTCGGCACGATCGAGGACCATTCAGCCGGGGGGAGCCATGTGCTCCCCCCGGCTTCCGTACCCTCTGCTTGAGGGCACCCGATGACCAAACCCACCTCGACCACAGCGCACCCCGCCCTCGCCCGCTTCCTCGCGGCGCAAGCCGACACCTCACGGCCTGACAGCATCGATGGTGCGCTCGCGCGCTGCGACACTCTCGCGGCACTCCTCGATGAACTGCTCATTGAGCTGGCCGGCGACAACCCGCCCTTCGCCGTCGTGGCGGTCGGCGGCACCGGCCGCCAGGAGCAGTGCCGCCACTCCGACATTGACGTGATGCTGCTGGTCCCACGCGACGACCGTGGCGAGGCCGCGCGCTGCCTCTACCCGCTCTGGGACGCGCAGCTCAAGGTCGGCCACTCCGTACGCACCATCGAGCAGGCGCTCGGGGCCGCCGAGGTAAACGTGGAGACGTTTACGGCGCTGCTGGATGCGCGCTTCCTGCACGGCGACCTCGTACTCTTCGAGCGGTTCCGCGAGGCATGGACGAAGTTCACCCGCCAGCGGCGCGCATGGCTCCACGAGGAGCTCGCAACCCTGCGGCGACAGACGCGGGAGCGCGAGCCGTGGCAGGTGATGGCGGTGGATGTGAAGCAGAGCCGCGGAGGCCTCCGCGACCTGCAGGCGCTCCACTGGCTGGACCGCGCCTCGCCGGAGGTACCCGCCCCACCGCTCCCGCCAGAGATCGAAGCCGCCCGCCGCCACCTGCTGGCCACGCGCGCAGCGGTGCACGCGCTGGTCGAACGGCCCTCGGACGTCTATCGCCAGGAGAACGCACAGGCCGTCGCCACGTGGCTGGGCGTCGATGCCTTCGAGTGGGGCCGCGACCTCTACCAGTCCATGCGCACGATCGAGCGGTACGTGGACACGCGGTTCGAAGAGGCGAAGCCCCACATCACGTCCCGGCGCACGTTCGGGTTCCGGTTACCGTGGCAGCACGCCAACGAGGACGCACCCGCCCCTGCCCCCGAGAGCGGTCCCGAGCCGGGCGATCTCAACTCACTCCTCGATCGCCTGCACCGGGTCGAGGAGGGCGGCCCGCTGGAGCAGATGCCCCCCAGCGCAGCCCTCGATCGGCTACTGCCAGAGTGGGAAGTCCTGCGCAGCCGCCCGCACATCGCCCCGTTCCACATCAACCCCGTGGACATCCACGTCCTCCGCTGCGTCGCGGAGGCCCACCGCGCCATCCAGGAGGACGAGTTCGACACCGGCACCCCGGAGGTCGCGCGTGCCTTCGGACGCCCGGACGAGGTGCTGCTCGCCGCCTTCCTTCACGACATCGGCAAGGGGCACAGCGGCGACCACTCGATCGTGGGCGCGGTGATCGTGGAGCGCTTCGCCGCACGCGCCGGCCTGGACGCCGCCGTGAGCCAGCGCCTCGTCACCACCGTGCGCGAGCATCTCCTGCTACCCGGCGTCGCGACGCGGCGAGACATCGCGGATGAGGCGGTGCTCAGCGAGACCGCGGATGCGCTCGGCGATGTCGACACGCTCCGCCTCGCCTACCTGCTGGCCGTCGCCGATGCGCGCGCGAGCGGTCCCAACGTCTGGAGCGCCTGGAAAGCGCAACTGCTCCGCACCCTCTTCCACCGGCTCCTCAACCTGCTGGACGTGAACAGCCAGGACACCGCTTCCGCGCGCATGGAGGCCGTGACGGGAGCCCTCGCCGCTCGCTTCCCCGCGACCACCGTCCGCGGTCACCTGGACGGTATGGGCGCCGATTACCTGCTCAGCACGCAGCCCGCCACCATCGGCGACCACATCGGGATGATCGAGGCACTGACCACGGCCGGCGGCCCTTCGACCGTCACCCGGCATGACCGCGTGGGACAGGTAGACCGCGTCACCCTCGTGACGCGTGATCGGCCCGGCCTCCTGCAGACGATCACCGGCACGCTGGCCGGCCATCACGCCAGCGTGCACGGCGGCGTGGCCTACACGCGCACGGACGGCATCGCCATCCAGGTCTGGCACGTCGGCGACGCCCTCGGCTCCGGCTTCGAGGAGCGTCGCTGGCAGCGCCTCCTCGCCGCCCTCCCTGCCGCCATCGAGGGCACCTACTCCGTCGAAGCCCGCCTCGCCGAAGTGCGCGCCTCCTACCCGGAGCCGCCCCGAGCGAATGTCCCCACCTCGATCCTCATCGACAACAACGCCTCACGGGAGCACACGATCCTGGAGATCTCCACGGCCGACCGGCGCGGGTTGCTGTACGCGCTCACCCGCGTGCTGCACGAGCAAGGCATCGACATCCACCTCGCCAAGGTCGACACCATCGGTCCCGAGGTGGTCGACGCCTTCTACATCCAGCGCGAAAACGGCCGCCGCATCGAAGATCCGGATGAGCAGGGCCGGCTGCGTGACCATGTCTCAGCCGCAATTGCGGAGCTGGACGGATAGGCGACCGTCCGGCGAATTCCTTACCGGCGACTGCAGCAACAACTCTCTAGACACAATCACGCTTGATATGTATATTCGCGCGACTTCCTCTGCGAGCAGCATCCGAACGCGCGCGGTCATACGCGCTCTCCATGTCGAGGTATGTCGAGGTATGGCCGTGTCCCACTACTCACGTTCGAACCCAGCTTGGAAGTCTCTCGTAGTGCTCATCGTCGCACTGCCGTTGCTGCTCTGGGCAGCCCCGCTCCCCGCCTCTGGCGTCGGCGACTACGACATCGATGCTCTGCTCGCTGATCTGGACGAATGTGAATCGCCGACCCAGATCACACTCATCGATGGCTCCATCATTACCCCCGGGCAGACGCTCGTCATCGAGTGCGATGTCACCATCAACCTGAATGGCTCCGACCTCACGGTCCAGAACATCGTGATCAACCCCGGCAACACGCTCACTATCCAGGACACCAGCGAAGATGAGCCCGGCACCCTCACCGCTGGCGCTTCATCAACGAATGGCCTCGCCGGCATCCGCACCACGAGCGCCACGCTGATCATCGAGGGCGGCATCGTGGTGGCATGGGGTGGCGCAGGAGGCGCCTCCTCCGGCGGCGGTGCCGGCATCGGGGGTGGTGGTGGAGGCACCCTCGACGACGGCGGCGACGGCGGAAACCTCACCATCGCGGGCGGGGCGGTGAACGCCACCGGGGGCAGCGGCGGCGGCGGCGGCGGTGCCGGCATCGGGGGGGGGTGGTGGCGGCGGCATAACTCGTGACGGCGGAGACGGCGGCACGGTCGACATCACAGGTGGGACCATCGAGAACGCGACTGGTGGCAACGGCGCCTTCGGCGGCGGTGGCGGTGCCGGCATCGGGGGCGGCGGCGGCGGCGACGGCGGTTCGTTCGACATCTCGGGTGGGACCATCGAGAACGCGACTGGTGGCAACGGCACCATCGGTGGCGGTGGCGCGGGCATCGGCGGTGGTGGCGGCGGCTATCTCGGCATCGGCGGCGACGGCGGCACGATTACAGCCGAGGACGGCAGCATCGAAGCCACCGGCGGCACTGGTGGCTCCGACCCCAACTTCCTTGGCGGGGGCGGAGGCGCCGGCATCGGCGGCGGGGGTAGCGGTTACGCCGGCGACAGTGGCGATGGTGGCACGGTGACCATCAACGGCGGCACGGTCACCGCCAACGGCGGCGAAGCCGGTCAGAATGGCGGCGGAGGGGCCGCGGGCATCGGAGGCGGTGGCGGCGGGCATAGCAGTGGCGGCGGCAACGGCAGCACGATTACGGTTGAGGACGGCAGCATCACAGTCATCGGCGGTAACAGCCCCGGTGAGGGCGGCGGCGGTGCCGGCATCGGGGGCGGTGGCGGCGGGCTCGAGGGAATCGGCGGCAACGGCGGTTCGTTCGACATCTCGGATGGGACCATCGAGAACGCGACTGGCGGCAACGGCGGCAACGGCGCCGGCGGTGGCGCCGGCATCGGCGGTGGTGGCGGCGGCTATTCCGGCATCGGCGGCGACGGCGGTTCGTTCGACATCTCGGGTGGGACCATCGAGAACACCACCGGTGGCAACGGCGGCTACGGCGCCGGCGGCGGCGCCGGCATCGGCGGTGGTGGCAGCGGGTTCGAGGCCAACAGGGGCAACGGCGACAACGGCGGCAACGGCGGCTCGGTCGACATAGCGGGCGGAACCGTCGCCAACGCCACCGGTGGCGACGGAGCCAGCGACGGCGGCGGCGGAGCCGCAGGCGGCGGCGGTGGCGG
>JBJHDC010000022.1:3652-24151 GCA_050486345.1 Dehalococcoidia bacterium | reverse complement strand
CTCAGCCGCGTGGCTGCTGGTCTTCCTGACTGCGATCAAGGAACTGCCGATCACGCTCCTCCTGAGCCCCATCGGCTTCGATACGCTGGCTGTACAGGTCTGGTCACTTTCGACGGAGGTTCGATACACCGGGGCGAGTTACGCTGCGCTGATGCTGGTTCTGGCTGCGAGTGTGCCCGTGCTGGTGATGGCGTTGCGAGAGCGAGGTCCCCGATGACCTACCTGCGCATCTCAGGGTTGCGGAAGTCCTTCGGTGACGTGGTCGCCGTGGATGGCGTCGACCTGGAACTGGCACAGGGTGCTTTCCTCGCACTCGTAGGGCCCAGCGGTTGTGGCAAGACCACGCTGCTGCGCGCCATCGCGGGCTTCGAGCGTCCCGAAGCCGGTTGCATCGAGCTCGGCGGGCGGACGCTGGTGGACGAACAGCACTCGCTACCCCCCGAGCGACGCCGGGTGGGGCTGGTGTTCCAGGAGTACGTGCTCTTCCCTCACCTCTCAGTGGCCGCTAACGTGGGCTTCGGCGTACAGAAGCGCCAGGGCCGCAAGCAGAAAGTCGAGGCGATGCTGGAGCTGGTTGGCCTTGGCGGGCTCGGCAACCGCATGCCGCACGAGCTCTCCGGCGGGCAGCAGCAACGCGTGGCACTCGCGCGCACTCTCGCTGCGGAGCCGGAGCTGGTGCTCCTGGACGAGCCATTCTCCAACCTCGACCCCACCCTCCGAGCGCGCGTGCGGACCGAGGTCTGGCAGATCCTGCGCGAGTTCGGCGCCACCGCGATCGTCGTCACGCATGACCAGGAGGAGGCGCTCAGCATCCCGGGTCAGGTGGGCGTGATGCTCAACGGGCGCGTCCGCCAGGTCGGGCCACCCGCCGATATCTACACCTCGCCCGCGGACCACGATGTGGCCGAGTTCATCGGCGATGCGAACTTCATGCGGGGTACCCGCCGGGGCGCGGTGATCACCTCTACGCTTGGCGATATCCCGGCACCCGAGGATGGGGGACCGGATGGCGACGTGCTCGTCATGGTTCGCCCCGAGCACCTTACGCTGGACGAGAGCTCATCCGTGACGGGGCAGATCGTGGACACGGAGTTCTACGGTCATGACCAGGTCCTGCGCATGGTGCTGGATGATGGCGAGCCGGTGCGGCTGCGGCTGGTGACGGGTGAGCCGTTCTTCCCCGGTGAGCGCCACGGCGTCCGCCTCGCAGGCCCGGTGCGCGTGTACCTTCCGGAGGTGGGCGCCACTGTCATCGGCGCCTCGGCGGTCACGACACCCGAGGATGACGCCACGTCAGCCTGAGGCAGCTGCAGGTTAGTGAACCCGGCGCTTTCAGACCCTAGTTGTCATCGTCCTCGATCTCATCGTCATCATCGAGGTCGTCGTCATCGTCGTCTCCCGCCTCGTCGAGCGGCGGCACCTCGAGTTCTTTCGAGTGGCCATTGGTGGAGGGGCAGAAGTGTTGCTGACCCTCTTCTTCCAGCGGCTGATGACAGAGCGGACACAGGGGCCGCCCGGCGGAGACGAGTTCCTCGATGAGCTTGATGACAGCCAGAGCCTGGGCGCGGGTCATCTGCATGCGGAACGCGGGAGTGTCGCCGCGTTCGCCGGCCTGGGGATCGTCCGCCAGCAGGATCACGCGCTCCTCGTCCACGTCGTAGTCGAGGCCCATGCGAGCTACCTGGAACTCGACGCGCGCGCGCTGGGGGAAGTTGCCGACTTCCTCGACCGCCCCTGCGGGCTGGCCACGCAGGCGTGAGCGCTCCGCCAGGATCTGTGAGAACGAGCGACCGAGGGCGCCCAGCTGCTCTTTCTCCATCCAGAGCGCGGCGTACTCATCGCCCACCCGCGCGCGGAGGCGGAACGTGCGCTGGCCCGGAGCGCCGATGGCCTCCGCGTCGACGGCATCCACGAGTCCGAAATCGATCATGCGGCCCCGATCCTCAGCAAACCTCTTAGCAAACCTCGCCGTGAGCGGTGCCCCGTGACGAAGAGGCGACTGCGCGCGAGCGTAGGCACGGATGGCGCACCGGTCAATCTCCGGGCTGCATCCTGGCGGCTCAGAGACCTATGCGAGGCGCGCCTTCAGCTGCTGCACCCGCCGGTACGACTCGTCGATGCGGGATTCGCTCAGCGTCCCGTCCCGGACCGCGTTGAGCAGTGCATCGTACGCACGGTCCACGGCGGCCCCCTCGTACGTGGTGCTGTTGTTCGCGAGGGCAACGATGTCCGCGCCGGCATCGACCGACATCACGATCGCTTCCTCGAAGCCATAGAACTGGGCAATCGCGCCCATCTGCATATCGTCGGTGATGATCACGCCGTCGTAGCCGAGGTCCTCACGCAGGATGCCCGTGAGCACCGCTCTCGATAGCGTCGCCGGGTGGTCGGGGTCCCATGCAGTGTTGAAGATGTGCGCCGTCATCACCGCGTCCGCGAGTCCCGCGTTGATCAGGTTGGCAAATGGCTCGAGTTCGACTGGCGTCCACAGGTTGGTCACGTCTACGAAGCCGAGGTGCGAGTCGTGCTCGGAGCTGCCGTGGCCGGGGAAGTGCTTCAGCGTGCAGAGCACCCCGTGTTCGTGGTGTGCTTCGATGAAGGCCGTCGCGTGCTCGGTGACCAGGTCCGGATCTCCCGAGAAGCTGCGATCGAGGCCGCCGATGACCGGGTTCTCCGGGTTCACGTTCACATCCACGACCGGCGCGAGGTTGAGGTTGATGCCGGCACCGGCGAGAGTGGCCGCCATCTGCCCCGACATCTCCCGTGTGTAGTCGAGGTCGCCCCGATCGCCCAGCTCCTGTGGTGACACCGTGTCCGGGAATCCCCAGCGGGGCTTCAGGCGCGCGACGAGCCCCCCCTCCTGGTCCGCAGCGATCAGCACCGGCCCGCCGTACAGATCGCCGATCTGCTGCGTCAGTGCCTGAACCTGTTCGGGTGACTCGATGTTGCGCCCGAACGAGCTCTCGCCCACGTCGTAGTCGAACAGCACGGTGTTTCCGAGCCGGCGTGCGCTCAGCGCCGCACCGACCGGATCGGTGGCTGGCAGCTCGTAGCCACGGAAGCCGAGCATGAGCATCTCGCCAATCATCTCCTCGATCGCGACCGAGGGAGGCGGCGTTGGCGTGGGTGTTGGTGAGGGGGTGGGTGACGGAGTCGCTGGTGTGGCGGTGGGTGAGGGAGTCGCGGTTGGGCTCGGCGTCGCGGTCGGCATCGGCTCGGGGTCATCACCGAAGCAGGCGGCAGCGAGCGCACCGAGGCCCACCGCCGGGACCAGCTTCAGGAAGTCACGTCTGGGGAGGGGGCGGGAGGGAGTCATGGACGGCGGCGACCCTTCGATGAGACGAATCAGAATCTGCTGAGACCGATGCCCGAGTCTCACTGGATCAGCGGGCGAGGGTCAAACCTCGGGTGTGCGTTCGACCGCCGGGGGCGTCGACAGGCGCTGCAGGTGCGTGTCCTTGAAGTGCGTGGGGAACTTCAGCCCGTACCCCAGTGCCCGGTCCATCCCGACGTGCGCGATGAAGATGAGACCGAGGCCGATCAGCAGGTGGCTCTCGATCAGCAGCCCCACACCCACCATCGCAGCCGCCAGCACATAGTTGTGGACGAGGTTGTACGTGATCGCCCCCAGCCGAGTCCCGCCGAGGAAGCCGAGGATCGAGATGTCCGGGATCAAGAGCAGGACCACGAAGGCGACCCACCAGCCCTCCAGGTAGCCGAAGTAGGCCCAGATCGCGCCCAGGAGGATCGCCGCGCCCTCCAGGTGCAGGATGATGCGCACCAGATTCATTCGTTTCTCCCTGCGCTCGGACGGTAGGATCGAGGAATGGTGGTCACCTTACCCGATCCCCCCGCGGACCTCGCACTCCGTCGCGAGGAGTCGCTCGCCGCGCACACCTACCTGCGGCTGGGTGGTCCGGCGGCCTACTTCGGCGTGCCGGAGGACCTCGATGCTGTTGCCCGCGTCGTGGCGTGGGCTGCGGACCACGGGCTGCCGCTCCGGGTCATCGGTGGTGGGTCGAACGTGCTCATCTCCGATGAGGGCGTGCGAGCCGTCGTGATCTCGCTTCGTCGCGCGTGTGCTGGCGTTGAGTGGGATGGCCAGCAGGTGACCGCAGGCGCCGCCGTCATGCTGCCGGCACTCGCTCGCGCTGCCGCGGAACGCGGTCTCAGTGGCCTCGAGTTCGCCATCGGCATTCCCGGTGCTGTCGGGGGTGCGCTACAGAGCAACGCCGGAATCGGCGACGGCCGCTGCATCGGCGACCTCGTGCAGAGCGTCGAAGTGCTGCGCGGTGGGTCGCGTGTGACGCTGCAACGCGACGACATCGAGTTTGCGTACCGTGAGACCTCGCTGCGTGGCTCCGGTGACATCGTGCTCGCGGCGACGCTAAAACTGACGCCCGGTGACCGCGACACGATCGAGGCGGAGATGCGGCGGCTGTTGGACGCACGGCAGCGCACCCAGCCGACCGCGGAGCGCAACGCCGGCTCCATCTTCCGCAACCCGACGGGTGACGCTGCCGGACGGCTCATCGACGCCGCCGGTTGCAAAGGCATGCGCGAGGGTGACACGCAGGTCAGTGAACTCCACGCCAACTTCATCGTGCACGGGGGCGCGGGCACGGCCCGTGACTACGCGGCACTGATGGCGCGGGTGCAGGAACGAGTACAGGCGGCGTTCAGCGTGCGCCTGGTGCCGGAGGTCGAGTGGTGGGGGGACGGCGACGTGCCCCCGGTATTCCAGACAGAACCAGTTCGAGAGGACGAATAGCGATGCAGGCAGTGAATCCCGCGACCGGCCAGGTGGTCGCCGAGTATCCCGATCACCGTGAGGCGGACGTCGAGCGCGCCGTGGCGCTCTCAACCGAGGCGTTCAACCAGTGGCGCACCACGTCGTTCGAAGAGCGCGCCGCGCTCATGCGCCGCGCCGGCGAGTTGCTGCGTGAGCGTGCGGGAGACTACGGCCGCGTGATCGTGGAGGAGATGGGCAAGCCCATCGGCGAGGCGCGCGCGGAGGTCGAGAAGTGCGCTTGGGCGTGCGACTACTACGCGGAGCATGCGGAGGCCTTCCTCGCGCCGGAGCCCGTGGAGACGGACGGCAGCCGCAGCTATGTGCGCTACGACCCGCTCGGCCCGGTGCTGGCAGTGATGCCGTGGAACTTCCCCTTCTGGCAGGTCTTTCGCTTCATCGCCCCCACGATCATGGCGGGGAATACTGGCCTTCTGAAGCACGCGTCCAACGTGCCCGGCTCCGCCTTGAAGATCGAGGAGGTCATGCGCGACGCGGGCTTCCCGGAGGGCGTCTTCCAGACGCTGCTCATCTCCTCGCGCCTCGTGGAGGGTGTGCTCCGAGACGAGCGTGTAGCGGCGGTCACCCTCACCGGCTCTGAGCCCGCCGGGCGCGATGTGGCCAGCATCGCTGGCGACGAAATCAAGCCGGTGGTGCTCGAGCTGGGCGGCTCCGACCCCTTCATCATCCTCGCTGACGCCGACGTGGAGAAAGCGATCGAGACTGCCGTTGGCGCACGTCTGATCAACGGTGGCCAGAGTTGCATTGCCGCCAAGCGATTCATCGTGGAGGCGCCCCACTACGACCGCGTAGTGGAAGGCATGGCTGCCCTGATGGCGAAGAAGCGCGTCGGTGACCCGATGGACGAGTCGACCGAGGTCGGCCCCATGGCGCGCGCGGACCTGCTCGACGACCTTCAGGCGCAGGTGGACATCTCCATGCGCGAGGGCGCGCGCCTGGTGACCGGGGGCAAGCGCATCGAGGGCCCCGGCGCCTACTACCAGCCCACGCTGCTGGCCGACTGCACGCCGGAGATCACCGCCTTCCGCGACGAGACGTTCGGGCCGGTGGCCGCCGTCGCGCGGGCGGAGACCGTGGATCACGCCATCGAGCTGGCGAACTCCTCTTCGTTCGGCCTCGGCGCCAGTCTGTGGACCTCGAGTGACCGCGTCGATGAGCTCGTCGCACGCATCGAATCGGGGCACGTGGCGGTCAACGGCATCGTGAAGAGCGACCCTCGGCTGCCGTTTGGCGGCATCAAGCGCTCCGGCGTCGGCCGCGAACTCGCCCTACCGGGCATCCGGGCCTTCGTGAACACCAAGGCGGTGTGGATCGCGTGAGGGAGGCGGTTGTAATCCGTATCACTACCATCAGCAAGCTCAAGGCGGCGTGCCTTCGCCTGGTCCGCATTGTCCCCACGCGAGAGGACCCAACGCTGAGCGGCAGCGTCGCCTCCCTCGCGTCTGACGAGGAACTTCGCGCGGCCATCGACGTGGACTGGGCGGCCGAGCGTTCGTGAGCGTCTTCCAGGACTCCGGAGATGAGGCCTTCAGTCGGGCGATGATGCCGGCGAGCACCCACGCGAAGGGGAGGCGAGCGAATGAACTCACTGGAGGGATCTGGTGAGCTCGGGCCTGACCTCCATCCGCTCGCCGGTGCAGTACACCGCCTCGATCGGGCAAGGGAGCGTCTGCGGACGCTAGGCGGCGACCTGGCCGCGACGTATCGCATTGGGATCGCCAGGCGCTCCTGGATGACCGGGTTCGCTTGATGGCCAGTTCCCCGGTGACCCGGCTGACCGCATCATCTACGCCACTGCTCGTCACGTGCAGACGCTGCTTGTCACACGTGACCGCACCCTGCGTGCGTTCGACAGCGAGCAGACGATCTGGTGACCTCGTTGCCGGCGCACAGGGGCGATGCCGGAAACGGAACCGCCGCCGCGCGGCGTGCATGCGGCACGCCGGCGGCGACGGAGGAAGAGTAGCGAGCGGGGATCGCTACTTCTTGTTGCGGTAGATGTAGCCGGTCACCGGCGCGAACACCGCGACGAGCGCGACACACGCGACCAGAACCCATGCCACATCGGAGGCGCTCGATTCGCCCGCCATCAGGCCGCGCGTGGCGGTTACCAGGTGGCTGATCGGGTTCACATCGACCACCCGCTGCAACCACCCGGGCATCGTTTCCGGGTCCACGAAGATGTTGCTGACGAACGTGAGCGGGAACAGGATCATCATACTCACGGCCATCAGCGATTCCGGGGTGCGCATGATCAGCCCGAGGGCTGTCCAGATCCACGAGATGCTGAAGGAGAACAGCAGCACCAACGCCACCGCCGACACCACGCCAACGATGCCGCCCTCCGGGCGGAACCCGATGATGATTCCCAGCGTGATGATTACCGTGGACGCCATCGTGTAACGGGCTGCGTCACCCAGTAGCGCGCCGATCATCACCGTGGGCTGCCAGATGGGCAACGCGCGGATGCGGTCGAAACTGCCGCGCTCCACCTCCTTGTTGATGGTGTGGCCCGTGTACATGGTGATCATCACCACCGTCTGCACCAGGATGCCGGGCAGCAGGAACTGGATGTACTCACCGGTTGAGCCAGCCAGCGCACCGCCGAACAGGTAGGTGAACATCAGTACGAACATGACCGGGAACATGGTCACGTCGAAGAGCTGCTCCGGGACGTGCTTGATCTTCAGCAGCGCCCGCCAGCCGAAGGTCACCGAGGTTGAGAACGCGCTGGGTCGAGGTGGCCGCGTGCCGGCGACCAGCGCCGCGCGCATCTCATCCAGCGCCAGTTCCTGCAGGGGCGGAGCGCTCTCCGCGGTGGTTGACATCGTCGTCATGCTGCCACCTCCTCTGTCGTCTCCTCCGCCGGGTGACCGGTGAGGGCGAGGAATACTTCGTCCAGGCTGGGCTGGCCGAGTGAGAAGTTTGTGACCGGCACGCCCGCGCGCGCCAGCTCCGCGAGCGCATAGGCGACGCGCTCCGGGTTGGAGATCCGCGCGGACAGCGCCGCCGGGTCCGATTCCAGGTCGACCGCGACATCGAGCGTGCGCGCGAGCACGTCTTGCGCCACAAGCCGCTGCGCCGGGTCTTCTACCCGCACGTGCAGCGCGCCCGAGCCGACCGAGGCCTTGAGCTGCCCCGGTGTGCCCTCCGCGATCACCTTGCCTCGATCGATGACGGCGATGCGGTTCGCCAGCTGGTCGGCCTCCTCCAGGTACTGGGTGGTGAGCAGGACCGTGGTCCCCTCCCGCACCAGCGCCCGGACGATGTCCCACACCTGGTTGCGGCTGCGCGGGTCCAGGCCCGTGGTCGGCTCGTCCAGGAAGATGAGGTCTGGCGTCACCACCAGGCTCGCTGCGATGTCCAGCCGGCGACGCATGCCGCCGGAGTAGGTCTTCGCCAGGCGCCCGCCTGCCTCGGCGATGCCGAACGCTTCCAGCAGTTGCCGTGCGCGCACCTTCGCCGCCGCGCTGGAGTATCCGAGCAGCCGACCGAGGAACACGAGGTTCTCGATGCCCGTGAGGTCATCGTCCACGGAGGCAAACTGGCCGGTGAGCGCCACGCGGCTGCGCACCGCGTCTGCCTCGCGGACTACGTCGTGCCCGAGGACCAGCGCGGTGCCGGCGTCTGGCTTCAGCAGCGTGGCGAGCATGCGGATGGCGGTTGTCTTGCCCGCCCCGTTCGGTCCCAGCACCCCGTACACGCCGCCTGACGGCACCGCGAGGTCCACGCCGTCCACCGCGCGGGTCTTGCCGAAGACCTTCACTAGTCCCGATGTTTCGATTGCGAGGTCAGCACTCATCGTGCTTGCGTCCCCTTCCCACAACCACGGACGCCACGCGGCGTCCGGTGATGGTTTCTATCCTGCAGGTCTAAGCGGGCGATTTCGGTCCTAATACCTGCCAGAAGATGAAATTTCCTCCTGACCACGGCCCGACCCGCTTGCCTGCGAGGTTACGAATTCAAGTTGACTTGAAGTCAAGCCTCCGTGCGTTGGAACCGCTGGTGACTGACCGTCGTTCCATATCGGGAGCACGCCGGAGCCGCACATACGTCGACGCGCCCTATCGTGTATATACACCTAATGACCTGACGTCAACCCATCTCTGTCACACGCCAACCGAACACGCCGCAGGTGAGTCTGCGGCGTGTTCGTTCGCGGGACCATCATGGCCCGCGCGATTGGGTGCTGTGAGGTCGGCCGGGTTCCGTGCGCTAGTAGTGAATCGCGCGCCCCACACCGCCGCCGGCAGCGATTGCATCGCCGTTGATCGCGATCGACTTGGGAGAGGCGAGGAACGCGACGATGTAGCCGATCTCGCTGGAGTCGATGATCCGGTTCACCGAGTTGCCCCGGGCCATCTCCGCCTCGACCTCTTCGATTGGCTGGCCAGTTGCCTGGGAGCGGCGCTCGAGGACGCCGGGGGTCGCCTCCGTGCGGGTGAGGCCCGGGTGCACCACGGTCACGTTGATGCCGTGCGGTCCGAGTTCGTCTGCCAGGTTCTTCGTCAGCGCGGCCACCGAGACGTTGCGCACGCTGCCCAGGATGGTGCCCGACTGCCGTGCAGCGAGCCCACTGATGTTGATGATCCGGCCCCAGCCTGAATCGCGCATGTGCGGAACGACCTCGCGCGCGCAGCGGATGTAGCCCATCACCTTCGTGTGCAGCTCAGAGTCGAAGTCCTCGTTCGTCATCGTCTCCAGCGTGGGCGCCGGCGCCTGCCCGCCCGCCCGCGCGGCGCAGTTCACGAGGATGTCCACGCCACCGAGCGCGCGCACAGCGCCGGCCACCATGGCGCGCACGGAGTCATCGTCCTGCGTGTCCACGGTCAGCCCCACCACCTTGCGGCGGCTGGCCAGCGTCAGCTCGTTCGCGGCGGCCTCCAGCGTCTCAGGATTGCGTGCGGCGATCGCCACATCGCACCCCTCCATCGCCAGCTGCCGGGCGATTGCCTTGCCGATGCCCCGACTACCGCCCGTCACAATGGCGCGCTTGCCATTCAGCTCCAGGTCCATCCCGTTCTCCCTCTTGCAGGCTATCCCTCAGATCGAATCGCGGCGCTCAGGGTACACGGTTGCGGGCTGGCTTGTACGAGGTCGACCGGGAACCGGAGGGAGGGCTGGTACGTTGAGATCAGGTACCCTCACGCGCCGTGCCGTCATGGAGGTTCCCCGTGACACTTCCCGTCCTTCGCCAGTCCAGTCACTTGCTGATCGGTGCCGTTGCACTGCTAGCCCTCGCGGCTGCATGTGGTGACGACAATGACTCCGCCTCGATCACCTCCGTCGAGGTGCAGGTCGAGGTCCTTGAGGCAGACGCGCCGGTCAGCGTCGAAGCGACCGATGTGAGTCCCGTTGAGGGTGGTGAGGTGCAGCATGGCGTGCGGGTCACCTGGCAGGGTGAGGAGCGCGCGACCCTCGACGATGCACGCTTCACGCACCACGAGCAGTCCACGACGGGCGAGGGCGACCTGATCACCGTCGGCCGCGGCTGTTCCGCGGCCTGGGACGAGGAGCCCGGACGCGCTATCCAGATCTGCACCGACGATCTCCAGATCATCGAGCTGGACCCGGGTGACACGCACGAGTACCCGGTGACCGTCGTGTTCGAGGTCGGACCGCTGGCGCTGGTCCCCGGGACCTACGTGGTGGACGAGGTCATCGGCTGGTCCCACGGAACCCTCGAGGAGCCATCCGACCTGCCGGCGCAGTCGTTCACGGTGCGCCTTACGTACACTGTCGAGTAGCGCGTCCGCAGGGCGCGGCACCGTCGAGCTAGAGCGAGAATCAATGCACAAGCTGCTCGGGATGATTGCTGCGGCTGTCGCCATGTCGATCCTCGCGTGTGGCAGCGATTCCGCACAGCAGCCGCTGATCAGCTTCTCAGTAGAGGTGCTCGAAGCAGACGCTCCGGTGACCGTCGGTGGGAGCCCGGCAACGTGGGAGGATGGCGAGACGCTCGGGTACAAGCACGGCGTGCTGGTGACCTGGCGCGATACCGAGCCCGCCGTGCTGGACGATGCGCGTTTCGTCCCGGATGTGGATCGCGCCATCGCTGGCGATGTTCCGATCACTGTGGGACGTGGGTGCAGCGTTGCCTGGGATGATGAGTTGGAGATACCGCTCTGGGGCTGCAACGATGACCTGCAGTTGGTCGAACTTGAGCTCGGTGAGACGCACGAGTACCCGGTCACCCTGCTGATCACTGCGGACAGCTACCATCTGGCGACCGGTACCCACGTCGTGGAGGAGCCGATCCGGTGGTGGTCGGGCACCCTCGATGACTGGCTCGAGGCAGGATCCACCGGTCCTGCGCCGCCGCCGGATGGCGAATTCACGATCCGGCTCACTTACACGGTCGAGTAGCCCTCTGCGGCCTCCTACGCCGTGCCGGGGTGCCCACCAAGGGCACCCGGTGGCGGACTTTGCCAGTGACCTCCCGCCCGACCGCCTTTGCGGGACGGGAGCGCTAATTATCCAGCCAGATCTCCGGTCGCTGCATCACCTGCAGGGCCGGGTTGAACTCCCAGTCCCTGATGTAGTTCCATCGCAGCTCGTACGCCAAAGAGCTGTAGATGTACCACTTGTGCGCGTACAGCTCCAGGAGCCGGTACTGCACGTCCTTTACCAACTGGTAGTGCGCCTCTGCATCGATCTCGGACTCGGCCGCCTCAATCATTGCGTCGATCTCGGGATCGCTGATGTTGAATGAATCATGCGGGGTCCCCGTCTCCGTGTGGTGATGACGCAGGGTCCACGCGGGAACCGCCTGTGGCGGGTGACCGGTGATGCAGAAGTCGTAATCGCCGGTATTGGAGACCGCGAGGAGCCACTCACCAAGCGGCGCAATCCCCTTGTACGAGATGTTCTGCATGCCGTGTTGTCGCAGCTCCTGCTCCAGCACCTGTAGTGAGGTCTCGTTCACTGCCCCGGCGATCGTCGTCAGCTCGATCTCTTGGTCAAAGTCCCAGCCGGCCGCATCGAAGAGCTGGCGCGATTCCTCTGCGTCGTAGCGCTTCGCCTCGCGCACTGTGAGCCCGTTGCTCAGCGTGTCGTCCCAGTCGATGAGGTACTGCGGCAGCGAGATTGGTACGTAGCCCGGAGCTGGCTCGGCCCGTCCTACGGCGACCAACTCGATGTAGGGCTCGGGGCGGAACATCCGGTAGAACGCCTCACGAATTCGGATGTCATCGTACTTCGGACGCTTGGAGGACACGTTGATCGTGTATGGCGCGAGCGACGCGTAGTCCTCGACCTCGATCCGGTCGCCCATGTCCGCGATCAGGCGGGTCGCCGGATCCACAGGCGTGTTCTGCCAGACCATGTTCTGCTCGGACCGGAACGCCGCTTCCAGTGCGGCCGCATCGGCCATCGGGATGCGGACCCGCCGGTCAACGAACGGTATCCCTTCGTCAGCCCGGCGATAGGTCGGGTTGCGCTCGTACTCGTAGCGCGTGGCGAATTGATATGAGGTGATCTGGAACGGCCCAGAACCGATTGGCTCCGCCGTATTCAGGTCATCGAGCAACTCGCGCGGGATGATGCAGTTCGCACCCGGGTAGTCCAGCTGTTCCGGGGACCACAGGTACGCGCTCGGCCGCTTTAGCGTGAAGACCACGGTGCGGTCGTCCGGTGCCTCGATCGTGTCCATCAAGGAGGTCTGGAACGATCGGCTGTGCGCCAGGTCCTCATTGAGCGTGTAGAGGTGCAACGCGACGATGTCCTCGGCCTCCACGGCGCGTCCGCTAACCGGCGCGCGGTCCTGGTAGACCATCCCCTCCTTGAGCCGGAAGATCACCGTCGTGTCATCCGGTTGCTCAACGCTCTCGGCAGCCTCCAGCACATAGCGTCGATCGTCGGGACGCGAGGAGATGGGCCGGTCGTACACCTGCTCGCCGGAGAGCTCATACCCCTCCCACGCGTTGGTGACAGGGTTGAAGTTGTCCGCATTCGGGATCGGGGAGCTCTGGGAATAGGTACCGCCCCGCCTGGGATCATCCTCCGGCGAGGCTGTAGGTGTCATGGTGGCGCCGGGGGCCTGTGTCGGCGCAGCAGGTGAATCGTCATCGTCCCCGCAGCCGAGCAGCGCCATGCCCGCCAGGCCGGCACCCGCCACCGCACTGGCGCGCAGCACCGTTCGTCTCGATGCGCGGCGCGTTGACATTCGTTCCCAGTAGCTCGACGCAGTCATCAGCGGTTCCTTCCTGGACAGCATCACGATTACAGACGTGATGAGTATCGTCCTCGAAAGGATGGCCGCTCTCGCCGACGGGGCAGTTGGTGCATGAATTGTTTCGATGACAACTATCGATTGCATCGATGCAGACTGTGCGGTCTGCTTTCTCCGACGCCGCCTACCGTTCGCGCCGCTCCCGGCCCGTGGCCAGGCCTTCACCCCTACCGCGCCGCCCGCCTCGCCTCGTCGCGGGCGATCCAGGCGGCTAGGCGTGCCTCGCGCTCTTCGTCCCATGTGGGTTCGTACATGCCTGCGACCTGGCGCTGGCGCTGGACCTCCGCGAGGAGGACAGCGGCGGAGACGGAGACGTTGTAGCTCTGCGCCATGCCTAGCATCGGCATGTAGACGCGGGCGTCGGCGGCCTCGAGGACATCCGGCGCGCACCCCGCATGCTCGTTCCCGAACACCACCGCCGAGGGCTGCGTCCAGTCGATAGTGCGATAGTCCACCGCGCCTTCGTCCAGGTGGGTGGCGTACACACGCAGGCCCTCCGCACGCAGCGTATCGAAGCAGGCCGCGGTGTCATCGAAGGTGCGGATGAGCATCCACTTGCGGGTGTGGCCGGAGACCTTCTTGGAGATCTCCGGCATCTCTTGCTCCGTATAGAGGAGATCGATGCGGTCAAAGCCCATGCCGTCCGCGGTGCGGAGAATCGCGGAGGCGTTGTGCGGGTCGCGTACGTTCTCGATCACCACGTGCAGGTCACGCTGGCGGCGCTCCAGCACCCGCCGCATGCGCGCTTCTCGTTCCGGTGTGGCCATCGATCCTCCCGCAGTCGTTCACGAGGGAGCGTGCCGCAGCGTTCGATGGAGGGCAAGCGACAGTGACCGAGCGCGCAGAACTCAGACGTCCGTGGCTCCTACTGGAACTGCGGGATGACCGCCTGCACGTCTTCATCCTCGATGAACTCGGCGCCCCGCTCGATGCGGTGGGCCTGCGCCGCGAGGATCACGTCGCCTTCGTCGGCGCCCTCGGGGTATGGGGTAACCCAGGTCATCAGCTCCACGGTGACGCCGTTGGGGTCCTTGAAGTAGAGCGAGCTCTCGTAGCCACGGTCCACGGGCCCACGGTACTTGATGCCCTCTGCGTCAAGGGTGGCCATCGCCTCCTCCAGCGGCACCGTGAGGTTGAGGGAGATGTGGTCCAGCGGGCCGCCTTTGCGCTGATCCGGCACCGGGGTGCCCTCCTTCGGGACGAAGTAGGCGATGAACTGGCCCGGCCCGGTCTCGAAGAAGAGGTGCACCGAGTTGGGGTTGTCCAGGTTCGGCTGCTCCAGCACCAGCCGCATGCCGAGGATGCGCGTGTAGAAGTCCACCGTCTCCGCGTAGCTCGTGCCGGAGAGGGCGGGGTGGTTGGTGCCTCGAACTGAGATTGCCATCGATCAAGCCTTTCGGACGCTAGTAGCGGATCACCATCAGCCGGTTGGTGGCGGACTCGGGTGCCCACACTTCACCCTCGCGGCCGAGCATCTGGCGCACGTTTGCGCCGGCCTCGGACTTGGGAAACTCCATGAACTCTTCGGTCTCCGGGTCGAAGCGCCAGATCACGTGCGCGCCGAAGTCGGTGAGCCATACGGCATCCCGCTCATCGACGTACACGGAGTAGATGCGTGGGTTGTCACCGGGGACGCGCCACTCGCGCCATTCCTCCGTCGCGGGGTCGTACATGCTCACCTGGCCGGTCTCCCACTCGCTGATCCACTGGCGTCCGAGGGAGTCCGACCACACCCGTCGCGCGCCCTGTCCGGCTGTCGGCGGCTCGAGCACGATCGCTTCGTCCGTGTCCAGGTCGATACGTGCGAGGTGGCTGCCCGCCAGCGAGACGTAGTAGACATCGCCGTTGGGCGCGGTGGCGATGCCGTACGGCCCGCGCCCCCGTGGCGCATCGAAGACCGCCATCTCCCCGCTGGCGGGATCGAGGCGGCCATAGATGCCGTTCTGCCCGGTGAACCAGAGCCGCCCACGGCCATCGAAGGCCGCCGTGTTCAGGTTGGCGTTCGGGCGGTCGGCGGGCAGCGCGAACACCTCGACCTCGTCGGTCTCACCGTCGACGCGCACGATTGCGTTCAGGCCACCGTCCGTGATCCACGCATCGCCGTCCGCGCCCACGATCACCCCGTGCGGGCGCGCGCCCGCCCCCAGTTCGATGTGGCGCGTCTCACCGGTGACGGGATCGAGGTGGCCCAGGTGACCCGAGTGCTGTGCGGTGTACCAGACGCCGCCGTCAGCCGCGGGCGCAACATCGTGCGGGCCGCTGCCTGAAGGCACGTCGTAGACCTCGACCTGCGGCTCGAAGGGCAGCGGGGTGGGATCCGGTGTGGGCGTCGGTGTGGGCGTGGGCTCGGATGGAGCCGGGGTCGGCGTCGCGGTGGCCGTGATGACGGGCGTCTGTGTGACGGTGGGCGTGGGTTCGGGCTCGTCGTCGCCGTTGCATGCGACCAGCAGAAGGGTGGCGACAGCCAGCGGTGCAAGCATCAGGAACCGGACAACGGTCATGGAACCTCCCCGCAGCGGGCGGTCCTTCGAGTATACCGGCCATACCGCACCTGCCCGTCACGGCGAGTTCTGCGCATGTCGGTACAATCAGCGCACCGAAGGAGGCCCACGATGGCGCAGGATGTCCGCACGATCGCGACCGATGACTACACCCAGCGCGGGCTCGCGCATCTGTGGGTGCACACGCAGTCCCTCGATGAGCTCAGCAAGCCGGGTGGCTACCACGTCATCACCGGCGGCGAGGGTATCTACCTCTACGACAGCGACGGCAAGCGCTACATCGACGCGATGTCTGGCCTCTGGGTTGTCGCCGTCGGCCATGGGCGCACGGAGCTGGCCGAGGTAGCGCGGGAGCAGATGGAGGAGCTGGCCTTTGCCAACCAGTTCGTCTACGCGACCCCCACCGCGATCGACCTCGCGACGAAGATTGCGAGCGTCGCGCCGGGCGACCTCAACCGCGCCTTCTTCGTGAACAGCGGCAGCGAGGCAGTGGACACCGCGATCCGCATGGCGAAGCAGTGGCAGCACAACCGTGGCGAGGGTAAGCGCTACAAGGTGATCTCGCGCGTAGGTTCCTATCACGGCACCACCTACGCCGCGCTCTCCGTGAACAACTCAAAGGCGATGAACCGCGTGCCATTCGAGCCGCTGATGCCTGGCGCCATCGCCATGTCCGGTGAGGTAGAGACGCTCGACGGTATTGCGCAGCTCGAGGAGATCATCGCCACGGAGCGCGCTGGCACGATTGCCGCGCTGATCGCGGAGCCGATTTCTACCTCGAACGGCTCGCGGGAGCCGCACCCGGACTACTGGCGGCGACTGCGCGAGCTCTGTGATGAGCACGGCATCGTCCTGATCGCGGACGAGGTCATCAATGGCTTCGGCCGCACCGGCCGCTGGTTCGGGATGGAGCACTTCGGTGTCACCCCGGACCTGATGACCGTCGCGAAGCAGATCTCCTCCGGCTACGCTCCCATCGCAGCGGTCCTTACTACGGATAGCTTCGCCGAGGGCTTCCGCGGAGATCCGAGTAAGGCGTTCGTGGGTGGCTCCACCTTCGGCGCGCACCCGGTCGCCTGTGCCGTCGCGCTCGCGAACATCGAGATCATCGAGCGCGAGCGGCTCGTGGAGAACGCGGACCGCACCGGTGCGTACGTAGCGGAGCAGCTGGCGGAGCTGCAGGCGCGGCACCCCTCGGTGGCCGTGGTTCGTGGCGTGGGCCTGATGCAGGTAATCGAGTTGATGCGCGACCCGGTCGCTGGCGTCGAGTTCACCCCTGAGGATGATCTTGCGCACCGCATGCCGGGCTACCTCAAGGACCATGGCATCCTCGTGCGTGCCGGCTCGTCCATTCAGGTCGCGCCGCCGCTCACTATCAATCGCGAGGAGGCGGACGAACTGGTGGACGGACTGGATCGTGCCATCGGTGACATGGAGCGGGACCTGGATGTGAGCGGGGCCGCATAGCGGTCGCGCGGCGGCGACGATACGATCCGCCAGCGCTCTCTCAACAGGCAATCCGCGTACGCAACCTCAGAACGCACCGAAACGAGGACATCCATGAAGGCCGCCGTGCTCCGCACCATTCACGAGCCGCTCAGCATCGAGGACCTGGAGCAGGAGGCACCTCGCGTGGGGGAGGTCGCCGTACGCATCGGCGTGGCCGGTGTGTGCGCCAGCGACCACCACATCATGCACGGTACCGCCATCCAGCCGCTGCCAATCGTGCTGGGGCACGAGGGCGCTGGCGTGGTGGAGGAAGTCGGCCCCGGCGTGACCTCGGTGAAGCCGGGCGACCGCTGCATCATCTCCTTCATCCCCAGCTGCGGGCACTGCTCGCGCTGCCGCAGCGGATCGCCGCAGCTCTGCGACACGCACGGCGCGACCGGCTCGCGCCAGTTCGACGGCACCACGCGCCTCCGCGACGCCGGCGGCGCTGAGGTCTTCCAGATGGCGAAGGTGGGACTCTTTTCGGAGCGCATCATCACCCCGGCACAGGCCTGCGCCCCGCTCCCGGAAGGTGTGCCGATGGAGGTCGCCGCGCTCATCGGTTGTTCTGTGACCACTGGCTACGGCTCCGTCGTGAACACGCCGGGCATCCAGCCGGGTTGCACTGTGGCGGTCTGGGGCGTGGGTGGCGTCGGCCTGCACGCGATCCAGGCGGCGCGTGTCCTCAACGCCTCCCGCATCATCGCGGTGGATGTCTCCGAGTCGAAGCTACAGTTCGCCACGCAGTTCGGCGCCACCGACCGCGTCGATGCCTCGCAGGTGGATCCGGTGGAGGCGATCCGCGCGCTCACGGGCGGTGGAGTGCAGTTCTCCTACGACATGTTCGGCAGCATCACCACCACGCAGCAGGCAGTGGACTCGCTCGGCAAGAACGGCGTTGCCGTGATTGCGGGGCTCGCGCCGGTGGGTGATCGAGGTGGCATCGACCTCGTGGACCTCGTCCGCAACCAGAAGCGCGTGATGGGGGCGTTCTACGGTGGGGCCAGCCCGCACGAGACCTTCCGCACGCTGTGCGACCTTTACCTGCGCGACGAGGTACTCGTGGACGAGATCATCCAGCGCCGCTATCCGCTGGAAGAGATCAACGAAGGCTTCGCAGCCCTCGAGCGCGGCGAGAACGGCCGCGGGGTGATTGTGTTTGAGAACAACTAGCGCCTACGCGCTTCGGCGGGGACACACCAACAGCGCGGGCCTCAGGCCCGCGCTGTTCGTTAGTTCAGCCTCATCCGACCACGTGCGGGACGTTTCCCCCGAGATCCTGTGATCACAGAGCGACCCCGGTCCCAGCATCCCTGTGCCCGCTCATCCTGAGCTTGTCGGAGGACGCCGCGAAGCGGCGCGGGAACGGGGATGCTGTCGTCGAACGTTGCACTACACGTTCAGCGGCTGCCCCCAGCGGTCACTCGATGCGACCTCCTCGAGGGGCTTGCGGGTGACGGGACCGAAGCGGCCGCGCGGGTAGCCCAGCGGGATCACGTACACCAGCTGCGAGTCCTCCGGCATCGCGAACATCTCGCGCACGCGATCCTCGACCTGCGGGTGGAGCGTGGTGATCGTGCCGCCGACGCCGAGCGAGCGCGCTGCCAGCAGCAGGTTCTGCACGGCCGGTACCACGGAGCCCATGGCCTGCGGCCCGGGGCGCGTCGCGCAGACGAGGACCACCGCCGGCGCGGTGCCGAATTCGTCGGCGAAGCGCATGGCGGACTGGCCCACCTTGTCCGTTGCCGGGATGTCCTCCGGGCCGTTGATGCCAATGTCCTTGCGCTTCGCCCACCAGGCCTCGCGGTAGATCTCGGCCAGCTTCGCGCGCTGCTCATCGTCGCGCACGAGGATGAAGTGCCACTGCTGCTGGTTGCCACCGTTGGGCGCCTGGATGGTGGCCTCCAGGATCGTGCGCAGATCCTCCTCCGGGATCGGGTCGGGCTTCATGCGCCGGATGGCGCGCAGGCTAAAGATCGCGTCGCCCAGCGTCATGCTCAGGCGGTCTGCGGTGGTCATGGGTGCTCTCCTTCTTGTGCGTGGTTCGAGGCCGAGGATACCGCGCGCGGTACTGCGCTGACGGTACTGGGCCGGGCAATTCGAGCCGAGCATACCGAGGCGCGGACACCCTCGACGGGAATTTAGATCTGCATACCCGCTTACGCCCATTGACGTCTCCGTTATAGAGCGTAGGATACGCTCAACTTGATGATCGATATCCGGCCTGCTGCTCGGGGTTGGTCTCCCTGGTCTCTGTCCATGCTCCCTGTGGACGTGATGCCCCTGGCCCCTCACCAGCTTGCCCGGTCGCCGTGGAGACGTGCGCCGCAGAGCGCGGGCCTCCACGCAGGGAGAGCGTGTTGATGTCTGATCGAGCTTCCACCGTCCGAGTGCTGCGCACCGGCGCCTTCAGTCTTGCGGTGCTCCTCATCCTCGGGATCGCCTCGATGCAGTCGGCGCAGAGCCAGGATGTGCAGGAATCGCAGGGCCAGTTGATTGGAGCGCTGCCGCCGGACGGCGGCGTGGCGATCATGCAGTGGTCCGGCGGCTCCTTCGAGTCTCTTGAGGCCGCCACCGCGGGCGCGGTCTCGTTCTGGCTCTCACACGACGGCACCTTCGTTGGCTACATCGTGGCGGCGCCACCCTTCGTGAACGCCAGCGTCCGTGCGATGCTTGCGGACGGCTGGGTGCCGCCGCAGACCCTGGTGGTGAGTCGCGCCGTCAGCCAGGCGTGTCCCCCAGGCTCTTGCTCCCACGCCATCGTGGGTCCGAGCAACATCGACTGCGCCCTCGTCGCCTGCGTCGCGCTGACCTTTGATGACGGGCCGAGCCGCTGGACTGAAGGCGTGCTGGACGTGCTGGCCGAGCACGGCGCACGCGCGACGTTCTTCGTGGAGGGGCGGCGCGTGAAGGAACGCCCCGAGGTCCTCGCGCGTATCGCTGCCGCCGGACATGAGATCGGCAACCATACGTACAGCCACCCGGACCTGACGCACCTGGATGCCAGTCAGATGCACTGGGAGATCAACTACTCAGCAGACCTGATCGAGGAGATCACGGGGACGCGCCCCACCATGCTCCGACCACCGTTCGGTGCCTGGGACGAGCGCGTACGGACCACGCTGGGGATGCCCATCATCCTGTGGTCCGTGGACCCAAAAGACTGGTCAGTCCGGAATGCGGCGATCATTGAAGAACGGGTGACCACCCTGGTGCACCCCGGTGCGGTCGTCCTGCTCCACGACACGGAGGGGCAATCGCTGGTGGCGCTCCCGGCGATCCTCGCGTTCCTGGCAGAGCAGAACTACGTGCTCGTGACGGTGACGGAACTGTTCGGGGGCCAGCTGGAGGATGGCCGAGTCTACACGAAGCGGTAGGCCGTTCGCGACCGTTCAGTGGCTACTTACTCCCATCTGTCGCGGCCGTGACGTCCGGTGACAGGCAGACCGCGATGATGCGATGATTCGCAC
>JBJHDC010000022.1:0-3642 GCA_050486345.1 Dehalococcoidia bacterium | reverse complement strand
GATTCGCACCATCGGTCTGGTGGTCGCGCGTGCCGCCGACCTCGGAGTGCTCAACTGTATCTTTCATCATCGGTGCATGGCTTCGGCAGGGGCTTTGTGTATCTGACTGGGGTGCGTCCGTGCGGCGACTGATCATCGACCAGCCTTGCGTCCCACCGTTCTGCAGGCTCGCTGCCGTACTGCTGTTGCTAGTGCTGCTGCTCCCTCAACCGATCTCGCAGCCGAGGCTCGCGGGTGCGCAGGAGGCACCCGGTCAGCTGATCGGGGACCGTCCAACGAGTGGGGTGGCCCTGCTCAGTTGGACTGGCGGCACCATCGAGGCACTCGAGGCTGCGGCGGCGGGTGCAACATCCTTCTGGGTGACCCATGAGGGGCACTTCGTCGGTTACGTGCGCTCCGCCCCGGCGTTTGTGAATGTGGCCTTCCGCGCAATCTATCCTCAGGGCTCAGTGCTGCCGCAGCCACTCCTCGTTGCCTGGCCTCGTCCCACCCCGCCGCCTCCGCCGCCGGCCGGCCGCGTCGACTGCGAACAGGTGCGCTGTGTTGCGATCACCTTCGATGACGGCCCGGGGCAGTACAACGCGCGCGTGCTTGAGATCCTTGCCGCGCACGGTGCCCGGGCCACGTTCTTCGTGGAGGGGGTGGAGGCCGAACGGCGTCCGCAAGCGCTCCGCAATATCCATGAAGCGGGCCACGAGATTGGTAACCACGCGTTTGATCATGCGGACCTCACGAAGCTGACGCTGGAGCAGATGCGCACGGAGGTTGATCGGACCGGTGACATCGTCCACCGCGTGACCGGTGTTCGGCCGACGCTTCTGCGTCCTCCGTACGGTGCCTACGATTCGCGAGTGCTCACACTGGGGATGCCAATCATCCTGTGGTCCGTGGATCCCAGGGATTGGGAAACCAGGGACTCCGCATTGGTCGTCAGTCGCGTGGCCAATGGCGTCCGTAGCGGCTCGATCGTCTTGCTGCATGAGACCCACGCGTCCACGGTCGAGGCGCTGCCCGCAATCTTCGCGATTCTGGAGGAGCGCGGCTTGGTGCCCGTCACCGTGTCTGAGCTGCTGGGCGGTGCGCTGGAGAATGGCCGGGTCTACACGCACCGATAGCCCGCGTGGCAGTCCGGGCCTGCTCAATCCTCGCGGCGCGGGTGATCGAGCGTGGCGAAGGTGAAGGGGAGCGACGGCACGCGGACTACCTTGCCGTCTACCTCGATCTCCTCAAAGAACTCGCGCGCGGCGAGTTGCGGGCTGTCGAGGATGCTGCGGGCGTCCTCCACCGGCGCGAAGGTGAAGCCCTGTTCAGCGGCCGCGGCGAACCAGTCGTAGCGGCTGCGGGAGGCCACCGTCGCGCGGAAGTGCGGCTCGATCTCGTCCCACCGCTCCACGCGTGCTGCGGGGTCCAGCCACTCGTCTGTGAGGAACTCGTAGAGCCCGAGGATCGCCGCGACCCCCTCCCAACTCTTCCCCTGCGAGAACAAGAAGACATAACCATCGCTTGCCATCTCCGTGTGCGGGTAGCCCTGCACGCCGGTGCGGCGGGCGGCGCGCGCCAGTCCCTCGCCGGTGTGCGTGTAGCGGCCAATCTCACGCGACCAGCCGGTGGAAAGCACCTCCTGCTCGGAGACATCGATGTGCACGCCGGTGCTGACGCCTTCCCGCACCCCGCGTAGGGCGGCGAGCGCCTGCAGGGCGCCCATGGTGCCCGCCACGTGCGCTGCCTGCTCGCCCGCCAGCCGGGAGGGCGGTGACTCGTCCTCGCCGCTTGAGGCCAGCAGTCCACCCATCGCCTGCACGATCAGGTCCGTCGCCTGCCAGTGCGCGCGCGGCCCGTCCTGCCCGAACGGGGTGATCGAGACGATGACCAGCCCCGGGTGGCGCTCGTGCAGATCGGCCACCGCGAGCCCGGTCTCGGCCAGTCCGCTTGGGGGCAGCGTATCGATGAGCACATCCACGCTCGTGAGCTGCTCGCGCAGCCGTTCGAGGTCTCCCGGCGCGTCGAGGTCGAGTTCTAGCCGCTGCTTCGCACGATGGAAGTAGGCGCTGCGGTAGCGGCCACGCCCACCCTCGCTCGCCTCGTGCTCCACATCGGCCGGGGTGACGACGCGCGTCACTTCCCCACCGAGCGCTGCGAGCATCATGCCGGCGAAGCCACCGGCGGCGCCGTGACCGATCTCGATGGCGGTCAGCATCACCGCGCCTCCCCGACATCGGACGCTGGTTCGAGGCCGAGCCGCTCCGCGAAGTGCTCGTCCCGGGGCGCGGTTCGCTCGCCGAACCAGGCGGGCGGCGGTGTGCCGTCCGCTATTATGGGTCGCTCCGGTGGCGTTACGCCCGAGGCGCGCCACGCGGCGAGCTCCTCATCAGTGGCGTCCAGCCAGCGGCGCAGCACCGCTTCCGTGCGCGAGCCTTCCGGTTGATGATCGGAGAGTGGCGCGCGCGGGTATCCGATCGCACGCGCCGCCATGGTCATGTAGGGGTGCGTGCGATAGCCCAGCAGCGGCGGAATCTCGTGCCGCACGGTCTGGAGGAAGCCGCGCGCCCGATGCTGCGGGTCGAACGGCACATCACCCGGCCATTGCACCGGCCCCGCCGGCACGCCGGCTGCCTGTAGCGCCTCGGCCGCCTCCTGCTTGTCGCGTGTCGAGGTCCACGTCGCGATGACCGCATCGATCGCGTCATGCGCTGCACGGCGGCCGGTCTCGTCCTCGTAGGCGGGGTCATCGAGGCGTGCATCCGCGATGGTCTGGCGCAGGGCGCACCATTGCTCGTCGCTGGTCACAGAGATGGCGATCCACTGGTCGTTCCCCAGCGCCGGGTAGACCCCCTGCGGGGCGAAGCGCTCGTGCCGGTTGCCGTAGCGCTTCGGTGGTGCATCGGTCGCCGAGGCTTCTGCCACGAGGTCACCGATGCCGGTCACGATTGCCTCGTACATCGCGGCATCGATGTACTGGCCATCGCCGGTGCGATCACGGTGGAGGAGGGCGGCGCAGATGGCGAGCGCGGCATAGCGTCCGCCCACGGTGTCCGCGAAGACGCCGCCGCCCACGCGCTGCGGGAGCTGGCTCTCGTCGCCCATCGACCCGTTCATCCCGCCTGCGGCCTCTACGCTGGGACCGTAGGCGGGATAGTCCTGCCACGGGCCGGGCGTTCCGTAGCCGCTCAGCTGCAGCACGATCAGGCGAGGATTCGATGCGCGCAGCGTCTCGTGATCGAGCCCGAAGCGGCGCATGACGGGCGGGCGGAAGTTGTTGCAGACAACATCGGCCGCAGCGGCCAGGCGCTTCGCGAGCGCGGGGCCATCCGGGTGCTTGAGGTCCAGCGCGATGGGCTGCTTGTTCATCAGCGTGCCATCGAAGGGCCGCATGTATGGGCTCACCGGGAACGGCGGTTCCATCACACGCGCCACCTCTGCGCCCAGGTCGGCGAGGATGCGTGTTCCCGCGGGCAGCGACGCGGCGGTCTCGAACGCCAGCACGCGCACACCCTCAAGCGGTCCGAATCCGCGAACTGGACGAGGGTCTGCTGAGGTCATGCGCTGGCCGTACGGTCGCGGGGGACCTCGTCAGCCTCGAGGGCGCCTTCCAGCCAGCGGATCTTCTGCCTCGCGATGGCAACCTGCCGACCGGTGGCGTCC
>JBJHDC010000021.1:12643-25275 GCA_050486345.1 Dehalococcoidia bacterium | reverse complement strand
GCTCAAACGGATAGGCCTGCAGCCGGCGCTCGGGTGACGGGATCTGCACCAGTTGGAGCAACTCGATCGCGCGCTCACGGGCGCCTTGCTTTGAGAGGTCCGAGTGGCGGCGGATCGTCTCGACGAGCTGCTGCTCGACCGTGAACACGGGGTCCAATGCGGTCATCGGATCCTGGAAGACCATCGACAGCCACGATCCCCGCACGTTCTCCCGCTCTCGGGACGACATGGAGATCAGGTCCTGCCCGTTGAGCAGGACCTCGCCTGAGATGCTGGCTGAAGGGGGCTGGAGACCGAGGATCGTCCGCAGCATCGCACTCTTGCCGGACCCGGACTCACCCAGGATTCCCAGCACCTTGCCGCTCTCCAGCGTGTAGGACACCTCGTTGACGGCGGTTAGCCACCCGTTCTTGGTGGGGAATTTCGTCGTCAGCCCGCGGACATCAAGCAGCGGCTGGGGATGAGTGGACGCGGCAGGCATAGCGGGTACGGATGTCACCTGGCGCGTGCGGCGTGGTGTGAGGATTGCCATCGGTGAGCTCCTTGCGATGCCAGCGGCGCGGTGGTCGCTATTGATGCATCGAAGGCTACGGAGCGCGGATGACGTGCTCGTGACCCGATCATGAAACGTGCGTGTCGCTGTGCTTTCTCTTCGCTTTCGAGACTTGCGGCAGGCACAGCGAATCGGGGTACCGCTCCCGTGCCTGAGTGCTCGTCGGTGCGTTAGGAGCCGGAGGACTGCGAGGCGATGTGCGCGAGCCAGTAGTGGTGCACTTTGGCGACCACGGTGACGACGCTCTTGACCTCGTTCTTCAGGGTGAACGAGCCGGCGCCGGGTACAAGCAGCACCTCATCGTCAAAGCGGGCATCGACGTTCTCGAGGATGATCGCTGCCGCCATCCATGCTGCCATCCGGGACGAGGCCGTTGTGATGGACAGCCATCGTTCGTCGCGCGGCTCAGAGTAGAGCCCGGTGGTCTCGAAGATGCCGCGCCTGATCTCGCTCACCGGATCAATCTCGGTCTCCGGGAGGGGGTCGGATCCCGGCGGGACGTGCAGCGCCGAGTCCTCGCCACGGTGCGGCGGGCCGCCGAAGAGTGCGAGGTCGCAGAACGAGGTCCACATTGCTGCCCAGTCCGGGCGGCCATCGTCGCGCCAGATGAAGTCAGCGCTGCTCATGGGCGCAGCGGAGATCGATGCCAGGCCGGCCTCTGCCATCGTCATCGGCTCCACGACCTCGACGGCATCGGCAGCTTCGCTGGTACCTGTGAGTACCTCGTTGCTGACGAACGCGAGCCGCGCTGGCTGCTGAAGGTAAGTAGCGAAGGCGCGCGTGAGCTCTCGGCAGTCATCGCCATACTGCTCGCGAGCGGACTCGTCCACGGTGATCAGTAGCCAATCAAGCATCACTGCTCCCATCGAGGTCGCGCTGTCCTCGGCGCACCAGTCGGGGCCGGTAGACAGGCGCGATAGCCGTCCGCGAACATTGTTCCGGACGGGTCCGCTGTCCGCATCCTCGCGCAACAGGAGACTGGCGACGGCGCTCCCGATCAAGGCAGGAGGTTTCTTCGTGCCGCTCTTCCCCTTCGTCTGCGACGGGTGCGGCCTGGAGTTCGATGTCTCTCGTCAGCCCGACGACCGGGATCGTTCTGCCGACTGCCCGATGGATGGTCAGCCAGCGCGCTACGTTCAATCGTCCGCGCCGATGCAGCGTGCCGATGGGACCGAAGTGCGCCGCCGGCCGACGCCGGTCTGGAGCGCGTTCACGCATGACCACGGACCCGGGACCATGCCGCACCCGCATGGTCCGTTGACACCCTTTCATCGCTCATAACCCATCGTGGGTCGATCAGCGGTCGAAGTGGGTCGCTTCGTCCTGGAATCGTTCTCTGGTGTCCTCGCCGATCGGTTTGGAGAGGCGCTTGAACGCCGCCAGCATCTCCTCGGCGTCCGCGGTGAGGCTGGACTGGCCGCCACCGGCACCGCCGGAATCGGAGATCAGGAGCGCAACGCCCGCCGCTGCCTCCATCTCACGCAGCTTCTTCCAGGCCGTGCGGTAGGGGAGGTGCATCTCCTCGGCGGCTTTCGCGACCGAGCCGGTGCGGGCGATGGTGTCGAGCAGGCGGGCGCGATACTCGCTCATCACCACCTCACCCTCACGCTCAACCCACACCTTGGTGTGGACTCTGATACCAGTCGGCGCCGAAGTGTGGCCCGGTTCACGTGGCTCAGGAGCTGAGTCCATATGAGTTCCCCTCCTTGTCGGGATCCGCACCGTCGCGCAGGATGCCCCTTCGTGGTAGCGTCATGCATCGCTAGGCAAGACGCATCTCACTTGAGGAAGACATCATGACGTTGAATTACCCGCGGTTCGGAGTCCTTCTGGCTCCCGTGCTGGCACTGATGCTGCTGGTGGCGTGCAGCGACACCGAGACCGAAATTATCCTCGCCACCACTACCAGCACCGAGAATAGCGGATTGCTGGATGTCCTGATCCCGGTGTTCGAGGAGGAGTCCGGATACTCGGTCAAGGTAATCGCTGTGGGTTCGGGGGCCGCATTGCGCATGGGCGAGGATGGCAACGCAGACGTTGTCCTGTCGCACGCGCCAGCTGCGGAGGTCTCCTGGATCGAGGCCGGACACGGGATCGAGCGTACCCGCGTCATGTACAACGACTTCATCATCGTCGGTCCGCCGGACGACCCGGCGGGGCTCGCCGGCGATGACGCCACCGAGGCGTTCCGCCGCATGCACGACACGGAGTCTACGTTCGTCTCGCGGGGCGACGACTCAGGCACTCACCAGATGGAACTGATCTTCTGGGAGGCGGCCGGTGTTGACAGTCCCCCCAGCGGGTCCTGGTACCTGGAGAGCGGTCAGGGGATGGGCGAGACGCTCATCATCGCGCAGGAGCGGGAGGGCTATACGCTCACTGATCGCGCGACCTGGTTGGAGATCGCCGATCCGGAGCGGCTGGCCTTGCTGGTAGAGGGTGATGACCGTCTCTTCAACATCTACCACGTGATGGTGGTCAATCCTGACAGACACGAGATCAACCTTGACGGAGCGCGGGCGCTTGCGGCATTCCTCGTGGACCCGGATACACAGGCCATGATCGCCGAGTACGGTGTCGAGGAGTACGGACAGCCGCTGTTCGTTCCTGACGCCGAATAACCTGCTCGCGAGTACACCGGAGCATATCGACGCGTGCATCTGCTCTACGAGGCCATCACTGAGGCGTGGCGGTTGCTGCTCACGGGCGACAACGACGTCTACGAGATCACGCTGCGGACGATTGTCCTCACCGGGATCTCGACCACGATCGCCACGCTCATCGGAGTCCCATTAGGGGTGCTGCTCGCTGTGGGGCGGTTTCCGGGGCGGGGGATCTCAGTGGCGGTCGCTAACGCGGGGACCGGCGTGCCTCCCACCGTGGCGGGGTTGCTGGTGGCTATCCTGCTCTGGCGCTCCGGTCCGTTCGGCGGGCTCGGTCTGATCTATACCCCCGCCGCAATCGTCGTCGCTCAGGTGGTGATCGCCATGCCGATCATCGCCGCCGTCTCGGCAGCATCGGTGATGGCGTTGCCGCCCTCGCTTCACCTGCAGATTCGCGCGATGGGGGCAGGGTTTCTGCAGTACGGCATCCTGATCGCACGCGAGGCGCGGCTCCCCATGTTCGTGGCGGTGATGGCGGGCTTTGGCGGAGTCGCCTCCGAGGTGGGCGCCGCGATCATGGTGGGCGGAAATCTCTCTGGCGAGACGCGCGTGCTGACGACCGCGATCGTGCTGGAGGTGAGTCGGGGCAACTTCGGTACCGCGATGGCGATGGGCATCATCCTCATGGGTCTCATCGTCACGGTGGTCGGCTTGCTCACGTTCGTCCAGCACCGTGCGAGGCGCACATGACGACGCGAGCAACGGTACGGGAGACCGCACTCTCCATCCGGGGCATGGGCGTGACCCGCGGGCGACGTGAGGTGCTGGAGTTGGATGCCCTCGATGTCGGCGTTGGCGAGGTAGTGGCTGTCCTGGGGCCCAACGGTGCGGGGAAGAGCAGTCTCCTCCTCGCCGCCGCGATGTTGATCCCGGCAGCCGGTGAACTGCGGATCTTCGGCGAGCTGGCAAGCCAGCGTAACCATGTCCAGCTGCGGCGGGCGACCGCGACCGTGTTCCAGGACGCCGCACTGCTCGATATGTCGGCCCGGGCCAACGTGGAGACGGCGCTGCGTCTGCACGGTGTGCCTCGAGCAGACCGCCGTCGCATCGCGGATGAATGGCTGGAGCGCCTCGCTGTAGCGGATCGCGCCGATGCGCGTGCGCACCAACTCTCCGGTGGCGAAGCACAGCGCGTCTCCCTCGCTCGCGCCTTCGCGGTGCAGCCGCGTTTGCTCTTCCTCGATGAACCCTTTGCGGCACTGGACGCGAATACGCGGTCTTCGCTCCTGGGGGATGTGCGGGCGCTGCTGCGCGGGGAGCAAACTTCGGCACTGCTCACGACGCACGACCGTGCGGAGGCTGAGCTGCTGGCGGATCGAGTGGTGGTGATCCTGGATGGGCGCATCGCCCAGCAGGGCCCGACGGCGGAGGTCTTCGCACGGCCGGCCACGGAGGATGTGGCGCGGTTCTTCGGCTACTCGATCGTTTCGGGCGCGGTGGCGGCGCGCCTCGCCGGGCTGCAGGCCGCGCCCGCGCCGCGGGTGGCCGTGCCGCCTGCTGACGTGCGTCTCACCGCGACGGGCATCGAGGGTCCCGTGACCGAGGTACGCGGCGCCCCCGCTGGAGCTGAGGTGGTCGTGGATGTCGGCGAACCAGTGGCCCTCTGGCTCTCCGTCGATGACCTGCGCGAGCGTGGCATCGAGGTGGGCTCGCGCCTCACCATCGCCGTCAACGAGGGCCACCTCGCCCCGCTGTAGCGGTCACCTGTCGGTGATGCGTGTCGAGAGCAGTTGACGTAGCATCCCGCGCATGTCCAGCGCGGATTTGCCACCGACCTCCGAAACGAGCGAAAGCGCGCATCCGCGGGGCTCGCGTCTAGAAGTGTTTGCTGTCGCCCTCCGCCTGGGGCTGACCTCGTTCGGTGGCCCGGTGGCGCACCTTGGGTACTTTCACGCTGAATACGTGCGTCGCCGGCGATGGGTCGATGAGGAGACCTATAGCGACCTGCTCGCGCTGACGAACTTCCTGCCCGGTCCCGCCAGTAGCCAGCTGGGCATCGCCATTGGCACGATCCGTGCGGGATTGCTGGGCGGCATCCTCGCGTGGATCGGATTCACGCTCCCCTCGGCGGTGCTAATGATCCTGTTCGCCTACGGCGTGGGTGAATTCGATGTGCTGGATGCGGGGTGGCTGCACGGACTGAAGATCGCCGCGGTGGCAGTTGTGGCCAACGCCGTGTGGGGAATGTCACGCACCCTGGCGCCGGATCGCGAGCGTGCCACGCTGGCGATCGCCGCGGCGGTGGTGATGCTGGTGTCGGCACGCCCGGAGTTGCAGGTACTGGTGATCGTGGTTGGTGGCGTCATCGGATGGCGGCTCCTCCGGCTTCCCGAGGGCCAGCCTATCCCTGGCACCTACCTGCCGCGCGTGCGTGGGCGGCGCTTCGCGGTGACGATGCTCAGCATCTTCCTCGCGATCCTGGCGCTCTCCCCGATCCTGCGCGGGGTCTTCGATAGCCAGTGGCTGAATGTCTTCGATGGCTTCTATCGCGCGGGCTCGCTGATCTTCGGGGGCGGGCACGTAGTGCTACCGCTCTTGCAATCCGAGGTCGTTCCACCGGGCTGGGTGAGCATCGATGAGTTCACCGCCGGGTACGGCGCGGCGCAGGCGGTGCCGGGACCGATCTTCCTGCCGTCGTTCTTCCTCGTCTGGGGCGCGCTGCCGTTCTGGAACCAGCTCCGTGCGATACGAGGAGTACAGGCGGCGATGCGCGGCATCGGGGCGGCGGTGGTGGGCATCCTGCTCGCGGCGCTCTACGACCCGGTGTGGACCAGCGCTATCTTCGAACCCGCCGATGTGGCGTTGGCGCTCGCTGCATTCGGGCTGCTGGTGGCCTGGCGGGTGCCCACGTGGGGAATCGTGCTGTTCTGCGCCGCAGGAGGTCAGGTACTCGCCTGGGCGTAGCGCTGGAGCCTGCACCAAGTCTCGGTGGTCCCGCACGGGTGCTATGCTGCGCGCGCTTTGAACGGGAAGGCATGTCCATGAAGATTCTGATCATCCCCGGTGTCACCATGCCGGAAGTCGACGAGTCGCTCACGCGCCGCATTCTCGAAGCCGGAGGGCCGGGGACCGAGATCACGGTGGCTGAGTCGCCCGGCGAGGCGCTGGAGGGGATCGGTGATGTCGAGGTGCTGCTGGGACCGATCGACCAGCAACTGTTCGACCGCGCCCCGAATCTCCGCTGGGTGCATGCGATCACCGCGGGGGCCGATGCGTACCTCTTCCCCTCGATGATGGAGAGCGATGTGCTCCTCACCGGCGACAAAGGGTTGGTCGGCACGCACCTGGCCGAGCACGCGATGGGCCTGCTGTTGGCGCTTACGCGTCGCCTCGCGCGCGCATTCCTCGATGGCCCGGAGTCGTGGGAACACCGCGTGGAGTACCGCCGCGAGGAGTTCGAGCTGGAGGGCCTGACCATGGGCATCGTGGGCCTCGGAGGGACGGGGCGCGAAATTGCAAAGCGCGCGGCGGCCTTCGGCATGACCTGTATCGCTGTGGACAGCGACCCGGTCCCAACCACACCGGAGGTACCCGAGGTATGGGGCACGGACCGTTTCGAGGAGCTGCTGCGGACCTCGGACGTGGTCGCGTCCGGGCTGCCGCTGACGCCGGATACGCGTGAGATCTTCAACGCGCACGCGTTCGAGATCATGAAGCCAAGCGCGATCTTCGTGAATGTCACTCGCGGGGAGATCGTGGATGGTGAGGCTCTCGCGCACGCCGTCCGCACCGGCGTGATCGCGGGCGCAGGTCTTGATGTCGCGCCAATTGAGCCACTCCCGGCGGATCACCCGCTCTGGACGACCCCGAACGTGGTGATGACACCGCACACGGCCGGCGCGAGCCAGTACCGCGTGGGCCGCAACCTCGATCGCTTCTGTCGAAACATCGCGAGCTATCGTGCCGGGGAGCCCCTCGAAGGGATGATCGATAAGCAGAAAGGGTTTTAGGCGTCGCGTCCGTCTGCTAGCGCTGCTTGAGCATGCGCCGCTCTGTGGCCAGTCGCGCAGCCTGTGAGCGGCGCTCCACGTTGAGCTTGGCGTAGATCTGGGACGCATAGTTCTTGATCGTCTTCTGTGAGAGCGAGAGTGCGCTGGCGATCTCACTGTTCGTCATGCCCTCGGCGATCATCTCCAGGATGCGCTCCTCCTGCGGCGACAGCGTGGCGAACGCGTCGTCTGCCGGGTGAGTGGAATCCGTGTCGCGCAGGCGTTCGAGGACGGCGGTCGCCATGAGCGGCTCGAGCACGGACCCCCCGTGGGCGATGGCGACCACGGCATCCTGGAGGCGGGCTGGCTCCATCGTGCGTGGGAGATAGCCGGATGCGCCTGCAGCGACAGCAGCGAACAGTGTTTCTTCGTCCAGCGGTGATGCGAGGATGAGCACGCGGCTGTCCGGGCTCGCATGTCGAATCTGCCGGCAGACGTCAACGTTGGATTCGTCCTCGGGATGGAGGTAGAGGACCGCCACGTCCGGGCGGGTCTCGCTGAGCGCGCCGGTGACGTTCGCGAAGCGGTCGGCATCCTCAACGATCGTAAGCTCGGGATGTCCGCGGAGGGCATCGCTCACCCGCGCTGCCTCATCGAGCCAGCCATCGATCACCAGCACACGAAGCCACCCCGGTACGAGCCGGCTGGGCGCCTCTGTGGGGTTGGTCATTCGACCTCCACTGCCTGCAGCGGAACGAGGACCGAGCGAGGTCCGCACGCTGCAACGCCGTCTCGGGAAAGAATGCTTCCTGCACAACGGACCCGTGCGTGGATGAACGTCTCAGCGAACGCCGCTTTCTCATTGTCTCTCATGCAACGGACTCGGGGAGCGGTTCCACCGGTCGCAGTTTGGAAAGACACCTGACGTAATGTCCCCGGAGTTTGGGCCTCTTCTTGAAGTGGCCCCATGCACCATTTTCGATAACGTTGTTGAAATCTGATGACATACGAAGAGATTTGAGAGATATAGATGGTTGCTTGAACCAGTCCAGCGGGGAAGATTGATTCCGCTAATCGGCACGAGAGGGAACGAGGACATGGTGACCAAGCGCGTATTCTTGCTTCTTGCCGCGATGCTCGCGGCGTTTGCCCTGGTGGCGTGCGGGGATGACGAACCCGACGCGACGCCGACGACCACGCCTACCCAGGAGGCGACTCCCACGGAGACCGTAGCGCCGGAGCCGACGGACGAACCAACCGAGGAACCGGGCGTGGATGGCCCGTTCCCGCTGACCGTCCGTGACCTGATGGGCCGCGAGGTGACCATTGAGTCCGCGCCTGAGCGCATCGTTACCACGAGCCCTTCCGCCATCGAGCTGCTGTATGCAGCGGGCGGCACGGCCATCGGCCGCTCGTCCACGGCGCTGGGCGTGCCGGGCGCGGAGGAGCTCGTGGACGTCGGGCCCTCCTACGAGCCGGCGTTCGAGGTCATCCTGCAGCAGCAGCCAGACCTGATCGTGGCGGACGTTTCAGCGCAGGCCCACCTGGTCGGCGCCTTCGAGGGCACGCTGCAGGGGGTCCCGATCCTCTTTGTCGGGGCGCTGGAGTACGCGGATATCGCGGCATCGATCCGATTGCTGGGTGCGGTGAGTGGCGACCCGGAGACGGCGGAGGCCGCAGCGGCCGAGGCTGAGGCGGTGGCAGCAGCAGTAGAGGCGAACGTGGCCGGGAGTGACACCGTCCCGACGCTGGTGCTGGTGGCGGGCCGCGATGGTGGCATGTCCGCAGCGCTCAACGACTCGTTCATCGGCGACCTGATCCGCATCGCCGGCGCGGAGAACGTGGCAGAGGATCTCCAACAGTCCGGCCAAGTGCCGGGCTACGCACTGGTCTCCCTGGAGTCCGTGGTCGCCGATGACCCCGCGGTGATCCTCGTGATTGTGCCCGGCGGGATGGGTGGACCCTCCATGGCCGGGATGATCGCGCAGCAGTTCCCCACGCTGCAGGCGGTGCAGGCGGAGCGGGTGCATGAGATCGACCTCGAGACGTACCTGCAGGCGCCCGGCCCGCGCGCCATCGAGGGCCTGCAGGAGCTGGAGGCATTGCTGCATCCGGAGGCGTAACAGCCTATGGTGCTGAGCAGCCCGGCGCGTTCGGCGTCGGGCTGCCTGGATCCCCGCTCGGGTGACGGGGATCCACGATGGACGCGCCAGCGCTAGCCGAAGGTCGCGCCCAGCCGAGGTAGGCGCGGAGGCGGAATGTGATCGCGGCGACACCCGAATCCGCTCTCGCACGAAGACGCCAGCGGGCTGTCCTGGTCATTGCCGGGGCAGCCCTCTTGTTGCTCGCCTCGATCGTCATTGCCTCGGGCGTCGGTGCGGTGCGCCTGAGCGTGGGCCAGGTATTCGATGGCCTCTTTGACCGCGGCGACACATTCGCCCGCCAGATTGTGTGGCAGATTCGCTTCCCTCGCGTGCTGGTCGCCGCGATGGTGGGTATGAACCTGGGCATTGCGGGATGCATTCTGCAGGCGATCACCCGCAATCCACTGGGCGATCCGCACGTGCTGGGGTTCTCTTCGGGCGCCGGTCTGGCATCAGTCGCGCTGCTGACGCTGGTGAGCGGCTATCCGGTTCATTTGGTTCCACTCGCTGCCTTCGCGGGGTCCCTCGCGTCGGCATCACTCGTCTTCTTGCTCGCGTGGCGAGGCGGGATCTCGCCCGTCCGGTTCGCGCTGGCAGGTGTCGCGGTGGCGGCTCTGTTCACCGCGTTGAGTACCGCGCTCATCGCCACCTCTGACCTCTTCACGCAGGCGACACTGTCGTTCCTCGCCGGCGGGCTCTACCAGCGAGGTTGGGACGACGTGCAGGTGATCTTGCCGTACACCCTGGTGGCAGGTCTGGTGGCGATCATCCTGGCCGATTCGCTGAACGTACTCTCGCTGGGTGACGATGTGGCGCGCGGTTTGGGGATGCGGGTGGAGCGTACGCGGTTGCTGATGGCTGGCCTCGCGGCTGTGCTTACCGGGGCAGCGGTGGCGGTCAGCGGACTGCTGGCGTTCGTGGGACTGATGGCGCCGCACGTCGCGCGCCTGCTGGTGGGCTCGGATCATCGCTACGTCGTGCCGCTCGCGGCGCTCCTCGGAGCGCTCTTGCTGGTGGTCGCGGATGCGATCGCGCGTGTGGTGATCGCGCCCAGCGAGATCCCGGTCGGCATCCTCACAGCCGTCCTGGGCGCGCCGGTGCTCCTCATCCTGATCCGGACGCGCACGTGAGCGCGCTCCTGGCAGCGGAGGGGTTGGCCCACACATTCGGGCCGCGCCGGGTGTTGGACGGCGTGTCGCTGAGCATTGGACAGGGCGAGCTCACGGCGATCATCGGACCGAACGGGGCGGGGAAGTCCACCTGTCTGCGCATCCTCGGGCGGATGCTGAGGCCGAACCGTGGCGGTTCGTTCTACTTCGATGGCGAGGATGCATGGGCGATGTCTCCGCGCGAGTTCGCGCGCCGCGTCGCCTTCGTGCCCCAGGCGCCGCTGGCGCCGGCGGATACGGTCGTGGAGGAACTGGTCTATCGAGGCCGCTACCCGCACCGCGGACTCTTCGGGCGACTCGCCAGCGATGACCGCGAAGCGGTGGAGCGCGCTCTGGAGCAGGCGGGGGTGTCCGCACTCCGCGGGCGCACGCTGGGCACGTTGTCCGGTGGTGAGCGCCAGCGGGTGTGGGTCGCGCTTGCTCTCGCACAGGAGCCGGATGTGCTTCTGCTGGACGAGCCCACCACCTTCCTCGATATCGGACATCAGCTGGATCTGCTGCTGCTGCTTGCCGATCTGAATCGGGCTCGAGGACTGACGGTCCTGATGGTGATGCACGATGTCGGACTGGCGGCGCAGGTGGCGGGCCGGTTGGTCGCAATGCGGGATGGGCGGGTGGTTGCGGATGGCCCCCCGGATGAAGTCGTGACGGTGGAGCAGATGGAGCGCATCTTCGGCGTGAGATTGCGCGTCTACCATGATCCGGAGACCGGGGCACCTGGAATCCTGCCGTCAGCGGGTTCGTTCGTGGGACGAACGTAACAGACGTATACGAATCTCGCGTTCTCCCTCATGATAGATGCGCATACGGGCGGGGCGGCCCTGGCAACCGCGTGTGGCCAGGTAGGGGACATGACATCACGGTGACTGGCTCTCAAGACCGCGAGCGACGACGACGTCGTTTCTCCCGGCGTGCCGTGTTCCACGGCGCAGCGCTGGGTGCTGTTGGGCTGTCCGGTGCTGTGCTCCTGGGCTGCGACAGTACGAATGGCGAGGCCGTGGGAGAAACGCCCACTGACGCGCTCGCTACGCCTGGTCCCGGCGCGCAGATGGACCCGGCTGGGCGGTTCCGCGACAGCGGTCTGGGGGTAATCGCCGGGATGGACCCTCACCGATCCGTCTATCACGGATCGAGCCTGGTGCGGCAGGTATATCTCAGCTTGATCCGTTCCGAGATGTTGCGCCCGGACATCGGGCTGCACCACGAACTGGCGACTCAGTACGAACTGCTGGATGACGATACCTGCGTGTTCACGCTTCGAGACGATGCGTACATTCATCCGAACGTGGTGGACGTTCCGGAACGTCCCATGGATGCGGAGGATGTACTTATCTCCTTTGACCGCATCGCGGATCCGGCCAGCATCGCGAACGGGCTGCCATTCTTCGCGCGCTGGGTGGACAGCTACGATGCGCCCGATGACCGGACCATTCGCATCAAGCTGCGCGGACCGTATGCGTGGATGTTGGCCGCGCTCGGGAACTCGATGGAGAGCCTGATCGCTCCCCGTGAACTCTTGCACCTGGGCGACGCGATGTTCGGCCAGGTAGCGGTTGGGGCCGGTCCGTTCATGCTCGAATCGGTGAATGAGGGAGTTGGGTACTCTCTGCGGCGGAATCCGAGGTTCTATGAACCAGATATCCCCCGTCTGGCTCAGCTTGGGCGGAAGCTCTTCCAGGATCCGGAATCTCACCAGAACGCCCTACTGACGCGTGTGGTCGACTACTGGCTCTCGGCCGATGCACGGGCAGTCAACGCACTGCTGGACGAACAGCGCGATCTGGTTGTGAATGAGCATCAGAGCCTGGAGTTCAACTCCTTCTGGATGCGTTTCGACGCACCACCGTGGAACGACGATCGCGTACGTCGCGCGGTGAATCGTGCGATGAACCGCGCGGAATTCATCGACGTGATTGGCGGAGGTGCGGGTGCGGCGATGGGACCCCTCGCGCCTGCCTTCGGAGAGTATGCACTGCCCGAGGACGAGCTCGATGCCCTGCAGCCGTACGACCCGGACGAGGCACGTGCTCTCTTCTCAGCTGCGGGCGTGAGCGACCTCACCTTCGTGTACCCGGACAGTGGCGACATGCACCCGTACGTGGATCTCCTCTCCCGACACCTGGAGGAGGCAGGCGTGGCCGTGTTCCCGCGTCCGCTGGCGCCCTCCGCCTGGC
>JBJHDC010000021.1:0-12633 GCA_050486345.1 Dehalococcoidia bacterium | reverse complement strand
AGCCTCTCCCTGAATCAGTCGTACAAGACCCCGGACGCCGCGCTCCTGTGGTTCCGTAGCGGCGGTCCCGCTGGTGGCGGGCAGTACGAGACGGGCTATAGCACGGCGGACCTGGACCGGCTCATTGATGCGGCGGCGACGACGCTGGAGGAGGATGAACGGATCGAGCTCTACCAGGAGGCGCAGCGTTCCATCCTCGCCTCGGACCCTGCGTTCCTGAACATCTTCAATCTCACCCAGCACGCGTTGTACTACGACGACCTGCACGGCCTGGACCCTGGCCCGGGTCACATGGGTGAGTTCCTCTACCGGCAGGTCTGGGTGGAGCAGTCGGGGATTCAGCGCTAGGCGACGAGTCCGAGCTGCTGGCGGTCCCCGGACGAGCGCGAGGGCCGATTACTCGGCCCCCGCACCCCAGAGGGAACTGCTGTGTTCTTGGCTCCATGTGGAGCTGCATGCCCAGATTCGCACGCGTCACCCGGAGGTGGCCACCACCGCGTGTGTCAGTCCTGAGGCGTGTATCGTATCCCCCGCACACGGACAGATGCGGTGCAACAGGTATGATTTCCGCGCATCCTCAGTATGCTCGCGATGAACACCTCGGGGCCTCAGAGTGAGATCGAGCGTCCCTCTACTGCGGAGCGCTCGATGGCCTCGATCAGCCGGTGGCGCTGTACCGCGACGTCGAAGTTGGGCGTGTAGGGCTCGGTGCCCTGTAGCGCATCGGCGATGCGTGCATAGCCCTGCGCGACATTCAGCGCCCGGCCACCGGGAGCACCCTCCGGGACCAGCATGTACTCGTCGGGCGGCTGGAGCTCTGCAAGGGGCTCTGTGGCTCGCGCACCGTAGAGCTGGTTCGGACCGATCTGCGCGGTCTCGCCGGAGATGATAAGCGTGCCCTCGGTTCCGTAGATCTCGTAGCGGCTCCCGCTGGGGCTGTGCGGTACGGCGGTGACCTGCATCGCTACCTCCGCCCCGCTCTCGAGACGGCCCGCGACGCTGATGCTGTCGGGTGACGTGACCGGGACCTGCTGGTTCAGGTCCGTGTCGAACCACTCCGTGATGCGGGTCGCGAGGCGCGCTGAGACCTCGGTGAACTCGCCGAGCATGAAGCAGAGCGCGTCCATGCTGTGACCACCGGCGATAGTGAGCGTGTTAGCGCCGTTCGCGCGATCCGCCTGCCAGATACGCCCGGCGCCGCGCTCGATCGTGGCCTGCGACATCACCGTCATGTTCGCCACCAGCACCTCGCCGACATAGCCATCCGCGATCAGGTCGCGTGCGTAGCGGATTGTGGCGTCACTCCGGCCCTGCAGGCCAACCATGGTCTGCAGTCCACGCTCCCGCGCGAGATCAGCCATCTCTTCCGCTTCCGCGAGCGTCGCCCCAAGTGGCCACTCGCAGAACACGGCCTTCCCGGCGCGTAGGCCGGCCATTACCAGTTCGTAGTGCAGTGGGACGCGGACAGAGACCGCGACGAGGTCCACCTCCGGGTGTGCTGCCATCTCATTGATGTCGTGGAAGGCGAGTTCCGCGTTGAATTCCTCGGCAGACGCGCGCGCCGTCTCCTCGTGAGCTGTGCAGACGGCCTTCAGCTCGAAGTCCGGCAGTGCGTGGAGTGCCGGCACGTGCGCGTGCGCACCCCAGCCGCTGCCGCCCTGCGTCACTGTGGCGCCGACGATCCCGACGCGAATCTTGTCAGCCATACGACTGCTCCCCCGTTGTGGTACGTGCGCTCTGATGTTCCCTTGGGGCGTTTGCCCGCGACCGAGTCTATCCGATCGCCTCGGGTGCCGTTGACGGCGGCGGTCGATGATCGGTCGCGGGGCTTCCGGTACGATGCAGCGGCTCGCGGATGCGAGCAGGCATCGACTAGAACCCGCAGTCTTTGCGCGGCGGTTGCATGACTCCGCATCGCGCGGAGGCTGCATCGCACCGAGGAGGGAACAAATGAAGCGCAGTACGGATCGTTATCTGACGACCCACGTAGGCAGCATGCCTCGACCGGAGAGCGTGCTCGCCTACCAGCGGCAGCTCAGCCAGGGGGAGAGCATCGATGACGCCGCCTACCGCTCGACACTCCGCGAGGAGGTGGCGGGTGTGGTGCAGATGCAGGCCCGCGCGGGTATCGATGTCGTGAGCGATGGCGAATTTGGCAAGCCCGCGTGGATGGGCTACTCCTTCGCGCGTATGACCGGGTTCGAGACGCGCGATGAGGCTCGCCCACGCGTCACGTACCGAGGCGCCGATGCCGAGGGGCGCTTCAAGGGCTTCTATGACGAGCAGTACCCCGGTGCGACGTACACGAGTAAGAACGTGTGCGTGGGGCCGATTGCCTACACGGATGAGGGCCGCACGCAGATGCAGCGCGATGTCGACCATCTGAAGGCAGCGCTGGATCAGGTGCAGGTCGAGGAGGGGTTCCTCCCCGTGGTCGCGCCGTGTTCGATCTCCATCAACTATGGGAACGAGTACTACGGGTCCGAGGAGGAATTCCTCTTCGCCATCGCAGAAGCGATGCACGAGGAATACAAGATCATCACGGACGCCGGCCTCATCGTGCAGGTCGATGACGCCGTGCTCATGAACCTCCACGACCAGGTCGTGGATAGCGGCCGCGATTTTCGTTCGTGGGTAGACATGAACATCGCGGCGCTCAATCATGCGCTCGAAGGCATCCCGGAGGAACAGGTCCGCTATCACCTCTGCTGGGGGTCGTGGCCGGGACCGCACACTACGGATCCCACGCTGGCGGAGATTGTCGATCAGCTGCTCACCATCAACGCGCAGGCCTACTCCATCGAGGCGGCGAACCCGCGGCATGAGTGGGAGTGGGTGGTCTGGCAGGACACGAAGCTGCCGGATGGCAAGATTCTGCTCCCGGGGATGGTCAGCCACGCGATTGCGCACGTGGAGCACCCGGAGCTCGTGGCCCAGCGCATCCAGCGCTACGCGGAGCTCGTGGGACCGGAGAACGTGATCGCCAGCACGGTCTGCGGGTTTGCGCAGACCTCCGCCATCGCTCGCCAGCATCCTGCGATCGTCGAAGCGAAGCTGGAGGCGCTTGCCGAGGGAGCGCGCCTCGCGACGGAGCGCCGCTAGTCCGTTGCGCAAGAGTCGCAGGAACACACCGGCCCCGGCTGTTCTCGTAATCCGAGGATGGCGGGGCCGGTCCCGGTTTCAGAACCGACACGCGGTCGCGTCGACGTTAACGTTGGCCTCTCGTCCTGCGGCTACACTGGGCGCGTGGCAGCGGTCTCGCGCGCGAAACGCATCGGCTCATGGCACCTGGCAGCACGGTTGAAGTCGAGTGGCAGTTCAACGCCCCGGACCCAGCGGGGGTTGAACGCTGGCTGCGCGAGCGCAGTTCATACGGCGACTTCGAGGTCCTCGTCCGAGGTGAGTTGAGGCAGCACGACACCTACTACGACACCGATGATTGGCGCGTCTTCCATGCTGGCTACGCCCTACGCGTGAGAGCGCACGACGAGAGCAATGAGACCGCGCTCAAAGCACTCGCGACGGTCAAAGGGGGTCCGGCACGTCGTCTCGAAATCGTCGAGACCGGCGACCTCGAAGATGCGTTGCACAGTGACGGGCCCGTCAGCACGCGGCTGCGGATACTGCTTGGTACTCGTGAGGTCCGCGCGCTGGTTGACGTAGAGACGGTGCGGACCACCTGGAGAATACGGATGGGCGGCGAGGATCTCGCGGAGATCGCGCTCGACCGCACGCTGATGGGCCGACCCGGCGCTGCAACGGTCACGGGTTCCTACGTGGAGATCGAGGAGCGCAAGGCGGGTGGCCTCGATGTCTTGGCGCCGATGATCGATGCGCTGAAGGTGGCTTGCGGGCTGACTCCGACAGCCTCCAAGTTTGAACTCGCGTTGGCGAGCGCTGGCCTGCGGCCTCAGCTCCCGGACCTGGGACCCACCGACCGCAGTCCCGACGATCGTGCCGTTGACCGTGCCTACGCGGTAATGCGACAGCAGTTTGCGGAATTTCTCGGTCGCGAGGGCGGGACAATGCTCGGGGACGACCCGGAACACCTCCACCAGATGCGGGTCGCCACCCGGCGGATGCGGGCAGCGCTGCAGCTGTTCGCACCGGTGCTCCCCGATGCCCTCGTGGGTCTGCGAGATGAACTCCGGTGGTTCGGCCGTGCGCTGGGTGAGGTGCGGGATCTGGACGTGCAGCTGGAATACCTCGAATCACTTCGCGCGGAGGCTGTGCCATCGGACGTGGCTGACTTCACCGCGATCATCAAGTGGTTCGAGACACGCCGCGAGTTGGCGCGTGCAGCTGTGCTCGAGGCGTTCTCGGATGCGCGGTACGTAGCACTGGTCCAGGCGCTCGAGGCACAGCTACAGGCTGGACCACCAGCGGAATCGCCGGCACGTCGCTCCGCGCGGCTCGCGCGACAGACCATCAGGAAGCGGTACCGGCAGTTCCGGCGTGACGCGCAGGGGATTGAGCCGGGCGCATCCCCGGAGATGTACCACGCGCTGCGGATTCGAGGGAAGCGCCTGCGATACTCGATGGAGCCGTTCGCGGACATCTACCCTGAGCCGGTGGCGCAGGCGCTGAAGCCGCTGCGGCGGCTACAGGATCTCCTCGGCGAATACCAGGACCTGGCCACCATCGACGAGGATCTGCGCGGGCTGGTTGCCGCGGATGCCCGTGATCTGTCGCCAGAGGCGCTGCTCACAGTCGGGGGGATCCTGGAACAACATCAGCGCCGCTCCGCCGAGATCCTGGAGGCGTACCCGAGGGCTGTGGCGAGAGTGCTCGACCGAGCTCGTCCGCTGCGTGAGACGCTCGAGAGCACGTAATCCTGACACGAGCCTGCAGTGGCTACGAAGGAAGCGACTGCCCAACGGCGGTGGCTGCTTCTCGGGTGTCGCCTCGGCTGGCGCGTGCCAAGTGCTCGTGCGTGCCGTCGTCGCTCACAGTCTGATCGCGGTTCCAGCCGCTATCGTGCTGCTCCCACCCCTGGCGTCGGTCGGCAAGCAGGCGTTCGAGGAATGCGTGGATCCGCGTCTGCAGCGCCGGTTCTCGGATGGGGACCAGCGCCTCCATGCGTTCGTCCAGGTTTCGCACCATCAGGTCCGGGCTACCGATGTAGTACTCAGGGGTGTCGCCATTCTGGAAGTAGTAGACGCGCGAGTGCTCCAAGAAGCGTCCGATGACGCTCACGACCCTGATGTTCTCGCTGAGCCCGGGCACACCGGGCCTGATGCGCGAGATACCGCGCACAATGAGGTCCACCTGCACACCGGCCTGGCCTGCCTCGTACAGCAGGCGCGTGAACGCGCGATCCTCCAGGGAGTTCATCTTGAAGATCAGCCGTGCAGGACGACCAGCGCGAGCATGCTCCATCTCCCGGTAGACGCGCTCCTCCAGTCCCTCGCGAAGATTGTCAGGTGCGACGAGCAGGTCAGTGGTCTCCAGGTGGTCCGCCAGCCCGGTGAGGTGATTGAACACCCGCAGCAGGTCTGAGCAGATCGCCGGATCAGCGGTGAAGAGACCAAAGTCCTCGTAGAGCCGGGCGGTGTTGGCGTTGTAGTTGCCGGTGCCGATGTGCGCGTAGAGCCGGACGCCATCGCCTTCGTCACGCACGATGAGCGAGAGCTTGCCGTGAATCTTCTCGCCCGGGTTTCCGTATCCCACGTGCGCGCCAACTTCCTCTAACCGCCGGGCCCACTCGATGTTGTTTTCTTCGTCGAGGCGCGCGGTGAGCTCAAGAAGTGCAGCCACCTGCTTCCCGCGACGAGAAGCCTCCATCAGCGATCGCAGGATCGGCGAATCGCGGGAGGTGCGATAGGTAGTCTGCTTGATGCCCAGGACCGCAGGGTCGCGTGCCGCGAGCTCCATGAACCGCGCGACGGTGGCATCGAACGAGTCATATGGGTGATGCACCAGCACGTCGCGGTGGCGGAGCATCGCGAAGAAGGATTCGGGATCCTCGCTGTTGATCGCGGCGATCTCTGGTGGAATCGCCTGTACCAAGGGCGGGAATTGGTCATCCTCCGGGGCATCCGCTACCAGATCCCGCAGGTCATTGAGCCCCAGCGGTCCATCGCAGTAGATGAGGTCCTCCGGGGTCAACCGCAACTCGGTCAGTAGCAGGTCCTCGTGGACATAACCTGGATCGCCGGTCAGCTCCAGGCTGACCGCGTCCGCCAGGCGCCGCCGTTCGAGCTCGCGAGAGATCAGCTCGATGACATCCTCGGCTGCTTCGCCGGGCTCGCCCAGTTCGATGCTGCGCAGGACGCGCATGACGCGTGTGTGGGAGATCTCCACCCCCGGGAACAGCATCCAGAGGTGCGCCGTGATGAGGTCCTCGAGCATCACGTACGTTCCGTCACCGACCGGCACGAAGCGCGGGCGGTTCGGGGGTACTTTGACGCGTGCGAACAGGATCTCCCCGGTGCGAGGGTCTTTCACGTCCAGGATTACAGAGATGCTCCCGGCGGAGATCAGCGGGAACGGGTGCGCAACGTCTACCACCAGGGGGGTGAGGACCGGGAACACGGAGCGCTCGAAGTAGTCGCGAAGCTCTTGCTGGGTGACGGAATCGAGGCGATCGAAGGAGACGATACGGGTGCCGTAGCCGGCCAGCGCCGGCTCCAGGATGCCGTGCCAGGCTGCCTCCAGGTCGCGACGCATCCGTGCGCAACGTGTCAGCACGGCGTGGAGCTGCTCGACGATGGTGAGGCCATCTACCGTGCGGCGGCCCGGGCTGGTCGGGGCGAGTTGGCGCAGCCACGCTACCCGCTTCGCGAGAAACTCGTCCAGATTGTTTGCAGTGATCGCAAGGAACCGCACCCGCTCCACCAACGGATTGCGCACGTCGAGCGCCTCCGTGAAGACACGCTGGTTGAACTCCAGCCAGCTCAACTCACGGTTGAGATAGACGTCAGGACTGTCCAAGTCGAACGTCTCGGGTGGATCGGGGTGCTCGTGGGGCATGCCGGGATCCTACATCGCAAATGCTAACGCTCTGTTCACATGGCGGGTGCCGGCACGGGTTCCTCGATCGTGAGGTCGACGCCGAACGCGCTCCCGAGGCGCTCACGTGCCACGGCCGGTCGGCTCCCGGGTGACAGCGGACCGGAGAGGGTCAGCGAGCGTTTCACGATGCTTACCGTCCAGCGGGCGGGATTCGAGTGCACGGTACGCCGTGCAATGTCCTCCGCTGCGGCGAGGATGGCGCTCGCCCGTGCGATGTCTTCACGGTCGTCCTCGGTGAGCAGGGGCGTGTAGAAGGCGATGTTGAACTTCACCTGTTCCGCCTGCCGGACCATCGCACAGGTTGCCGCGATCTCTCGCTGGCTGTATCCGGGCAACCCGTGCGCTAGCAGCAGCGATTCCGTCTGGCGACCGCGGCGGTAGTAGTCGATATCGCGGCCCAGATCGATCAGTGCTCCCGCCGCTGCGAGCGCCGCGCGGAGATCGGGCGCCAGCTCGGGCATGAGTGCGTTGCAGAGCTCCTCGATGAGCCGTGTCCGCCGTGCAGCGTTTGGCGTCCAGCTGGGCGCGAAGGTGTGTTGGAGGTTCCGGATCGAAGCCTCGCGCATGGCGCGGAGATCGGCCGATGCGTTCTGGTTCTCAGAGAGTGCGATACCTTCGCGCAGGCCCTGACCGGACACCACGAGGGAGGAAGCCTGCAGGTACTCAGCGATCACCTCGGCGGTGATGGCCCCCGCCACAATGCTGTCAGCGCGGTCCGAGTTCAGCCCGGAAATACCGCCGCGTGAGTCGAGATCGTGTTCGCAGAGCAGTTGTCGTACGGCGGCCAGATCGTCTCGGGTCAAGACGTGGCCGTGTAGGCGCGGAAAGGGGTAGTCCGTCGCGGCCGCCGACACCTTGGAGAGATTGCGGATGGAGCCGCCTGTACCAACGAGCGAGTCCTCCGGTGAGAGCGCCTGCACGCCCGTGTCGGCGAGCAGCCGGTTCACGTACTTGCGGAGCTTGTCGATCTCGGAGCGTTTGGGTGGATCCGACATGGCGAACTCGTCGGTCAGGCGAACAGCCCCCAACGGGAACACCCACGTCTCCACCAGCTGGCGGTCGCGGAACTGTGCCAGCTCCAGGCTGCCGCCGCCAATGTCCAGCACCATCCCGTGCTCCACGGGCAGACTGTGGATCGCGCCGAGGTAAGTCAGTCGCGCCTCTTCGGCTCCCGCGATGACCTGCAGGTCGAGGCCGAGCTCATCGTGGACTCGGGCTACGAATTCCGCAGAGTTCTCTGCATCGCGAACGGCGGAGGTTGCCACGGGGCGGATCTCATCGGCGCCCGCTGCATTCGCGATGGCGACGAAGTCGGCGATGATCGCGATGGCCTCGGTCATCGTGTCGTCCTGGAGGCGGCCGAAGCGGGTGACGTCACTGATGAGGCGCTGCGTGGAGCGCTCTTCCTCCACGACGCGGAGGAGGCCATTCGTGCCAACGTCGACCACGGCCACTCTCATGGAGTTGGAGCCGACATCGATCGCGGCGATTCGTGAGGCCATGTGAGGCGCTCTCCTCTATGGTGGTTCGCCGCCGCGGACGTCAGTGTGTCACGGCCAGCCGGTAGCCGCTGCCGCGCACGGTCTCAATCAGCTCGGGGCGCAGTTTCTTGCGCAGGTATCCGATGTATACGTCGACAATGTTCGAGCCCGGATCGTAGTCGTACCCCCATACGTGGGAGAGCAACTGCTCACGGGAGAGCACCTGTCCGGGATGGCGGAAGAACGTTTCCGCAAGGGTGAACTCGCGTGAGGAGAGATCCACGCGACGTCCCTCCACGACCACAAACCGCCCTCGCAGATCCAGTGTGATGCCGTTCGCCTCCAGCGTCACAGGGTCCGCGTTTCCGGGGTCGCGCAGACGTGCTCGAATGCGTGCCAGCAATGCTTCGAACTGGAACGGCTTCGTCACGTAATCGTCCGCGCCGCCATCGAGTCCCGCGACCGTATCCGCGACGCCGCTGCGGGCGGTCAGGATGAGAACCGGTAAGCGATCACCGCGCGAGCGGATCTCTCGCAGCACCTCATGGCCATCTTTGCCGGGTAGGCCTAGATCGAGGATAAGCAAGTCGAAGTCATCGCTTCGCGCGGCGGCAGCTGCGACGATACCGTCCCCAACGACCGAGGTGGTGAAGCCCGCAGCGCGGAGGCCCTTCTCCAGGAACGAGGCGATACGGGGCTCGTCTTCAGCGATCAGGATACGGTTCATGGCAACGGCTCCGCGTCAGTATCCACCGGCAAGATCAGCGTAAACGTTGCGCCCTCCCCGGGTACTGAGTGCATGCGTACGTATCCATCGTGCGCTTCCATGATGGCGGCAACAATCGCCAGGCCAAGGCCCGCCCCCTCTGAGTGCCGGCCACTCTGGCCGCGCGAGAAGCGCTGGAAGATTCGGTCTCGGTCGGCTGGTTCGATGCCGGGGCCGTCGTCTGTGACCCACAGCCACACGTGGTCCCCGACCATCCGGCTCCCCAGGTGCACGGGTGTGCCCTCCGGTGTGTGTTCGACGGCGTTCCGGCAGAGGTTCATCATGGCCTGCGTCACGCGCTGCTCGTCCGCCATCATGACCACTGGCGCGTTCATCTCGATGTCCCACCCGCGATCGCCCAGAGCGGAGGCTTTCGCGGCGATGTCCTCGATGAGGGCGTCCACATCCACCGGCTGCAGCAGCAGGAAATCGGGCTGCTCAGCCTTCGCGAGCAGGAGGAGGTCCTCCACCATCCTCCCCATGCGGTCGAGTTCGTCCATGACCAGCCGGAGGGTCTCATCGCGATCCAATGCGTCATCGGAGAGCAATTCCAGGTGGCCGCGGATGATGGTGATTGGTGTGCGTAGCTCATGACCGGCATCGTCCACCAGCTCGCGTTGCGTCTCGAACGCCTCCTCGAGGCGGTCCAGCATGTCATTGAAGGTGTGGCCCAGACGTGCGAGCTCATCGTTCCCTTCCACCTCGATGCGGTCGGACCAGTTCGACTCACTGATCGACTGCGCGGCAGTCGTGAGGTCAGTAATTGGGCGCAGTACACGACCAGCGGTGAACCACGCCAGCATCGAGACGATCACGAACGTCGTGCCGAACACGAGCGCGCCGGTCTGGGTGATGCGATCGATGTTCTCCAGGCGGTCCTGCATGAAGATCGTGACGACGAACACGCCCTGGCGGTCCCCGCCACGGACGGGAACTGCCAGGTAGCGCACCTGCCCCTCCGCCGTTTCCAGTGACGATTGTTCCGGCGCATCGATGCTCACCCAGCGCTCGAGGACGTCCGCATCGTCCAGGAGCTGGATTGGCGCCACCGTTGAGGCATGCGGGCGTCCGTCAATGATCGTGAACAGCACCTCTCCCTCGGCGGGGACGTTGCGGCTGAGGAATGTGTCGAAAATGGCCTCGATGTCATCGCCAAAGAGCTCGCCGGTTTCTGGATTCTTGCCGTCCACCAGCTGATTCAACTCCGCTACCTCCTGCCGGAGCTGCGCATCCACGTCGTCATCGAGCTGCCCGAGCAGGATCGTGCGCTGCACCAGGAGACCGATCACCAGCGTGATGGCGAGCAGGGCGATATACCAGCCGAGCAGGCGAGTACGCGTGCTCAGGGAACGTCCGCGCGCACGGGCTGGCGCAGGACGCGACTCGCCCGCCGCGGATGCTCCGGGCGGGCGAGCGTTGTGACGACGGGGGGGAGCGCTCATCGACTTCCTAGGAGGAGCTGCTCATCGAATCGATGGAAGCAGAGCTGATGGAGACAGTGTCCACCGAGAACGATTCCACAGAGACGGTGTCAGGCGAGAAGGAGTCGAGGGAGACGGAATCGGCTGAGACAGAGTCCGGTGAGAACGAATCCGCTGTGAGAGTGTCGTTGCTCCAGCTGGCGCTCATGGTGTTCGAGAGCGAGCCGGAGGCATCCGCGCGCCACACCGGTGCGGGGATGGTGTCGACGAGGGAGGGCGTACCGGTCGGCGGAGCCGCAACGGTGGCCGTCGCCGTCACTCGATCCTGGAGGGAGATGGCATCCGGCAGGCCTGAGTCGCTGCCGCCCGATGCGAGGGCGTAACCGGTGCCGCCCACCACGACAGCGACGGCGGCTGCGGCGGTGACGGTCCAGCGAGGTCGATTCAGCGGGGTCATGTTGGTGCTCCTTACTTCAGCATACGGGTGGTGCTCGTCTCTCTCGCGTCGGCGGTCAACGAGCTCAAGAACTAGATTGCGGTGCTGGGATGAGCCGTCTCTGAATCCTGCATGAGGATTCGCTCATCTCGCTCCGGCGCTCCAGCCGCTACAGCACGTCGCCGTCGAGCCATTCGCGGGCGCGCTCCAGGCGAGCCGCAGTCTCCTGCGGCCACGCCGGTGATTGCACTCGGAACGGTCCGGTTGCCTGCCCGAACACAGACGCGGCGATGCGCACGCGAAGCGCCTGGTGGTCGGTCTGCGTGACAGCAAGTCCTTGCACCCGGTCGCGATACGCCCGCGCCCGTTCGGCAACGTCGCCTGTCGCCTCGGCTGCGTGCAGGTCGAGGTGAGCGATGAGCAATGACCAATCGTCCACCCGATTGCCCAGCGTGACCGTGTCGATGTCGAGCAGCGCGGAGACCTCGCCGCCCTGAACCAGTAGCTGGGCCTCGTGGAAGTCGCCGTGAATCGGTACCAGTGGGAGCGGTGCGCGCCGCTCCGTCTCTTGCGCGCTCTCGAAGGCGCTACGTAGCGCCTCGATCGTGTCGTATGCATCAGGCGCTAGGCGGCTGATGAGGTCGAGATGGCCCAGTCCGGCATCGAGTCGACCGCGCGTGCGCGCACCATCGTCGATCGCCGGTAGCCGGTCGAGCTGCGCTGCTAGGTCGGCGGGGTCGGGTGGTGGTTCTATCCCCTGGTCGAGGCATTCGCGGAGGGTGGCGCCCTCCATCGCCTGCAGCACCACGAGTCCCGCTTCTTCTGACCAGCCGTGGCTGCGAGGTACGGGGAGAAGTGGCTCGAGGGCACGATGCCGGTGCTGCAGGCGGGCGATCAGTCGCGGCGGGAGCACCTTGATGAAGAAGCGATACGGACCGGTGACCACCTCTACCACGGCGCGCCGGCCGGCGCGGTACGCCCGGAGTCGTAGATGGACCGGTCCGGGCGGGACATCGAGCGATTGCAGGAGCGTGCGCACCTCGGCCGGATCCAGTGCAAACGCCAGGCCGGGCAGCCAGGGGTCATCGGCCAGGCGCCATACGGCGATCTCGCCTCTGGGCCCGTGCAGGCGCACGGTCTGGTCAGGCAGGGTGGTGGCGGTGGTCGCGACGGTGCTGCAGGTCGCCGTCCCGGTGCGGGTGGTGGCGACCCCGGTGGGCCGGCGGCTGGTCACCGCGCTGGCCGGCGACGCACGGGCGCTGACCGCGGGGTGGCGGCGCGCGGCCCGGGCCGCAACCACACCCACCACAGGTACTGCAAATAAAACAACCCCAACCCAAACCCAAAACCAAACCCAAACCAAAACCCAAACCCAACCCAAACCCACCCCACACCCACCCAAAACAAACAAAAACACAACACCCACCAACACCCCCCACCAACAACCAACACCCACCAAACCAACACTCCGCCATCTCGCGGTCGATCGGGGCGCCGGGCGGGGGGGGGGGGGCG
>JBJHDC010000020.1:22698-25759 GCA_050486345.1 Dehalococcoidia bacterium | reverse complement strand
CTCGAGGCCATCGTGCTCGATGCGGACGCGCTCAACATCCTCGCCCAGGAGCCCGGCTGGCAGGACCGCATCACCCTCCCGCGCGTCCTCACTCCCCACCCCGGCGAGATGGCCCGCCTCACCGGCACCACCGTCGACGAGGTCCAGGCGGACCGCCTCGGCTGCGCCGCCGCCTACGCCGAGGCCACCGGCAGCGTCGTCGTGCTGAAGGGCGCCTGCACGATCATCGCCGCCCCGCCTGCGACCGTAGGGAGCGAACAACACGCGGGCCGCGCCCGCATCTCCGGCGCCGCCACGTCAGCACTCGCCCACGCGGGCACCGGCGACGTCCTCGCCGGCCTCATCGCCGGTTTCATCGCGCAGGGCATCGAGCCCTACGACGCCGCCTCCGTCGCCGTCTACGCGCACGCCGAGTGCGCCCGCCAGGTCTCCGAGATCTACGGCGACGCCGCCACCCTCGCCTCGGACCTCCTCCGCGCCCTCCCCGAGGTCCGCAAACTCCTCGACGCCCCCGCCATCCAACCCATGCGCTCCCCCGGCGGCCCGATGGGCGTCTAACGAGACCGGTGCCGGAGTGCTAGAATTCCGCTGCGCCGTCGATTCCCCTCGGACCCCCGATCCCCGCTAGCAGCGGTGGCGTCGCGGACCGCCGAGGAACGGCTGCGCAGCCCGAGATCCGAATCGAGGTCGCCTCGCGAAACCAGCGGTGGAGGCTGAATAGCGTGAAGCCCGAAGAGCACGCCGCCAAATCGGAGGCGAATCCAACCCTCCCACCCGGCGAAGATGAACGTGTTTCCGGCTATGGAGTCATGGGCCAACCGTTCGCGTCTGGACACGTCCTCGGTCTGCGGCGTTGGACCGCATCATCGGTAGGCTCTGATTTCACCTCCATCTGGCACCGCTATCCGGACGGCCGTTGGCGCTTCCTCGAATCAGCCCCGAGCGAAATCGCGTGTTCTCGCTGGTTCGGTCGCGGGATCCAGGAATCCCTGCCGGCGCAGATCTCAATCGACTGGCCGTCACCCACCACACTCCACGTCACCACGGCGGACGGAAGCATCGACTGGACACTGGAACTCGGCAGCTCTCCCATGACCCACGTCATGAACGCTGCCAGCGCACTAATGCCCCTCGCCGCCTGGCGCTCCGCAACGGTCCTCAGGGTCATGAGCGCCATGGCAAGCCTCACCCTGGGTGTGGGCAAAGTCGGCTTGGCCGGGCTCACCGCTAACGGCCTCCCCTATGCCGCGAATCCGCTGAAGATCTGGCGGGTTACCGAAAGCGCCGCCAGCGTCGACGGCGTCGACGTGGGCCCGGCGTCGCCACTGGAAGTACAGACACGGCTGGGTGACTTCTGGCTCCCGCAGCACGGCATCTTCGCGATGGGCCGGCTGTTCCTCGAGCCTGACCCCCGCTCGATGGATCAGGGGCCGGGGCCCCAGTAGGCGCGCGTTCGACGCAACACTCGTCCTGCTCGCGGAAGACAGGGACACGATCCTCACCAGCGACCCTGAAGACATCACCCACCTCGTCGATACGGCAGGAATCCAGGCGCGCGTCCTCCAGAGCTAACCTCCCGAATCGTTGACGTGCTCCCACCCCGCCGCTGCTACAATGAAAACGTAATACTGCGCGAGTTCCCGGCGAAACCGCCGTTAACTCAGACCCCGCGTAGACACACGGAGACAACGGCGATGACCGAAGCGTCACAGCAGCCCAACGACACGTCCGCGTCCACAGACACGGATTTCTCAGACACGGACTCGATCGCGCTCGTCTTCCCCGGCCAGGGCTCTCAGGCCCCCGGCATGGGTCTGCTCATCCATGAGCACTCCGAGGCCGCCCGCGACACCTTCGTCGAGGCCAGCGACACCCTCAACATCGACATCGCGCGCCTCTGCTTCGAAGCAGACGCAGACGCCCTCGCCTCCACGGAGAACACCCAGCCCGCAGTCCTCACCACCTCCGTCGCCATCTTCCGCGCCATGCGCGAGAAGCTCATCGAGCATGGCGAATCCGTCCGCCCCCGCCTCTTCGGCGGCCACTCGCTCGGCCTCTTCAGCGCCGCCGTCACCTCCGGCGCGCTCTCCTTCCGCGACTCGCTCCTCGTCATCCTGGAGCGCTCCCGCCTCATGGGCTCCTTCAACGAGGACCGCCCCGTCGGCATGGCCGCCATCGTCGGCCTCGACGCCGACACCGTCCGTCAGATCTGCGAAGACGCCACCGTCGGCGACCACAGCCGCGTAGACGTCGCCAACCACAACGAGGACACCCAGACCGTAATCAGCGGCGACGTCAGCGCGCTCGAACGCGCCATGGAACGCGCCCGCGAACTCCAGGGCCGCGCCATCCGCCTCAAGCTCAAGGTCTCCAGCCACACCCCGCTCCACCGCGAGCAGGCCGAGGAATTCGCCCAGATCATCCGCGAAATCCCCTTCGCCGACCCCGTGCGCCCCATCGTCTCCAACATCACCTCGGACCTCCTCCGCACCGCCGAGGACGTCCGCCGCGAGTTCGAGGCTCAGCTCCGCTCGCCCGTACTCTGGGCCGAAAACGTCCGCCGCATGACCCGCGACGGCGTCGACACCTTCGTCGAAGTCGGCCCCGGCCACGCCCTCGCCCGCATGGTCAAGCGCATCTCAGACGACTCCACCGCCGTCTCCCTGGACGACGCCCGCGAACGCCCCATCCCCATCTCGATCCTGCCGCCGCGGACCTAACCACCCCTCACAGCCACGCTCTCGCTCTCGTAGGGGCGCAGCGTGCTGCGCCCGCTCCCCTCACACCGCCTCCGAACGTACTCACCTGAAGCGCGCGAGTTCCGTCCGAAACCCCCTCCCCCGCGACGCGGGGGAGGGCTGGGGTGGGGGCTCCGCCCATTCAATCACCCAATCCTGAAGTTGCTGCCGAAGGGCGTGCGCGACACCACGTGCCCACCACCAACGCAGAACGGGCGCAGCAACCCGCTCCGCCCCTCCTGAGCCCCGGCGCGTAGCGCCGATCCCGGAGTGCCAGTCGAAGGACGTGCACCACGCCCCTGCCACCACCCACACAACACGGG
>JBJHDC010000020.1:0-22688 GCA_050486345.1 Dehalococcoidia bacterium | reverse complement strand
GCAGCACGCTGCGCCCCCGCGAAATCGTCACACTCCTCGACCCGCGAACTCCGACCCCCTCTCCCTTCACGGGAGAGGGCCGGGGTGAGGGTGGCCGCGAAGCGGCTCCCCTCTGGCTCCCTCCGACCCCCGACTTCGCCCCGCCGGGTATCCCGGCGAACGGGTGATCGCAGTGGAGCGCTGACGCGGGGGCGCCGATGCCACCATGACCCCTCGGCAGCCCTCACACTCCCGAACGTGCCCCCCTACCCCAACTCAAACGTCGTCACCCCAAACACCCGCCCGAGGTCCACGTCCGGCGCATCCCCCGTATACATCCGCACCGTCTCGAACACCGGCTGCATCTTGTACATCTCCGCCATCCGCACCCCCGCCGCATTCGGCTCCGGCACATCCAGGTACACCGGCGCGCCATCCACCGCCTGCCCCTCCAGCGCCCGGAACAGCCGCTCCGCAATGTTCACGTTGTCCGCCAGCAGCGGCCCGATCTTGAACCCATCGAGGCACCGCCGCACCACCCCGAACCCGCGCAACACAGCGCCCTCCACGCACCCCAGCGCCACCGCATCCGGTTGCGCCACCCACCGCGCGAGGAACTCGTCACGCGACGTCGGGAACAGCGCCGAGTCGTACCGCGCCACCGCCTCGAACGGCACCTCCTGCAGCAGCACAATCTCATCGTCCGGCATCGGCGGCTCCGCGCGCGTCCGCCCCAGGTAGCGCACATTCCGATACGCCAGCCGGAACCCCACGCTCTCGTACCGCCCCTGCGACGTCAGCACCCCGTCCAGCCCCATATTGCGGTCGCCCAGGTACTCCATCGCCCGCTCCCAGATGCGGATCCCGTACCCCTGACCCCGAAACTCCGGCCGCACGATGTAGAACCCGATGAAGCCGAAGCCATCGTCGTACGCCACCGCAGAAATGCACGCCACCGGTTCCCCATCCAGCGTCCCCACGAAGAACCCGGCCGGATCCGTCTCATAGAACAGATCCCCATCATGCAACCCCGGATTCCACCCCTCCGCCGCCGCCCACTCGATGGCCAGCCCCATCTCGTCAGGGCGCATCTGGCGTACTTCGTAGTTGGTCATCGAGTTCCCTCCACCAATCCTCCGTGGTCGCGTACATCCTAGCGGTGCCACAGGAGGCACACCCTCCCCCACCATGCGATGATCTCCCAACGTCACCCACCTAACGCGCACATCGAGGGGCAGCAGCGTCGATGACCACCAACGGAACCCACCCCGCCCGCCGCCGTGTGGTCGTCACCGGCATCGGCCTCATCACGCCGCTCGGTAACGACACCGGCGCCACCTGGGACGGCCTCATCGATGGCCGCTCCGGCCTCGGCCACATCACGCTCTTCGATGCCTCCGCCTACGAGCACCCCATCGTCGGCGAAGTGAAGGACTTCGACCCCACCGCCCACGTCGAGAGCAAGCTCCTGCGCCGCATCGACCGCTCCTCCGTCTTCGCGCTCGCCGGGGCGCAGCAGGCCGTCGAGGATGCCGCCCTGGACATCACCACCGAGGACCCCGCGCGCGTCGGCGTCATCCTCGGCACCGGCATGGGCAGCGCCCACCTCATCGTCGAGCAGCAGCAGATCCTCGACGAAAAAGGCCCGCGCCGCATCTCCCCCTTCCTCACCTCGCACATGCTCCCCGACACCGCCACCGGCCTCGTCGCCATCGAGCTCGGCGCGCGCGGCCCCAACTTTGCGCTCACCGCCGCCTGCGCCACCGGCGGCGCCACCACCGGCGAGGCCGCCGAGATGGTCGCCCGCGGCGACGCCGACATCATCATCGCCGGCGGCTACGAGGCCCCCCTCACCCCCATCTACTACGCCGGCTTCAACGCCATGAAGGCCCTCGCCGTGCACGAGGACCCGAAGCAGGCCGTCCGCCCCTTCGACCTCAACCGCAACGGCTTCATCCTCGGTGAAGGGGCGGGCATCCTCGTGCTGGAGGAACTGGAGCACGCGCTCGCCCGCGGTGCGCGCATCTACGCGGAGTACGCCGGCGCCGCCACCAGCAACGACGCCTACGACATGGTCGCCGCCGCCGAGGACGGCCACGGCGTGGCCCAGGCCATGCGGGACGCCATGCGCCGTGCCGGCCTGGAACCGCGCGACATCGACTACATCAACGCCCACGGCACCGGCACCCAGCTCAACGACCGCGTGGAAACGGCCGCCATCCGCGATGTCTTTGCAGAGGACGCGGACGCCCTCATGGTCTCCTCGACGAAGGGCATGATCGGCCACATGATGGGCGCGGCCGGCGCAGTGGAAGCAGCGATCACCGCGCTCACGACCCATCATGGCGTGGTCCCACCGACCATCAACTACGAAACGCCGGACCCCACCTGCGACCTCGACATCGTCCCCAACCTCGCCCGCCAGGCCGAAGTCCGCCACGCCATGAGCACCTCAGTCGGCCTCGGAGGCCACAACTCCGCCATCATCTTCAACCGCTGGGACGGATAACCACAGACCCCGGTCCCCGAGGCAGGAGCGAAGCCTCACGATGAAATTGCGAACTCTCTCCGACCGTAGAGGCGCAACCCCTCGCGCCCTCCGCTCCGCCTCCCCCTCGCCCACAACGTGGGAGAGGGGGCCGGAGGGTGAGGTTTCAAGCCCGCGGCGTAATCTCGCGCTCCAGACGGTCACCCAGGCGGTCCCGCTGCACATCCAGGTCGTACCGCGTCTGGAGATTGAGCCAGAACCGCTCCGACGTCCCGAAATACCGCGCCAGCCGCAACGCCGTATCCGCAGAGATACCTCGATGCCCCAGCACGATCTCGTTGATCCGCGGCGGCGGCACGTGGAGTTCCTGAGCCAGACGGTACTGACTCAGTCCCAGCGGACGCAGGAACTCCTCCAGGAGCACCTCGCCCGGATGCACGGGTGCCAATCGTGCCGCTGCTGTCGTGCTCATCTCATCCTCCGCATCGGGGTCGGTGATCAGTGGTAGTCCAGGATTTCAACTTCATACGCGTCCCCCGAATCCCAGCGGAAACAGACCCGCCATTGGTCGTTGATACGGATGCTGTACTGTGATGCGCGGTCACCGCGGAGTCGCTCAAGCCGATTGCCGGGCGGGACGCGGAGGTCATCCAGTCGATCCGCCGCGTCCAACATCCGCAACTTCCGCAGGGCAATCCGCTGCAACTCCGGTGACCAGCGGCGCACGGGCTCGCGGTCGAACAGCCTCTCAGTGTCTCGACCACCAAAGCTCTGGATCACTCGTCACGCCCTCGCTCGCCAAAGCATAACGCGATCCGTTATCACCATGCCACCCTCTCCCTCCACTCTCCATCCGCTCCGCCTCCCCCTCTCCTCGAAGGAGGAGAGGGGGCTGGGGGGTGAGGTTCCCTCCCCGCTGTCGCATCTACCCCGCAATCAGCCACAATGAATGAGCGCAAACGCGCCGCCTCCCCCTCCGTTCGTCCTGAGCCTGTCGAAGGACGCCTCCGGAGGACGCGCACACCCCGACCCGCACGAGGAGACCCGTCATGCCCGCACCCCACCGCGTTGTCATCACCGGCGCCGGCCTCCTCACCCCCAACGGCGTCGGCCGCGACGCCGCCTGGCAGGCCATGCTCGATGGCGTCAGCGGCATCCGCCCCATCCAGAACGTCGAGGTCTCCGACCTCCCCTCCACCGTCGGCGGCGAAATCCCCGATGTCGACATCTCCACCTACCTCGACCGCAAAGAAGCCCGCCGCATGGACCGCTTCACCCACCTCGCCATCCTCGCCAGCGGCGAAGCCCTCGATCAGTCAGGCTTGGACGTCGCCGCCGAGGCCGATCACATCGGCTGCATGATCGGCGCAGGCATCGGCGGCATGGCCACCCTGGAGGAGGAGTTCGACACCTTCTTTCACAAGGGCCCCAACCGCGTCTCGCCGTTCCTCGTGCCCATGTTCATCCCGGACATGGCCGCCGGGCAGGTCTCGATTCGTTTCGGTGCGCGCGGACCCAACTACAACACCGTCTCCGCCTGCGCCTCCGGCGCGGACGCCACCGGCACCGCCTTCGAGGTCATTCGTCGCGGTGACGCCGTCGCCATGATCGCCGGTGGCAGCGAGGCCTCGGTGACCCGCATGTCGATCGCCGCCTTCGCCTCCGCGCGTGCCCTCTCCCGCAACCCCGACCACCTCACCGCCAGCCGCCCCTTTGAGCTCAACCGGGACGGCTTCGTGCTCGCCGAGGGCGCGGGCGTACTCATCCTCGAGGAGCGCGAACACGCCGAGCGCCGAGGCGCGCCCATCCTCGCGGAAATCGTCGCCTACGGGCAGTCCGCGGACGCCTTCCACATCACCCAGCCCAGCGACAACGGCGAAGGCGCGGCCCGCGCCATGCGCATGGCCCTCGACAAGGCCGGCATCCAGCCCGCCGACATCGATTATGTCAATGCACATGGCACCAGCACCCCCCTCAACGACAAGTTCGAAACCATGTCCATCAAGACCGTCTTCGGCGAAGCCGCCGCCTCCCTCCCCGTCTCCTCCACGAAGTCGATGGTCGGCCACACCCTCGGCGCCGCCGGCGGCATCGAGGCCGTCATCGCCGTCCTCTCCCTCCGCGACCAGCGCATCCACCCCACCATCAACCTCGTCACCCCCGACCCCGACTGCGACCTCGACTACGTCACCGAAGGCCCCCGTAACGCCGAGCTCGCATACGTCATGTCCAACTCCCTCGGCTTCGGCGGCCACAACTCCTCCCTCATCTTCAAACGCTACGAGGGGTAGCCAGCCCAACAACCCCACCTAGCAGACCAGGCCACCCCGTCCGCTCGTCCTGCGTCTGACGAAGAATCCTCAGGCGACCTCACGCCCACGAAGAACGCCCCGCTTGCGACCGAGACCGATCCATACTCGTAGGGGCGCAAGGCGTTGCGCCCGCCTCCGCCTCCGCCCTTCCGTTCGTCCAGAGCTTGCCGAAGGATATGCAGCCGACCGCGCCTACCTCGAACGTCCCACCGTCAGCCGAAAGCACCCGCACCCAGTAGGGACGCAGCGTGCTGCGCCCGTCTCTGCCCTCCCCTCCGTCTGCCCGGAGCCGGCCGGAGCCCCGGTACACACACTGCATTTCCGAGCGAGCGCACCGACGCCCTAGTGAGACTAGGATTTGTGTCGGCGTTACCGATTGAGAGCACGGCAGTGGCTACGAACCTCTTGGTCTTTGGAGACGAGACCGGCACGCACGGAGGTGCCCGCGTGCTCATCGTCGGCGGATACCTTGGCTCGCTCCGCCAGTGGAAGCTCTTCGACAGGGCATGGGGTGCCGCCCTCGATGAAGAGATTTCAGGGAGCCCGTTTCACTCCAGGGAGTTCTTCCAGGTGCGAAGCTGGCAGAGCAGCCGGAGCCCGTACCAGGGGTGGACACCGAACCGCGCTGCGATATTCCTCGACCGCTTGATCGACATCATCGACGAACGCGAGATCCACCCAGTGGGCGGATGCGTCTACCTGCCGGACTGGGACGCGTTCGACGACGATCTCCGGAAGTACCTCACAGGCGCGATCCTCCGAACCACGTTCGAGGATTTCAAGTTCACCCGGGAGATAATCGGAGACGGGGCACCCGTACGACCACCCTATGTCGCCGCGCTCGCCATGATGAAATGGCAGGCGATGCAGAAGGCGAAGAGCGGCACCGTTGTCAACTTCGTCCTCGACGAGAAAGCGAACGATGAGTTTCGCGCGAAGGAGATGTTTGCGCAGGGCCGCGCCGGAGACCGACGGATCGGGGACCTTAGCTTCGCCTCCGACGATGACCATCCGGGCCTGCAGGCTGCCGACCTCTACTGCTACCTCTGGCAACTACACGTGAGTGATCGCGTTCCGACGGCGCTTCAAAGACGTGCACTCGACTGGATCACGACCCAGCGTGACCCATACCTTCTGGACCGTGACTTCGCAGAACGGCACATCCACGCAATCGGCAACAAGCAAGGGAATCGAGCGAGGGCATTGATCGAGCGAGAGTTCCGGCGGCTACCGTGACGATTGACTAGGAGGAACCTGCCACCTCCCCCAGCTCCGCTCGTCCTGAGCCTGTCGAAGGACGTACATCCGACCATTCCCACCCCCACGCACCCCGCAAACTCCCACCTCATCCCGGCCAAGAGCCTCCGAGGGGATGCGCGAAGGGGCCCGCCCCTTCGCTTTCCCGGGCGGGCGGGTGGGCCAAACCACAGCCGCCGCGAAGCGGCGTCTATCACCTCCGAGCGCGGGCGCACCGAGCCCTTGACCTCAACCTCACTTGAACTCGCACACTCAACACATGAACAACACCACAACCCCCACACCCCCATCCATCCAGGATCACACCGTCGACCACACCGAGGACATCGAGTCGATCCGCCAGATCATTACCGGCATCGAAGCCTGGATGAACGGCGACGAACTCGACCTCGCCGTCCGGCACTTCGCCGCCAACGCCACCGCCGTCAGCGTCGGTGGAGCGCACATCACCGGTCGCGAAGCGCTCATCGAGGCGCACCGACGCGCCTTCGCCACATTCAAGCGCGATGAGTATGTACGCTACGAGCTCACAGACATCACCTTCCTCGCCCCGGACATCGCCATCGCCCACAAGCACGCCCGCGTCGCGGACGCCGACGGCAACATCACCAACCCGGAACCAGCCATGATCGCCCTCTACGTCCTCGCCAAACGCGACGGCCAGTGGTGGATCGCCGCGCGCCAGAACACGCTCGTCGCACCGCCATCCACCAGCGCCGCGTGAGCCGGCGGCATATGCGATGTCCGTGTCACCTGCGGCTTAACCACACGTTTCCCCGGCGCTAACCGAGCGATAACGATCGCGACCGCCACGCTCCCTATCGTTCCCATCAGGTGAGGCGGGTCCCTTCGGTACCGCCCCTCGCCGGGGACAGCCGTGATACCTGCGGCAAGTCGCGTCACCAGGCTCCCTCCGCCAAACCGCAACCGGCGATCCGAGCCAGCCTGCAGCGGCCACGAGGTCCCTCCCCTCGTGGCCGCTGCCACTCCCCCCTTCGCCCACCACCACCCGAGCGGTACACCATCCCCAACGTCCTCCCGTGGAGGGCGCCACTGCCGTACCCGCTCCGCAGGAGGCGCGCACCATGCAACAAACGGTCGAGCAACGCACACCCCGTAGGTGTGAACGAGCCCCCCACTTTTTTTCTACAGGAGTGAGTTGCCGAAGGTTCGTACACGCCCCCGTGTACGCAACGCCACGCCCGCGAAGCACTCGCGTGCTACGCTCCCCACGTCCCGCAGGCACCCTCCCCGCCCGCGATCGGCCCTCCGTGACCGCACCTTCCGAGGTCGCCCCGCAGCACTTCGATGGCTCCGCCGGCCGTCGCTGGCGGCTGCTCCCCACCCCACCGCTCGATGGCTACGCAGACGCCGCCGATGCGCTGCCCCACCTCATCCGCACCATCCTCGCCCACCGCGGCGTGATCACTACCGACACCGCCCGCCGCTTCCTTGGCACCCCCCGCGAGCTCACAGACCCGGCGCTCATGCCCAACCTCGACACTGCCGTCACCCGCCTCGCGGAGGCCTGTGAGCGCGGCGAACAGGTCGCTGTGTACGGCGACTACGACGTGGATGGCATCACCGCGACGTGCCTGCTCGTCGAAGGCCTCGCCTGCCTCGGCGCACATCCCGTGCCCTACCTCCCCGACCGCTTCACGGAGGGCTACGGCGTCAACGTGCAGGCCGTCCGTCGCCTCGCCGACCTCGGTGCAACGCTCCTGGTCACCGCTGACACCGGCACCTCAGCCGTCACCGAGATCGCAGAAGCCACCGCACTCGGCCTCGACACCATCGTGATCGACCACCACACAATCCCGGACCTCCTCCCGGATGCCCTCGCGATCGTGAACCCCCACCTGGAGGAGAAGCGCTACGGCTCCGAACCCCCGGCGGTGGGGGTCGCCTACAAGGTCATCCACGATCTGCACGACCGCCTCGGACGTCCCTACGCACCCGAAGAGCACCGCGCACTGACTGCCCTCGGCACGGTCTGCGATGTCGCCCCGCTGGTCGCCGAGAACCGCGATATCGTCCGCCTCGGCCTCGATGCGCTGGCGCACACGACCCGCCCCGGCCTGCGCGCCCTGTTCGAGGCCGCCCGCCTGCGCGATGACGCAATCACCGTCGACAGCATCGGCTGGGTCATCGGCCCGCGCCTCAACGCCGCCGGACGTATGGCCCACGCACAGCTCGCGCTCGACCTCCTCCTCGCCCCCACCCTCGATGCCGCGCGCCAGCTCGCCGGCGAACTCGAGCGCCTGAACGAGGCACGACGTGACGAGAGCACCGCGGCGCTGGAAGCAGCCCATGCTGCTGTGGACCGCGAGGCCCCGCTGCTCATCGTCGACTCGCCGGACATCTCAAAGGGCATCGTGGGCCTGGTCGCCGGTCGGCTCGCCGATCACTACTCTCGTCCGGCCATCGTGATGCAGGTGGTGGGCGACGAAGCAACCGCCTCCTGCCGCTCCATCCCGGGATTCGATGTCACCGCCCTGCTCGAACGTCACGCAGACCTCTTCGTCCGCTTCGGTGGCCACCGCGCCGCGGCCGGCTTCACCATCGCGACGAACCGCATCTCGGAGCTCCGCGACCGTCTGCTCGCCGATGCCGCGCAGCACCTCGACGCCCACGCCATGGTCCCCACCATCACCATCGACGCAGAGTTGGAGCTCGCCTCCATCAGCCCGAAGCTGACGCAGTGGCTGCAGCTCCTTGAGCCGCACGGCGAGGGCAACAAGCGCCCGGTCTTCCTCGCGCGCGGCGTGGAAGTCGTGGAGACGCGGCTGGTCGGTCGAGAAGGTGAGCACCTGCAACTGCGGGTGAGGGACGGCGACGCAACGCAACCCGGGTCGAGCGTGATCTGGCGCGGCATCTCGTTCCGCAACGCGGAGCACGCCGTGCCAGTGGGCGCACACGCTGACATCGTCTATTCAGTGAAACGGGATGACTTCCGGGGCGGGGACAGCCTGCAACTGGAGGTACTCGACCTGCGCCCGGCGACCGCCTAGTTGTCGGTGCGGCTCCAGAGGGCCTCGTACGTGCGACCGGTAATCGCATCACGTAGCTCGGCAAGCTCCAGCGCGCGGAGCTCCTCCAAACAACATGCCGCTGTCGAAGTGACAGCGGCATCGTTGAGACGGTCCAGGAGTTGCTCCCACACGCCGAGGGTAATCATAGAATCCACCCGGCGTGCCCACGGAATCATCGTGATCGATTCGATGCGCGGGAGCTCCGGCCGCATCTGGCGCACCGCTCGCAGCCGCGCCGACAGATCACGTTCCCGTGGGACGACCGCGACCATCGGCGGCACCTCGTCGGTACAACGCGTGTCCACCATCAGCGTCATGTCCAGGGCGGCGAAGAAGATGCCAACGACATCGGCCTCGGCGATGTTCTGCGCTACCGCTTCGAGGTCCAGTTCGACGCCGCTATCTATCATGCACGCATCCCCCTCGTGATCGACCGTACACGATGTTATTGCGTTGTGGCCAGTGTGTTGTCGAAGTGCGAACGTTCCCGCGCCCCGTCACACTACGGCGTTGCCGACACAATCCGCAGAAACCGATGCCGCCCCACGCGGATCTCGTCGCCCGCGCTCACCTCGGTGGTGAATTCAGCGACCGCTTCCCCGTTGATCGAGATGGCGCCCTGCCCCGCCAGCCGGCGCACCTCGCCGCCGCTGCCCGCGAGGCCCGCCGCCACCAACACCTGGTGCAGCGGCGCAGGAGCATCGATCGCGTGCTCGGGCATCTCGTCAGGGGTCTCCCCGCGCTGGATCGTGGATTCGAAGTAGGCGCGCGCTTCCACGGCAGCTTCCCGCGAGTGGAAGACCGCGGTGATCTCCTCGCCCAATCGCTTCTTCGCGTCCATGGGCCGCAACGCACCGCCATCCAGCGCCACGCGAATATCGTCGATATCGTCCGGCGACAATGGAGTCAGCAGCGTGAAGTAGTCGAGGATCGCGGAGTCCGGGATCGACATCACCTTGCCGAACATGTCGTGCGCAGGCTCCTCGATGCCAATGTAGTTGCCCAGCGACTTCGACATCTTCTGCGTGCCATCGGTGCCCACAAGAATCGGCAGCGTGAGACAGATCTGCGCGCGACGCCCCCACGCTTCCTGCAGCTGCCGGCCCGCCATCAGGTTGAACAGTTGATCCGTGCCACCGATCTGCACGTCCGTGTCCATGTGATAGGCGTCGTACGCCTGCATCATCGCGTAGAGGAACTCACTCACATGGATCGGGTCTCCTGCGTCGTAGCGCTTGGCGAAGTTCTCGCGACGCAGGAACTGGGCGACCGTGTAATTGCCGGTCAGGCGCAGCACGTCGTCGAATCCCAGTTCGCTCAGCCATTCCGCGTTGAAGCGAATCGTCGTGCGCTCTGCATCCAGGATGCAGAACGCCTGATCCGTGTACGTCTTCGCGTTGGCCGCAATCTCATCCGGCGTCAGCACGGGGCGCGTCTTGTCCTGGCCCGTGGGATCACCGATGAGCGCCGTGAAGCTCCCGATCAGGAACGTCACCTCATGCCCGAAGTCCTGAAACTGCCGCAGCTTGCGCATGGTCACGGAGTGGCCCAAGTGCAGATCCACGCGCGTGGGGTCGTAACCGCAGTAGACGCGCAGCGGGCGGTCTTCCTCCAGTCGCTGCCGCAGTTCGCGGTCCATCACCACGCGGGTGGCGTCATCACCGAACTCCGTCCCGGCCATGAGCACGCGCATCTGCTCGTCTACAGGAGCCATGCGGCGATGGGACGACTGGGGCGAGGCGGTGGTCATGCGTGCGGCTCCATCTTGCTACGTACGCCCCTACGCCTGGTCCGAGGTGAGCCAGGCACGGGTGGCGTCGATGTCACATCGGATCTGTGCAACGAGCGTGTCGACACCATCGAATTTCCGTTCCTCGCGGAGATGATGCAACAGTTCGACCGTCACCACGCGGTCGTAGAGGTTGCCCTCAAAATCCAGCAGGTGCGTCTCCACCTGCCGGTGGTCGCTCTCGAAGGTGGGGCGCATGCCAACGTTCGTCACGCCCGAGTGGGTCTGTCCATCAATACGCGCGCGCGTCACATAGACCCCATTCGGCGGCAGTGCGCGGTCAGCAGCCACACCGATGTTCATCGTGGGAAACCCTAGCGTGCGCCCTCGCGCATCCCCGCGCAGCACCGGACCACGCAACGAGAACGGCCGTCCGAGCAGCGCCGCGACTTTCTCCATCTGGCCCTCAGCCAGCGCCGCGCGGATCCGCGTCGATGAGATACGGTCGGCACCGTCCTCGGAGGCCAGTAGCGGCACTGCGATGACCTCAAAACCCTGCTCGCGGCCGATCTCGCTGAGCAACGCCACATCGCCCTCTGCACCGCGACCGAGACGGAAATCCTCACCGACCACCAGGAGTCGCATACCTGCTTCGTCTACCAGCATGCGCGTGAAATCGGCTGCCGAGACCACTTGGAGCTCCGATGTGAACTGGAGCACACTCACGAAGGCCAGTCCGAGTTGCTGCAAGGCCTCCACGCGTTGCTCCAGTGACTCCAGGTAGAGGAACGGAGCATCCGGCAGCACCACGGTCACGGGGTGCGGATGGAACGTGATCACGCCGCCGGTGAGCCCGCGCGCGCGTCCCTCATCGACCATGCGCTGGATGAGCATGCGGTGGCCGCCGTGCACGCCATCGAAGACGCCGATTGCCACGGCGTGATCGCCGGGCGGCACACTGCGTCTGAGCTCTTCGTGCACCAGGAGCACCGCTTAAGGTCCCTTCGTGACCCGGCAGTCGCTATTGAGCGATCGTAGCGCGCTAGTCATTGGTTGCATCCTCATCAAGGTCCTCGACCATCGCCTCGATGGACGGTGCGGGCACCTCTGTACGCCTCACGAGATCGATGTCGCCGAAGGACTCTGACTGGCGCGCCTCCAGGTAGCGCTGCTTGATCAGCTCCAGGATGGCCATGAAATCCACGATGATCATCGTGCGTGAGGTGGCGCCTTCGATCAGGCGGCGGAAGGACGTCCGCCCGTCGCGCTCCAGCGTGTCCACGAGTGAGGCGATACGGTCGCGCAGTCGGACGGGCTCGCGCTGAATCTCAGGAGTGGGCTCGTCTTCCGGCATGCGCGCAAGGACATCTCGAATCACATCGACCAGCGAACTGAGGGTGACGGCATCCAGTCCAGTGGGGAGCGGCACCTCCGGGGGCGGTACCTCGCGGCGGTAGGTTCCGTGTCCGCCGTCGCGCTCTCGCAAGAACTCCGCCGCGTGCTTGAAACGACGGTACTCACGTAGCGCTGCGATGAGCGCGCCGACATCATCGCCCTCATCCTCCGCATCCTCATCGGCCACATCATCCCGCGGCAGCAGCGCACGGGACTTGAGCAGCAGGAGGCGCGCTCCCACAGAGATGAACTCGGCAAGGCGCGCGATGTCGGTCTCATTCGCACCGCGGAGATGGGCGAGGTACTGGTCAGCGACGGTCACCAGCGAAACCTCGGTGATGTCCAACTCGTTGCGTTCGATGAGCTGCAGGAGCAGGTCCAGCGGTCCCTGGAACGCAGGCAACTCCAGTTGGAAGGCCGTCGGCTTTTCTATCTGCGGAGGCGGCGCAGGAACCTCCGCGGAGCCGTCCGTGGGCTGGACGTCAGTCGCGACGCCATCGTCCGGTACCGTCTCCTCGGTCACGGTTGCCACCCTGCGGCGATCATGCGGTGGCGACCGCAGCCGGCGGCTCTGCGAACGGCCGCCCGAGGGCGACCGCGAGCGACCGTGCCTCTGCCGCCACGCCCGCGAAGTTCGCGGGCGTCAGCGACTGCGCGCCATCCGACAGCGCGTGATCCGGGTTGGGGTGAACCTCGATCATGAGTCCATCCGCACCAACCGCGAGGCCCGCCAGTGCCATGGGCTTCACCAGGTACCACTTTCCGGTGCCGTGCGAGGGATCGACAACGATCGGCAGGTGGCTGAGCCGCTTCACCAGCGCAACAGCGTTCAGGTCCAGCGTGTTCCGCGTCGACGTCTCGAAGGTACGAATGCCACGCTCGCAGAGGATCACGTTGGGATTGTTCTGCGACAGGATGTACTCGGAGGCCAGCAGCCACTCCTCCACCGTCCCGGCCAGCCCGCGCTTGAGCATCACCGGTTTGCCCGTCTTGCCGGCTTCCTCGAGCAGCACGAAGTTCTGCATGTTTCGCGCACCGATTTGAAGCACGTCTGAGTACTGCGCGCAGACATCGACGTCGCGGACTGAGAGGAGCTCTGTGATCACCGGAAGGCCGACTTCGTCACCGGCCGCCCGCAGCAGCTGCAGCCCGGGAACGCCCAACCCCTGGAATGAGTACGGCGAGGTACGAGGCTTGTAGGCACCTCCGCGCAGGATGTGTGCGCCCGCGTCACGGACGCCGCGAGCCGAGGCGAAGATCTGGTCCTCAGACTCCACCGAGCAGGGTCCAGCCATGAACACCGGACGGCCCCCGCCAATCTTCACACCATGCGGCAACTCCACCACCGTGTCGTCACGATGCACCTCGCGGCTGGAGAGCTTGTACGGCTTGGAGACGCGGATGACCTCGTCCACACCGGGCATCATGGAGATATCGTCGCGGTGGTCCTGGAGCACCTGCCCCAGACCGGCGATCACCGTGCGCTCTACGCCAAAGATCGGCTGTCCGCGCAGTCCGAGTTCCACCAGCCGCTGCATCACGGCATCTGCCTGCTCCTGGCTGTGCTCCGGCCTCATTACGACGATCATGACACCTGCTCCGTTGCTGCTTCTTCGACCAGGTCGCGGCGCAAGACTCGTGCGCCGTGGAGATAGATGTGCTTGATGTCGCGAGCGCTGCGCTCCGTGTTCACGTGCATGAGGATGCGCAGGCACTTGGCCAGCGCTCCCGGGACGTTCATTTCGTGCACGCACTCAAGCGCCACGTGAGTGAAGCCCACCTCGCGTGCCGCGACAGCCGGGAACTCTGCACTGAGGTCAGGTGTGGTGGAGAAGATGATCGAGGCGACGTGATCTGGATCGATCTCATTTGCGCGCACGATCTCGTCGAGCAGCTCACGCGTCGCTGCCAGAATGTCCTCGCGTGTGTTCGAGGCCACGGTGGTTGCACCTCGGATACCACGAACCAGCATAGGTAGAGGACTCCGTTCGTCAGATCCTGCATGAACGCCGCGATCGCCTCGATCTTGGCGGCCTGTTGCGGTTACGTGCCAGACGTCACCCGTGTGTCACACGGTCTATCCCGCGTATTCGCCGCGGGACTGCCTATGCCGGACTGGCCGCGCGGCCGGTCAATCCCTCCATGAACGCCCGAACCCGCGCTGGCCGTTCCGACGCTGGCGCCTCCGCAATCGTCCGCACGAAGGCGCTCCCCACCACCGCTGCGTCAGCGATCTCCCCCACCGCTCGCACGTGCTCCGCGCTGGAGATACCGAACCCCACCGCGAGCGGCAGGTCAGTCTGTGCACGCACCCGGGCGATGAAGTCCGGCAGGTCAGCCGCCAGCTCGCGGCGCTCCCCAGTGATCCCCACCACGCTGACGCAGTAGATGAACCCACTGCCGTGCTCCGCCACCAGCCGGATGCGGTCCTCCGTGGAGGTCGGCGCCAGCAGGAACACCATATGCAAACCGGCCGCTCGCGCGGGGCCCTCCAGCTCAGCAGCCTCGTCCGGCGGCAGGTCGACGATGATGAGCCCGTCCACACCGGCGTCCGCAGCGGTCTGCGCAAACCTCTCCCACCCGTAGGCGAGCAAGGGATTGCAGTATCCCATAAGCAATATGGGCGAGCGAACCCCGCGGCTACGCAGCTCCCGCACCGAGGCGAAGACGGTGTCCGTGGTGCAACCGTTGGCGATCGCCTCGTCGTATGCACGCTGGTTGATTGGCCCATCGCCCAGCGGATCGCTAAACGGAATGCCGATCTCGATGGCATCCGCGCCACCCTCGATCGCCGCTTCCACCAGCGCGACGGTATCGCCGAACTGCGGCCAGTCCGCAGGCAAGAACGGAATGACAGCCGGGCGCCCCTCAGCGCGAGTGCGCGCGAACAGCTCGCCGAGTCGGTCTGTGCTCGCTGCCGCGTCCGCCATCACGGTTCCCTCCGCTGCCTGGCCGCCAGTTGGGTCAACCTTCGACACCCATGACCGTCAGTATGAAGCTCATGCCGTTCACGATCGCGTGCGCTCCGATAGGAATCCAGAGCGAGTTCGCGCGCCGGAACGACCAGGCGAAGATGATGCCGATGAGCGTGAAGGGGATTAGCACACTCGGGTTCAAGTGCAACAGGGAGAACGCCGCACCGCTCACCACCATCGCGAGGAACGTGGGCCACATCGAATCCAGCGCTTTGAAGAGCAGCCCGCGGAAGAACAGCTCCTCCGCTACGGGTGCGATGGCGACGACGCCGATGCCCAGCAGCACCCACATGAGGATGTCATAGTCGCCGGTAGGTAGCGGATTGCCTTCGAGCAGGTCGGATAGGTCCGATCCCGTCAGCTCGTCGATCACCGTCACCACAACCGCATACACAGCCAACGAGGCGTACGCGCCGACCACAGTCAGCGGCAGGACCCAGCGCCCCACCGGCCTACGGAATCCGAGATCGTGCCACGAGATACGCCGCATCCGCGCGAGAATGAGGACGGTGATGCCAATCCAGCCCTCGAAGGCGATCAGCATGATCGCGGTGCTGTAGGTGAACTGCTCCTCCAGCAGTTCCAGGTCGAACACCACGCCAACGATGATGAAGCCCAGCAACAGGAGGAAATAGCCGCCAAGCAGGAACGCAACGCCCAGCAGGATGTCCCGCCGCTGCCAGATTGGTGGCGCCGGCTCTTCGACCGGCACGGGCTCCTGCACCGGGGGGTATGCGGTCGGTGGCATCTCGTCGTGGAACATAGTTTGAGGCTATCAGCAGCCGCGCTCTTGGGGGATGCTGTGGGCATGCAACTCAGCAATCGACGGGGCGACCCGCGTGTCACGCACGTCATCTTCGATCTGGACGGCACCCTGCTGGACACGGAGCCGTTCTACATCCGCGTGCAGCAGGAAATCCTTGCGCCGTTCGGCAAAGAGCTGGACCTCGAGGTGCGCTCCCGCATGATCGGCCGCCCCAACGCGGACGCCGGGCAGATCTTCGTGGACGGCCACGGCATCGACATGTCACCGGAAGCGTTCATTGCGGAGCGTACGCGCCGCCTCGAGGGACTGTTCCCCACTGCGGGACCGATGCCGGGTGCCGTGGAGTTGACGGAGCACCTCGCGGCGCGCGGCGTACCCCTTGCAGTGGCGACCAGCTCGGACCGCCACGGCCTCGCGCTGAAGACCAGCGCACACGCTGACTGGTTCGCTCGATTCGAGGCACTGGTGACAGCAGAGGACGTTGTGCGTGGCAAGCCCGCGCCGGACATCTTCCTCGAGGCAGCGGCACGCCTCGGAGTGCGTCCGGAGCAGTGCCTGGTGTTTGAGGATGCACCCACCGGCGTGGAGGCGGCGCTGGCGGCGGGCATGTCAGTGATTGCGGTCCCGGAGGCTCACTACACGGACGCCGTACGGAACGCGCATCACGTGCTCAGCAGCCTCGAGGAGTTCGACCCAGTGCCGTGGGGGCTGCCGCCGTTCCCGTGAACCGTCGAGGCTACAGTTCGACCCCGAGCACGTCCGCGACGGTGCCCATATCCTTGTCACCGCGGCCGCTGAGGTTCACGAGCACCAGGTCATCCGGCTTCAACTCGTCGCGCATCTTGCGCACCTGCGCGATGGCGTGCGAGGACTCCAGCGCCGGGATGATGCCTTCCAGCCGGGAAAGCGCCTGGAAGGCATCGAGCGCCTCCTGGTCAGTGACGGAGCGGTACTCGGCCCGCTCGGAGACCTTCAGCCATGAGTGCTCCGGGCCCACACCCGGGTAATCCAGCCCGGCGGAGATCGAGTGCGCCTCGGCGATCTGGCCCCATTGGGTCTGCAGGAGGTACGACTTCGCACCGTGCAGCACGCCCGGGCGGCCCGCGTTGAGCGGCGCGGCGTGCTTGCCATCAAGCCCCTCGCCGGCGGCCTCCACGCCAATCAGGCGCACGGGGTCATCAAGGAACTCATAGAAGAGTCCCATCGCGTTGGACCCACCACCCACGCAGGCAACGGCGATGGTGGGGAGGCGTCCCTCGCGCTGCAGCATCTGCGATTTCGCCTCGCGGCCGATCACCGCCTGGAAATCGCGCACCATGGCCGGGTATGGGTGCGGTCCTACCACGCTACCGATGATGTAGTAGGTATCGCGGACGTTCGTCACCCAGTCACGGATCGCCTCGTTGGTGGCGTCCTTCAGCGTGCGCGACCCGGATTCCACTGCGCGCACGTCTGCACCGAGAATCTTCATCTTGAAGACATTGAGCGACTGGCGACGAATATCCTCCGCGCCCATGTAGACGATGCACTCGAGGTCGAAGAGCGCGCAGACGGTGGCCGTCGCCACGCCGTGCTGGCCAGCACCGGTCTCGGCGATGATGCGCCGCTTGCCCATGCGCCGCGCAAGGAGGCCTTGCGCGAGCACCGCGTTGATCTTGTGCGCGCCGGTGTGGTTCAGGTCCTCGCGCTTCAGGTAGACACTGGCGCCTACCTCCTCGGAGAGTCGCCCGGCCAATGTCAGCGGCGAGGGCCGCCCCACGTAGTCTCGCAGGAGCGCATCGAGCTCGGCGATGAACTCAGGATCAACGATTGCTTCCCGGTACGCCGCCTCGAGTTCTGCGAGTGCGGGCATGAGCGTCTCAGGGACGTACTTGCCACCAAAGTCGCCGAAGCGGCCCCGGGCATCGGGAAGCTGATCTACGGACATGCTCGTCGCCCCCTGCTTCCTATGTGCATCCCACGCTGGGCTGGGCTGGCTGTCGCTACGCGTCGTTCGAGGTGGCGTGCACTGCCTCCACGAAGGCTCGCACCTTCTCGTGATCCTTGATGCCATCCGTCTCCGTACCGCTGGAGACATCCACCGCCCACGGGTGCACCCGCTGGATCGCTTCAGCGACGTTCTCCGGCGTGAGCCCTCCGGCGAGCATGAGCGGGACGCGCTGCCCCACCAGGCTGGCGACCTCCCAGTCGAACGGCACACCGCCCCCGCCACGGTACGGCCCGTGCGCCGCGTCGAGCATCAGCGCCAGCGCGAACCCGGGACGGACGTACTCCATGGGGTCCGAAGGCGAGTCGATGGGTGAGACGTGCACCACCTGGATCACCTGCTTGGTCACCAGCAGGCAGTCCTCCCACGTCTCGTCGCCAGAGAGCTGCACGAGGTCCAGCCCCACTTCGTCAGCAATTTCGTTCACCTCATCGATTGACTGGTCGGCGAACACACCCACCGTCAGCGGACGCTTCGCGTCCAGGTAGGCCTCGATGACCTGGGCACCGTGGCGGAACCAGGGCTCGATCTCCTCGCGGGCGGCGGGTTGGGCTGGTGGGGGCAGCACCATCTCGTGCGCGGACAGCGGGTCGCCCAGGGCGCGCACCATCGCCTGCGCCTCATCTATCTCCACGCGCCGACGCGATTCAGCAAAGACGATGCCCACGAGGTCCGCACCGGCCGCAGCAGCGGCGAGCACATCGTCCGGGGTGCGGTTGCCGCAGATTTTCACCAGCGTCATTGCGAAGCTCGCTCCCCTGCGGCCACATCAAGCAGCAGCAACTCACGTGCCATCGCAGCGATGTCACCCGTCCGGACCAGCGCTTCACCCACCAGCAACGCGTGGGCGCCGGCATCCAGCATGCGGCGGGCATCAGCGGCCGCCCGAATTGCGGACTCCGCTACCAGCGTCACTTCCGGTGGAACCAGCGCCGCGAGCCGCTCCGTGACGCCGAGGTCCTCCGTGAACGTGCGCAGGTCGCGGTTGTTGACTCCGACCACACGAGCACCAGCATCGAGGGCGACGCGCAGCTCAGATTCGTCGTGCACCTCGATTAGGGGCTCCATGCCCAGCGCGCGGCTATCCTGGATGAGGTCGATGAGTGTGTCCGGCTCCAGCATCATCACGATGAGTAGCAGCGTGTCCGCCCCGGCGGCTCGAGCCTCCAGCACCTGGTACGGGTCGAAGATGAAGTCCTTACGCAGCAGCGCGGGGCGATCGTCATCACCCGCGAAGGCATCCGCCACGGCTTCGAGGTCCGCGATCGAACCCTTGAATGAATCGGGCTCCGTGAGGACAGAAATCGCAGACGCGCCTGCTGCCGCGTAGGCATGAGCCTGCTCGGCGGCATCCAGCTGCTCGTCGAAGATACCCTTGCTCGGTGATGCGCGCTTGATCTCCGCAATCAGACGTAGCGGCGCGCCCGAGGGTGCAGCGCGACGGCCCTCCCGCAGGCGAGCCTCGAAACTGACGGGCGCGGCGCGCTTCGCGGCCAGATCACGCAGCTGTGCTTCGTCGCGCTTCGCGCGATCCTCGGCGAGCCGTACGCGGCGATCGGCCACGATCCGATCGAGGACGGTACCCGTCTCGCGCGTCTGCATGGCAGTACGCTACTCTCCGGCCGCGCGGCGCGAGGCCTCAACGAACGCGCCGACCTTCGCAGCGGCGTCGCCATCGTCGATCGCGTGTTGGGCCATCTCAGCGCCGTTCTTCAGCGACGAAGCGAGGCCCGTGACGTACAGGCCAGCGCCTGCCTGTGCGACCACAAGGTCACGCAGCGCACGGGGACCCTCACCCGCAAACACCTCGCGGAGCAGTGCGGCATTCTCCTGTGGTGTGCCGCCGACGATGTCCTCAAAGGCGTGCACATCAAGACCGAGGTCAAACGGGCTGACGTCTCGCCTGGAGACCACGTCGCCGCGCACCTCGAAGACGGCGGTGGAACCAGTCACCGTGATGTCATCTAGCCCGTCCTCGCCGGCAACGACCAGTGCATGACGCATGCCGAGGCGCGCGAGCACGTTGGCGAGCCGGTCCGCAAGCTCCGCGTTTGCGGCACCCATGACGTGGCAACTGGCGCCCGCCGGATTCGTCAGCGGACCAAGGACGTTGAAGACGGTGCGGAAGCCGAGCTGGGGACGCAGCGGGCCAGCGAACTTCATCGCGGGGTGGAACACCTGCGCGAACATGAAGCCGACGCCGGTCTTTTCGATGCACTCCGCCACGCCCTGCGGACCGAGGGTAATCTCCGCTCCCAGCGCCTCCAGCAGATCAGCGGCGCCGGAACGTGAGGTCATCGCACGGTTGCCGTGCTTCGCCACCTTCGCCCCTGCCGCCGCCGCCACGAAGGCTGCCGCGGTAGAGGCATTGAACACCTTGCGGTGGGAGCCTCCCGTGCCGCACGTGTCCAGGAGCGGCCGCGCATCCACTTCCACCCGCAGCGAGTAGTCGCGCATCGCGCGGGCCATGCCAGTGATTTCCTCGATGCTCTCGCCCTTGATGCGGAGCGCCGTCACCAGCGCGCCGAACTGGGCTGCGGTCGCCCGCTCGCCTGGCACCGTCTCCAGGCCAGCGCGCATGATCTCGGACATGGACTGGTAGGCCTCGTGCTCTGTCAGTCCGCGGCCTTCGTCCACGAGCGCCGCGAGGGCGCTCTTGATCGCGACGCCAGCCTCCCCGTTTGCGGGTGCGGAGGTCACGACGCTACCCCCTGTGGCATGCGCATCTTGAGGAAGTTGCGGAGCAGGTCGTGTCCATGCTTCGTCATGATCGACTCCGGGTGGAACTGCACCCCCTCGATGAGGTGCTCGCGGTGACGTACACCCATGATCACACCACTCTCAGACCGTGCCGTCACCTCCAGCACGTCTGGCACCGAGTCAGGTGCGATGGCGAGCGAATGATAGCGAATCGCCTCGAACGGATTCGGCAGGCCCTCGAAGACGCCCTGGCCGTCATGCTCAATCATGCTGGTCTTCCCGTGCATGATCTCTCCCGCGGAGACGATGTTCCCCCCGTACGCCTCGCCGATGGACTGGTGACCTAGGCACACACCCAGCAGCGGCGCCTTGCCCTCGAACGCGCGCACGAGGTCAACCGAGATGCCGGCCTCCTTCGGCGAGCACGGGCCGGGGGAGATCACCACGTGGTCGGGCCCCATGGCGAGACAGTCCTCAACGCTGATCTGGTCGTTGCGGTGCACCTCCACCTGCTCGCCCAGCTCCAGCAGGTACTGGTAGAGGTTGAAGGTGAACGAATCGTAGTTATCGATGAGCAACAGCATCTGTTAGTTCTCCCGCCCGAGCGCACTGCCCGGGTCGCTCGCCTGCGCGATCGCGGCGGCCTGCGCCATGCGGCGCAACTGGTTCACGTGCTCGCGGTCGTGGCTTGCGACCTTTTCGATACCGTCGCCGATCTGCACCACACCGCGCTCCGGGTGGTTCACATACCCGGCGAGGGCACGCGCCGTGATTCCCTCGAGCCACTCGAGGGTCACCTCACGAACGGTGTCCATGCGTTCGCGCACGGTGACCTCGTCCTCCAATGGCCGGAGCTGCAGCAGATCGAACCACTGCGCATCGTTGAATGGGCGCCAGGTGTGACCCGGCTGCTCACTCCCCCGTCGCGTCTCTGCGACGTAGTACGCCTCGACATCCACCGCATGCACGAGCACATCGAGGGGCGTCCAGCCCTCCTCCAGCACCTCGGCGCGCAGGTGATACGGCAGCTCCTCGAAGGCGGCGATCAGCTCACCGCGCGCATCAACCAGCACCTGTCGCAGCTGCTGCGGGTCGTACTCGGTGCCCCAGGTGTCGACCTCTGCCTCATAGGAGGCAAGCAGCCACTCGCGGACCTCGGGGATAAGGTCCAGAGAGCCGGGGCGGCCGGGCGGCGCCCAGACGGCATCATCATAGATACCCCGTGCGTAACGAGGCTCGCCCTGCCACTGGATGCAGGTGAAGGCATTGACAACGAAGCGCTCGCCACCGCTGCCGGTGAGGTAGAACGTGTCGAGGAACTCCTGCGGCCCCGGCACGACGTGGAAGGCCTCGCGCAACAGGCGGTCCAGGGCGTCCTCGGCTGTTTCGTTGTCAGCCACGCCGATGAATGGCATCGACCAGCGACCCGCGAAGGGGCCCACGGCGTGGCACAGCATCAGGACATGACCCTCGCCGTTGACCATGATCGCCATCGAGGCGAGCTGGGGTTGGGTGTGTTCGGGAGTCATCGCTAGAACCCCAGGCTGCCCGAGGGGCCGCCCTCACCACGCTCCGCGTCATCAATCGCCGCGAGCAGTGCACGAGCTTTCTGGCGGCACTCCTCATACTCAGACTCCGGGTCAGAGTCGAAGACGATGCCGGCGCCCGCCTGCACGTGCGCCACGCCGTCCTTCACGATCAGGGTACGGATGGTGATGCAGGTCTCGATGTTCCCGGAGAGGTCGAAAAACCCCACGCCACCGGCGTACGGGCCACGCTGGTCCGGTTCCAGCTCCGCGATGATCTCCATCGCACGGATCTTTGGGGCACCTGAGACGGTGCCGGCCGGATACGCGGAGCGCAGCGCGTCGTAGGCCGTCATGCCGTCCTGGAGGTCGCCGGTGACGTGGCTGACCAGGTGCATGACGTGCGAGTAGAACTCCAGGTCCATCTGCTGTGTGACCTGTACGCTCCCTGCCTCGGCGACTCGGCCCACATCGTTACGTCCGAGATCGAGCAGCATGATGTGCTCGGCGCGCTCCTTCGGATCGTTGCTCAGCTCCTCCGC
>JBJHDC010000019.1:0-25861 GCA_050486345.1 Dehalococcoidia bacterium | reverse complement strand
CTCATCCCTTGCGCGCGGCGCGGCACGAGGGCGACGTCAATCTCGATGCCGGTGCCTGCGCGCGCGGCCGCCTCAACGGCGCTCGAGGTGAGCCCGGCGGCGCCGAGGTCCTGCAGGCCCTCGATCCAGCCGCCGTGCTGCTCGGCCAGCTCGCAGCAGGCCTCCATGAGTAGCTTCTCCATAAAGGGGTTGCCCACCTGCACGGCGGGGCGGTGTTCATCGGAGCCCTCGCTGAGCTCGACGGAGGCGAAGGTTGCGCCGTGGATACCATCGCGCCCGGTGTCCGCGCCCACCAGTACCAGCGGGTTGCCGGGGCCTCGAGCGCTGGCGGAGAGGAGGTGCTCGATGCGGCCGACGCCGACGCACATTGCGTTGACCAGCGGATTGCCGCTATAGGCGGGGTCCATCTGCACCTCGCCGCCCACGGTGGGCACGCCGACGCAGTTGCCATAGCCGCCAATACCCGCCACCACGCCGCGGAAGAGCCGGCGATTGTTACGGTCATCGAGCGGCCCGAAGCGGAGTGAGTCAAGAAGGGCGACCGGGCGCATGCCCATCGCGAAGATGTCACGCAGGATGCCGCCGATGCCGGTCGCCGCGCCTTCGTACGGCTCCAGCGCGCTGGGGTGGTTGTGCGATTCCATCTTGAAAACAGCGACCCAGCCGTCGCCGAGGTCGATGGCGCCGGCGTTCTCCTCGCCCGTCTTCGTCAACACGTATTCCCCGGTGGAGGGGAAGTGGTGAAAGAGCGGCTTGGAGTGCTTGTAGCCGCAATGTTCCGACCAGAGTGCCCCCGCCATGCCGAGCTCTACCTCGGTCGGCTCGCGATCGAGCATGTCGAGGAGGCGCTCATACTCGGCGCGGCTCATCGCCACCTGTTCGAGAGCGCGATCTGTCGGAGCGGTCATCTCGTCATCGCTTCCCGTGATCCCAACGCCGACTGCCAGATCGCGTTGCCGTCGCTGTTGCCGAGGAGTGGCTCACAGGCGCGTTCCGGGTGGGGCATCATGCCGAGCACGTTGCCGCGTTCGTTGAGGATGCCGGCGATGTTCGCCACGGAGCCGTTCGGATTCGCCTCCGGCGTTACGCGTCCCTGGAGGTCGCAGTAGCGGAAGGCGATACGATTCGTGTCCTCCAACAGTTGCACGGTCTCCGGTTCGGCCACGTAGCGACCTTCGCCGTGGGAGATCGGCACGTTCAGGGGGCGGTCAGCGGCGGCACGGGTGAAGGGTGACGTGTCGTTGCCCGCGAGCAGGTAGGTGTCCTCGCAGCGGAACTGCAGCGACTCGTTGCGCATGAGCACACCGGGGAGGAGACCCGCTTCGCAGAGGATCTGGAATCCGTTGCAGATGCCGATGACCAGCCCGCCGGCCTCCGCATGCGCTCGCACCGCTGCCATGATGGGCGAGAAGCGCGCGAGGGCGCCGCAGCGGAGGTAGTCGCCGTAGGAGAAGCCACCGGGCAGCACCACGAGTTCATCGGCGTCGATGTGCGACTCGCGGTGCCAGACCTTGCGGGCTTCGATGCCGTTCTGCTCAAGCGCCCAAACGCAGTCGTTATCGCTCCAGGTGCCGGGAAACACGATCACCGCGGCACGCATGTGGTCTCCTCACCGTGGGGATGGTCGGGGTACCTGCCGAGTATACCGACGAGTCGTCGCACGCTCTCGTCACAGCGGCTCGGCGCCCGCTCAGCCGCTACGCGTCGTCCTCGGTGCGCTCGCGCTCATCGCGATTACGCTCCCGGCGGCCTCGAGGTCGCGCGGGTGGCGCGAGGGAGTCAGCATCGTCGCTCGGCTCGGTTGAGATGCGGGCACGTGACGGTGGGATGAGGCTCTCATCTTCCGCCTCCACGATCACGCCACCACGCGCACGCCGCGCCGCCAGCTCCTGCCGCGTCGGCTCCGGGTACTCCACCCGCGGGTGGAACATCGCCGTGAGCGTGGTGGAGTAGGTGTCCGCGACCACCCGCAGATCGCGCAGGGAGAGATCGCACTCGTCGAACTCGCCTTCCTCAATACGCTCGCGAATGGTGCTCTCCACGATCTGGCGGATGCGCTCTGCCGAGCGATCACTCGAGGCGCGGACGGATGCCTCACAAGCATCCGCGACCATGACCAGCGCGGTTTCGCGGGATTGCGGACGCGGTCCCGGGTAGCGGAAGAGCTCCTGGGAGATGGTCGGTTCCTGTTCCGCGGCGCGCCGGTAGAAGAACGCAACGATGCGTTCGCCATGGTGCTGCGGGATGAACTGGATCACCGCCTCCGGCAGCCCCTCCTTGCGCGCGATCTCGACGCCGGCAGTGACGTGCTGGTGGATCACGCGGGTGCTCTGTAGCGGATCAAGGTGCTCGTGGGGGTTCTCGTTCGGCCCGTAGTTCTCGACGAAGAACGCGGGTGAGACCAATTTGCCGATGTCGTGGTAGTAGGCGCCGACACGTACCAGCAGCGAGTCCGCACCGATGCGATCCGCCGCACGTTCCGCGAGGTTGCCGACGAGCATCGAGTGCTGGAACGTGCCGGGCGCCTCGTCCTGTAGACGGCGCAAGAGCGGGTGGTTGAGCTGCACCAGCTCCATGAGCTCCACGCGGGTGATGATCCCGAACGGCCGGCTGAGGAGGATGAACGCGCCAACGGAGATCATCGCTGTGAGGAGGCCACCGGCGACCGAGGTTCCTACGAGCCACGGCACGTCGCTCCACGAGCGCGCCGGGTCGATTAGCAGGATTGCGAGCATCGCCGTGGCCGACGCCACCGCGACCGCGAAACCGGCGAGCAAGTAGTGCTGGAGACGCTCGGCTCGCGCGGCAGCGTAGACGCCGGCCAGCGATCCTGCCGCGGTGGTGAGCACCAGGCGCAGTGTGTCCAACTGCTGGATCTGCCCGCCCGCGTCGGCCGCCGGCAGGTAGGCAGAGGTGTACCCCACCATGCTGGCCAGGACGGCCGCCAGCAGGATGGCGCTGGAGACATCCAGCAGTACCGCGGCGACGATCGGCCCTGCGGCCAACGGGAGCGCGTGCGCAATGAAGTAGCGCTGCTCATCGGGAAGCAGCGGCGGCAGGGCGAACTTCGCGATGATCAACGGCACCACCAGAAGCAGCAACAGCAGCGTGAGGCGTCGCACGCCTCGCAGCGCGGGGGGACGCAGAATCAGCACGTGACCGCCGATGGCCGCGCCGGCCAGCAACGAGGCCAGCGCTGAGGCGACCAGCAAGCGAGGCTCCACGACCGAGGCACGGATCTCGAGACGCTCAATGGCCTCCACGGCGGCGGCATCCAGCGTGGTCCCTGCAGGGACCACGACATCGCCACGGCTGTAGGCCACGCGCACCGGGCGGGTGTTCGCCAGCGCCTCCTCACGCAGCGCCTGCGTGCGCTCCGCATCAATGACCAGAGTGGGGACGATGAGCGGATCGAGGAGCTCCGTGACCGCGAGCGCCTCGTCCGTGGTGAGTTGCGGGGACAGGAAGCCGGCCGCGCGGTTACGTGCCGTGGCGAGGTCATCCTCGTCGATGGAACCGGTCATGGTGCGGGTGAGTGCGTTGACGGCGTCTGCCGCGAGGAGCACCCAGCGCGTGTCGCTGGTCGCCACCAGGGTCGCGGCCGATCGCTGTGACAGGTCGGTGCCTGCGACATCGGCGACGGCCAGCTCACGAGCGGACGCCGAGAGCGTCTCGTTCGCTCGATGAGCCTCGATCTCCCCCAGAATGCGCTCCAGGTCGGCGATCTGTCGCTCACGGATGTCTGGATCGAGTACGCGGACATCCGCGACCGCCTCCACCGCCTCGCGCTGCGCACGCTCCGTGAGGACCTCGGATTCGAATGCGAGGTCGCGCGGCGCGACGATATCGCGGTCAACCTGCGAGCCCTCATCGTAGGTTTGCGTTCCTGGGAACCAGGGAAACAGGACGATGAAGAGAACTAGGGCGGAGAACAACGCCACGGTCACCGCCGCAGAGCGGCTACCCCGCTGAGCATCAGCGGCGCGGGCGAGGGCAGATGTGGGGATCTTGCTGACCACGGTAGTGGCCCCCGTTACGGGATCCCGACGCTAGCCAGCGAGGAGTTCCCGGGCAATCTCGTTTGCGCGGCGGCCATCCGCCTGTCCGCCAACACGCTCCATGAGCGGCCGCATGACCTTGCCGACGTCCCCGGGGCCGCTCGCCCCAACCTCCGCGATCACTGATCGAGCCAGCTCACGCAGCTCATCATCGCTCAGCTGGGCTGGGAGGAACTCCTCAATGACCGTGAGCTCCGCCTGCTCCCTGGCGACGAGATCGTCTCGACCGGCCTTCGCGTACTCGGTGATGGAATCGCGACGTTGCTTCGCTTCGCGCTGGAGCACGTGCAACGTTTCGTCGTCATCGGGTGCGTGACCGAGGTCGATGCGAGCGTTCTCGAGAGCGGCGATGAGCAAGCGGAGCGCATCCCGGCGCTCCGTCTGCTTCGCCTTCCACGCGGTGGTCATCTCGGATCGGATCGTCTCAGCGAGGGTGGTCACGCTGCCTCCTTCACCCGGTGGCCGTTGTCTGCATCACCGGGGGCAGCGCGCGCATAGGTGCGTCTGCCGCACGCTGGCCCGGTGGGAATCACCGGGGGCACGCGATGCACGCGTACCTCGATCTACATCTCCCGACGCGTCTTGGAGCGCATGATCGCCTTCCGCAGCTTGCGGCGGCGCGCGGCTTCCTTCTTCTTGCGGCGCTCAGACGGCTTCTCGTAGTACTCGTGGCGGCGAGCATCAGTGAGGATCCCGTCTGCCTGGACGCGCTTGTTGAAGCGCCGGAGTGCGGCCTCCAGTGATTCCGACTCACCCACGTAAATTTCAGCCACTCGTACTACCCCCAGCGGCGGATCTCATCGCCGCTTTCCATGCTCCGTCACGTCCGATGCGTGCGGAACGCTATCCCAATTCCACGTCATCTGAAACCGCGCGGCGAGCGCGCGTACTCCGATCGTACGGAGAGGCATCGATGCGCGTCAAATGATCACGGTTCGTCGCGACCCGGAATCGCCTCTGAAATGCGCGCGAGCGCGGTGCGGCACCGCGCTCGCCACGAGTCGTTCAGAGCAATCTAGTCGGCGGAGGGCAGCACCTTCGGCTGCAATTCCTCCATGCCCCGGCCGTTCACGTTCAGGTTGCAGTTCGCCGGATCGTCGCCGGGCTTGATGCAGAGCACCTCTACCCCGGTGGTCTCGTCCTTGTATCGCTTGCCCAGTGCTACTGCCATATGTGCGCTCCTACAACTGCTCAAGCGGCGTCTCGCCGCAGCGCAGCTCCGCGTCGTCCGCGCCGCGCGTCACGATGAATTCCGCGCCGCACGAGGGACACCGGTACCGCTTGCCGGTTGCTGCTGCCATCGCCTACTACCCCCTGCTGTGGAGGGCGGGATCCGGTCCCACCCTGTGATCGTTACCTGTCTCTATGATGCACGGAATCGTGCGCACCGTCTCCCGATGGCCGAGGCTCCGCCCCGATCGAGCGCGGATTACTCCACGATCAGCGTGCCGACCAGGCCGCCTTCGCGGTGTCCGGGGACTGAGCAGTAGAAGTCGTACACACCCGGCTCACTCACCGTCATGGTGACCGTTGCAGATTCACCCGGCAGGAGCACTACGTGCAGATCCCAGTCCGGACTGGTCGTACCACCACCCGCCACGTCATAGGTGATCGGAATGGAGTCGATGGAGATGTCGTGCACCAGCACGCCCTGGTTCACCATCGGTACTTCAACGGCTTCGCCAGCCGGGATGGTGATCTCGTCCTCCGCGAAGTCGATGTCGAGCATGACGACGGAGGGGCCATCGCCCAGGTCGGGACCGCTATCGCCATTGTCACCGGGATCCACCGGCACCGCAGGGCCTTCTGCGAAGGGATCGCGCGTACGGATCTCGTTACCGCTGGTGCCAGGGTACTGGCCGCAGTTCCCGGCCGTCCTGGGCAGCCCGTCAAGCGCGTCAAACGCTATCATGAAGCCTTCGCGGGTGAAGTCCGGGTTCGTCTCCAGGTTGTGCTCTTCGTACTCGTGCCACAGCTGGTCCACGAGGTCCCAGCGGCCCTCGGTCATCATGGTGACGATGTACCCGATCTGGGTCTCCGACAGCGGCCCGCCGTATCGCTCGCTCCAGAGCGGCATGATCGTGCCGGCGCGCCCGCAGGCGATCGAGTTGAAGAGGAAGTCGTGAGTCTCGGTGGCATCGCCAGCCGGGGTCTCCGGTCCACCCCACGGGTTGTTCTCCGCGAGGATCAGGAACGCATTTCGGCGCAAGCGTGGTCCGACCCCACCTTCCTCAGTCCCCTCGCCAGCGGTGCCGTGGCAGTTCGCACAGCTCTGCACGTACAGATCCGCCCCACGGTAGGCGTGGAGCTCCTTCTGTGCGGCCAGGTTGGATTCTGCTCGGGCGGGCTCCGTGGCAATGTAGGCAGCGAACCCGACAAACGCCAGGAACAGCAGCCCGATCATCACGTTGACCTGCTTGCTCGTGTTCATGCGTCCACCGTTCGAGTCATCTGCCGCCGTGCCGTCGCTTCGTTCGGCTCATCCTGTGTGAATCAACCGCGGGATCTCAGCGGCCCCGCGGTCCACCGCCCCGTGACGCGCTACGTGGGCAGCAGCGGGTGCGTCACCGCACGCTCCGGGTTGTCCGGGCCACCGTTCACGATCTCACCGGTCTGGACCGTGATGTTGCCGCTTTCATCGATGTCAATGGCCATAGTGTCCATGGATCGCGCCGCCGGACCGAAGACCCGGATGCCGGCGAGCGAGTACGTCGATCCGTGGCAGGGGCACTGGTACCAGCCCTGAATGCCCGGATGGTTCTCCACCGTGTGGCTGGATCCCCACGGCACCGTGCAACCCAGGTGGGGGCAGCGGCGCCACAGCGCCAGCAGACCATCTGCGCCGCCGGAGCCGTTGGGCCCCGTCTGAGACGGGTCGAGGTTGGCAATCCAGAATTGCCCCTCGCGATTCTCGACCGGCGTAGCGCCACGCGGGTACTCCGCCACGTTGCCCGCAGGCACCGGGCCGCCGAAACCACGCACGTTCCGTGGCCAGAGGTAGTCCAGCAGCAGACCGACGCTGCCGAGCAGCGTGATCCCAAGACCACCCCAGAACGAGGCGCGGATGAAGTTGCGCCGGGACATATCGCGATCGATCGGCGCGATTGGCGCGGAAGGAATGGACTCCGAGTCGGCCACCTGCGTCTTGCGCGAGGCAAGCGCCGCGCGCCAGGCGTCGCTGGGGGCCTGCTCTGGGCGGGTCTCAGTCTCGTTCGTCATCTTCCCGATCCTTGTTGTTGCAGATCGATCATCCCTCAGAGTGGTGCTCGATCGCTACCCCTGACGCTAGTGGGTGAATGGATCCACCCGCATCGGGTACGGCACCAGCTCCAGCCCTTCGCCACGGAAGTACGTGCCGATGATCGTCAGCGTGATGAACACGGCAATGAAGCCGGAGAACTGCAGAATCATGTGATCGCGCCGCGTCCGGGCCAGTCCCGTCTTCCACGCGACGGCGGATAGCAGGAGCGGTAACCCGACCATCATCGTCACCGGGATGATCTGCTCCACCAACACAGCGGGCACGTTCACATTGAGATCGATCTCGGGTAACCCGAGCAGATCAGTTCGCAGCACGTTGCCCAGTGGAATCGATTCCAGCCAGGACGGCCATGCGATGTCGTTCTGAATCGCGCGGCTGGTCGTGATCCAGTTCAACCAGGAGGGCCAGGAGTCTGCTCCGAAGATGCCCTCGTACGCCCGCACGTGCATGGACGCGTTGAAGAAGATGAGCAGGGTGGAGCCGACCGCGCCCACCACCGCACCCACAATGGTGTTCTTCCATGCCCGCGGCGTGGAGAGCCACTCCCCCTGCCCCTCGCTCGAATTATCGAAGTAGGGGATCGCACCAAGCGCGACCAGGGCGACCGTGGGCACGATGACGCCGGCAAGCGCGGGGTGCATGTGCAGCAGCAGTTCCTGCAGGTTCAGGAAGTACCACGGCGCCTTGGAGGGGTTTGGCGTCACCGCCGGATTGGCGCGGTCCAGCAGGATGGCATCCACCATCACCGCCATGATCAGGATGAGGATCGTGAACAGCACCGCCGAGATGAACTCGATGAATACGAGATCCGGCCAGACGAGGAGTTCTTCCTCGCGGCGCCGGCGCTGCCGTGCGCGTACAGCCTCGGAGGTCGGCTGGACCTCGGCGGCGTTCGCTGCTGCCATAGCTGGTCTCCCTCCCCGACCTACAGCGGACGCGCGAGGCCGCCATCGCGGCGGATGCGCCAGAAGTGGACTGTCATGAAGATCGCTGCCAGTAGCGGCAGGGCGATCACGTGCAGCGTGTAGAAGCGGATGAGCGCGGCCTGGCCGACCTGGTAGCCACCGACCAGCACGAAGCGGTTCGGCTCACCGAGGATGGGGGCGGAGCCCACCATGTTGGTGCCCACCGTGATGGCCCACAGCGCCAGCTGGTCCCACGGCAGCAGGTAGCCCGTGAAGGAGAGCAGCAGCGTCAGTACGAGCAGCACCACGCCGACGACCCAGTTGAACTCACGTGGCGGCTTGTACGCGCCTGTGTAGAACACACGCATCATGTGCATGAACACCGTCAGCACCATGCCGTGCGCCATCCATCGGTGCATGTTGCGCATGAGCTGGCCGAAGCGGACGTCGGTTTCGAGCGCGAGGATGTCCTCGTACGCTCGGTCAACCGAGGGCACGTAGTAGAACATCAGCAGCACACCGGTGATGGTCAGGCCCAGGAAGAGGAAGAACGACAGGCCACCCAGGCAGAAGGTGTGTGTGATCTTGACGTGCGTGCGGTGGATACGTGTTGGGTGCAGGTGCAGGAACACGTTGGTCGCCACCGCGAGCATCTGGTTGCGGGGGGTGTTCGGGTACCCGGATCGAAAGATCGAACGCCAGACGCGATTCGCAAACACCGCGTCGTAGAGGCGGTCCCCCATCGTCCGGCGTTCCGGTCGTTCCGTCGCGGACATCCGCAAGTCCTCTGCTACGTATTCCGCCGCGGCGGAACCTCGTTGCTACGTTCGCGCACCCGATGTGGCGCGCCTGATCGTTCTCATGGCCAGACGCAGCGCGTCTAGGCTTCCCACCACTTGCCCAGCAGTACCAGCACCCCCAGACCAAACATGGTCATGAGGAAGATGGCCAGGAGTTCGAGTCCTTCACCAGCGCCAAGCATGGTCTACCCCGTCTCTCAGTGCGGCCGCCTCGCGCGTTCGCGCTGTGTGATGCCGCCCTGCGCGCCGCCGGTCCCGTTGGCGTCCCGCGCGCGCAATGCTATCTGAGGCCGCCGCGAATGTATCGAGCCGGGCTGGTTACGGTCAACGTGGATGCCGCCCGGACCACTTCGTGCATTCAAGCACAAATCGTTCTCAGCCGCTCGTCCCACACTGGATTGCGGGCTGCGATCTATCCACAGCTATCCAACGATCAGTCAGGCTGCACCACTCGCGGCACTCCGCCACGGCGCAGCCGCCAGACGCCCTTGAGGTCCTCGGTCACCGTCGAGACGATCTTCACGCGGGTGTCCGGATCCTCCACCCAGCGCACTGGCACCTCACGGAGGCGAAAGCCGTTCTGTTGAGCCACGATCAGCAACTCTGAGTCGAAAAACCACGCGTTGTCCTCGACCAGTGGCAACAGCGCACGCGCGGCTTCGCGGCTGATGCCCTTGAATCCGCATTGCGCGTCCGAAACCTTCAGTCGCGCGAAGACGTTCAGCACGAAGACATACCCGCGGCTCAGCACCTCGCGCTTCACAGAACGCTTCGTCTGCGCGTCTCGGTGCAACCGCGAGCCGTAGGAGAGGTCCGCCTCTCCATTTGCGATGGGATCGATGAGCTCCGGGAGGTGCTGGAGATCGGTCGAGAGGTCGACGTCCATGTAGCACATGACATCGGCCGGCGAGGTGAGCCAGGCCGTGCGCAGCGCGATGCCTCGACCCTTTACGGGGATGAACAGCGGCTGCACGCGCCCGGGAAACTTCATCTCCAGTTCGCGCGCGACGGCGAACGTCTGGTCGGTCGATGCGTTGTCCGCGATCACCACCCGCCACGTGTGCTCGGGGTGACCGTCCACAAACTCCAGCACCTGCTCCACGCTAGGTGCGAGCACATGCTCCTCGTTGTAACAGGGGATGACGATGTCAACGTTGGCCATGGAGCGATCATAAACGGGTTCCCCGCGACGCGCGCGGGACGGAAGCTCTAGTGCCGGAAGTGCCGCAGCCCTGTCGTCACCAGCGAGATGCCGAGGCGGTTGGCCGCGTCGACTGAGTCCTGATCGCGGATGGAGCCGCCGGTGTGCGCGACCAGTGTGCAGCCAGCGGCGGCGGCGACCTCTACCGTGTCCGGGAACGGCAGGAATGCGTCTGTGGCGCACACGGCGCCACGGGCACGCTCGCCAGCCTGCTCCGCGCAGAGGCGCGCGCTGCCGACGCGGTTCGGCTGCCCGGCGCCCATGCCGATGAGCACGCCATCCTTCACGAAGACCACGCCATTCGACTTCACGTGCTTGCAGACATTCCAGCCTACCCGCAGGTCCGAAAGTTCCTGCTCCGTCGGCTGGCGCTCGCTGACTACCTCGAAGTGCTGCACTTCATCGACGTCCGCGTCCTGCACCAGCACGCCGCCGCGCACCGCGCGGAACTCGAGGCGCGTCCGGCGCGGCTCACCCATGGGCGCGGTGAGGATGCGCAGGTCGCGGGATTTCTTCGAAAGGTGATCGAGTGCGTCTTGCTCGTAGCCCGGCGCAATCACGATCTCGTAGAACATGCGCGTCTCGCCATCAGAGGGACTGCGAACCTCGCGCAGCGCTTCTGCAAAGGCCATGTCCACCACGCGATTGGTCGCGACGATTCCGCCGTAGGCAGACACGAAGTCACCCTCACCGAGCGCGCGCTCGTAGAGCTCGGCTACGGGCGCATCCCCCGAGGCGAAGCAGGCAGGGTTGGTGTGTTTGATGATCGCGATGGCGGCGGATTCGAAGTCCGCGACTACGTTGTAGGCCGCGTCCGCGTCCAGGATGTTCACGTAGGAAAGCGCTTTGCCGTGGTGCTGCTCGAAGCCACCGATGCCCTCCACCGGGGTGCGCACCGAGTCCAGCGAGTAGAACGCGCCGCGCTGGTGGGGGTTCTCGCCATAGCGGAGCACCTCCCGGCGGGTCATGCCCGCCGTCAGCTGCGCCGGGAACGGCTCGTCATCGCCGCGGAGGTACTCGGCGATCGCGGTGTCGTAGTGCGCGACGTGCTGGAATGCCTTCGCTGCCAGCGCGCGGCGCGAAGCCGCATCGACACCCGCCGGGTCGCCGGCGGCGGCGCGCAGGGCCGCGAGGATGCCGTCGTAGTCGGTCGGGTCGATGACCGGCAGCACCCACGGGTGGTTCTTCGCGGCGGCGCGAATCATCGTCGGACCGCCGATGTCGATCTCTTCGAGCGCCTCCGCCAGCGAGGGATCGCGCGTGGTCACCGCCTCCACGAAGGGGTAGAGGTTCCCGGCGACAAGATCGATCCCGGGGACGTCGTACTGCTCGACCTCCTGTTCATCCTCCGCCAGGCCGCGCCTGTAGAGGATGCCGCCATGGATCTTCGGGTGAAGCGTCTTCACGCGCCCGCCCAGCATCTCCGGACTGCCGGTGAGGTCCGCTACCTGCGTGATTGGGAGTCCGGCCTCGGCGATCGCGCGCGCGGTGCCCCCGGTGCCAACCAGCTCCCAGCCGAGCTCGTGCAGCCCACGGGCGAACTCCACGATTCCGGTCTTGTCGTACACGGCGAGAATGGCGCGTCGTGCAGTCATCGGTCGCTACTCCGTCCCCGGGAGCCCGCGTACGGGGCCACCCCGGTCGCGGGCCTCAATCGTGCCGATGCGCCACGCGCCGGGGAAGGTACCGAACAGCGCGTCGGCCTCATCGAACGCCACCACGAGGATCATCCCCACGCCCATGTTGAAGGTGCGGTACATCTCCGCTTCGTCCACATCGCCTGTGCGCTGGATCAGGTTGAAGAGCGGCGGCACCTCCCACGTTGAGCGGTCGATACGTGCGGCAACGCCGTCACTGAGGATGCGCGGCAGGTTGCCGGGAATGCCGCCACCGGTGATGTGCGCCAACCCCTTGAGGCGCGGCATGACGCCGCTGAGGGCGGGCCAATACGGCTCGTGGACCGCCAGCAGGGCGTCACCCACTGTGGTGCCCCCGAGCTCCTCATAGCGTGTCTCCAAGACCTCGCGATCGTGCGTCTCGCCGAGGCCCTTCCCGATCCCCCAGAGCTCTCGCACCAGCGAGTAGCCGTTGGTATGCGGGCCGCTGGAGGGCAGCGCAATCAGCGCGTCGCCGGGCTCGATGGCGGCGCCATCGATGATTCCGTCGCGCTCGACCGCACCCACCACGAAACCGGCCAGGTCAAAGTCGCCGCTGCGGTAGACGTCCGGCATGTCCGCGGTCTCGCCACCGATCAGCGCGATGCCCATCTCGCGACAGGCGGATGCGATCCCCTCGACTACTCGTACGCGGTACTCATCAGCGAGATCAGTGGTCGCGAAGTAGTCGAGGAAGAAGAGCGGCTCTGCACCGGTGGTGATCAGGTCGTTGACGTTGTTGTGCACCACATCCCGGCCCATCGCCTCGTAGCGATCCATCACCGTGGCCAGCAGTACCTTCGTCCCCACGCCATCGGTTGCGCCGACGAGGACAGGATCGCGGTAGCGCTGCCCGAGATGGAAGAGACCAGCGAAGCCGCCGCCCATGCGCAGCACCTGTGGCCCGTGCGTATCGCGCGCGATCTCACCGAAGCGGCGAGCCGTCGCGTCGCGCGCCTCGATGTCCACGCCGGCGGCGGCGTAGGTGAGGCGGGATGGGAGTTCGTCAGTCATGGGGCACGCTTACCAGCGGGGAGACCGGTGTCGGATCAATCACGTCGCACAACCACGCTCGATGCGATGCCGCGCGACAAGACTTTGCGATTCTACGGGTGAATCCGGGTCAGGGACGAATCAGTGCGTGCTGAGCGGTATGGTCACTGGCTCGGGTCGCGCCACCGGGATCTCATGATCCGGCCGTTCCGGCTCGCCCTCCAGTACGAATTTGTCGAACTGCAGCGGAACTGCGGTGGGGTACTCACCGGAGAAGCACGCCGCGCAATGTCGCCCCTGCGGCAGATTGGTGGCGTTGACCGTGCCTTCAATGGAGAGGTAGCCCAGCGAGTCCGCGCCGATATGGTCCTGGATCTCCTCCAGGCTTTCATTCGCAGCGATCAATTCGCCGCGCGTCGCCATGTCGACACCGTAGAAGCAGGGGTGGGTGATCGGCGGCGACGTGATGCGCATATGCACCTCTGTCGCGCCGGCGCGACGGATCATCTCCACCACGCGCGGTGTCGTAGTGCCGCGCACGATTGAGTCATCCACCACGATCACCCGTTTGCCTTCAAGGACTTCGCGGAGCGGATTGAACTTCAGCTGCACGCCTCGATCCCGTAGTCGTTGATCCGGCTGGATGAACGTCCGGCCTACGTAGCGGTTCTTGACCAGGCCCTCCGCGTACGGGATGCCTGCAGCCTGCGCGTAGCCGATGGCCGCCGCGGTTGCCGAGTCCGGCACGCCGATCACGACATCAGCCTCCACGGGGTATTCCTCGGCCAGACGAGCCCCCATGCGCATGCGTACGGGGTGGAGTAGCTCCCCGCCGAGCCGGGAATCCGGCCGTGCGAAGTAGATGAACTCGAAGAGGCAGAGCGCTTCACGCTGCTCCACCATCGGTAGCACTTCGCCCAACGGGAACGTCGAGGTCAGTCCGTACTCATCGATGCGCACCACCTCGCCGGGGCGCACTTCGCGGACGAACTCCGCGCCCAGGTGGTCGAGAGCGCAGGTCTCGGAGGCGAGCAGCCAGCCGTGCCCGTTGAGGCGGCCGATGCAGAGCGGACGAATACCCAGCGGATCGCGCACCCCGTACAGCGCCTCTGGAGTGAGGACGGTCAGCGAATACGCGCCATTCGCCCGCCGCATGAGCGAGGCGAAGCGGTCCGTCCACGTCTCGCCGGGGCCGTCCGCCAGCATACGGCCGATGACTTCGGTATCCGTCGTGGTCTCGAACCGCACGCCGTCATCCTCCAGCGCGACACGCAGCGTGTCCGCGTTGACGACGTTCCCGTTGTGGGCGATGGCGAGCTCTGTGTGGGCACCGCGCACGTGGAACGGCTGCGCGTTGCAGACGGTGCTGGAACCGGTGGTGGAGTAGCGAGTGTGGCCGATGGCCGAGCGGCCAGGAAGGGCGCTGAGGGTCTCCTCTGTGAATACCTGTGAGACCAGTCCCATTTCGGCGTAGAGATGGATCCGCTTGCTATCAGCGGTCGCAATCCCGGCCGATTCCTGGCCGCGATGCTGTAGTGCGTGTATTCCGAAGAAGGTAAGCCGAGCGACGTCTTCGCCGGGGGCGAACACGCCAAACACGCCGCACTTCTCCTGGAGGTGGTCGAGCAAGTCAGACCTTCTCCCGTGAGGCCGCCCCTCCGGGGCCTCAGACATTGAGTGTATCACCCTGTGTGCGTTGCGGGGTTTCAGGCGGATGACGAGGGCGTCTCTCGTTGCGCCTGCATCAAGCGACGGTGCTCAATCTTGGTGCAGCGGTCCATCACCACATCCAGACCAGCCGTACGTGCGCGGTCTGCTGCCTGCTCGTTGATGATGCCCAGTTGCATCCATACGCAGCGTGCCTCCGCAGCGATGGCATCCGCCACCACCGGCCCTACGTGCTCCGGGCGCCTGAAGATGTCAACGATATCGACCGCTTCCGGGAGCTCTGCCACGGCGTCGTACACCTGCTGGTTCAGGATCTCGCCCTCTTCCTGCGGGTTGACGAGGTAGACCGTGTAACCATGCTCGATCAGGTAGCGCGCCACATCGTGGGACGCTTTATTGGGATCCGAGGAGACCCCCACGACGGCAATCGTGCGTGCGTCTCGCATCAGCTCCATCGCTCGGTCCACGGCGAGGCCCCTTCCCTACTCAACCATCATCTCACGACGAGGCGAGGCTCTCCGGATCGTCCTCGTCGATGAGGTCATCGTCATCCTCGAGGTAGAACCAGTCTGGTAGAGACTCCTCGTGCACTTCTACCTCCGCCATGGTCGCGAAGGCGCGCGCGACGGCGTTCGCGCGATCCAGCGCCTCCTCCGCCAGCGGGCGCGCCGCGGCGATGGAGCCGATACGTAGCACACGGTCGTTGTCCTTGATCAGGCGCACTTCCCAGTGCACCACGTCCTGCAGATCACCGCTGCCCAGTTCATCCTCGAAGTCCCCAAAGACCTCGATGCGCTGGATGCGCCCGAACGGCACCAGTTCGTGCGTGCCGATGCCCAGGCCGAGGAAGCCCTGCTGCCAGCGCACTGTGCCTTTGTGGCGCTCCATCATCACGGAGCTGCCGAGGAAGTTGTAGACGATGCCCAGCACCGCCGTAGGACCTGCCAACAACGCAAAGCCCAGCAGAATAGCGAGGATCCACAGCGGCCACGTGGCCAGGTAGGTGATCAGCGCCCACACGGCCAGCAGCGCGAGCACTGCCTGGATCAGCGGCCCCACGAGGCCCGCTCGGGGTGGCTTCACGGCGATTGAGTCCTGCTGGATGACCGCCACCGCGCGATGCAGCGCGATCCGCTCCACCTCGCCGGCGGGCGGCAGATCGGGTTCGCGCGCGTCAGGGGTGGGTTCGATGGTCACGCTTCGAAGTCTACGTTCGCTCCCGCCGGACCGCGACTGTCGATGCCCAGCGGTTGCCGCTGATCTTGCCCCGCTTCTACCATCGAGATCACACACCGACCCCGGAAGGCCTCACCTCATGCGCCGCGATCTCGTCGATATCCTCGCCTGCCCGCTCTGCCGCCAACCGCTCACACTCACCGTAGAGCGCGAGGAAGCCGGCGAGGTACTTGCGGGCACCCTCGCGTGTGATGGCTGCAGCGAGCAGTACCCGATCAGCGACGGCATCCCCAATCTGCTCCCGCCCACCCTGCGCGATGCGATGGCGGCAGACTCGGGCACCGGAGCGCACTGATGGCCGGCGGCGGCATCACGCAGGAGCAATCGCGCCAGCTCGGGCGCGTGATCATGGCGCTCTCCGTCGTGCAGGCGCTGTTCTTCTTCATCGCCGCCACGCGCCGGTCCTACCTCGCGGTGGCGATCCCGATCGGGATTGTCGTCGGCACTATCGGTGGTATCGGGTTCTGGATCGGCTACACGATGGCTACCACCGACTGGGATGAGCCAGCGGACTACGTGCCGGACGAGTAGCGAGCAGAACCGTGCGTGGGCTAAGCGACCTCGTACCACCCGGCGTCCCTCACCAACCGCACTTCTGTCCGCTCCTCCGCCGGTCGCGCGTCGCGCAGTTCGGCGATCGTGCGTCCGAGGCGTGGATGCGGCACAGCACCTGCGATCTCGGCCAGTGGCACGAGCACGAACGACCGCTCGTGGAGGATGACGTGCGGCACCGTCAGGTCTGATTCATCCACCGTTTCATCCTCGATCAGTGCGATATCGACATCGATCGGGCGGGCGGTCCAGCGTGGCGCTGCGAAGTCACGGCCTGCTGCCGTCTCGATGCACTTCGCCAGCGCGAGGAGGTCGCGTGGCGCAAGTTCGCTCTCACCCGCCGCGGCGATATTGAGGAATGCGGGCTGATCCTCCACGCCCCACGGCGGCGTCTCGTAGATCGCTGAGACGGCGTCGATTGCAACGCCACCGACACGCAGGCCGTCGAGGGCTGCGCGCAGGTGGGACTCGCGGTCGCCGAGGTTGGAGCCGAGGGCCAGGTAGACGCGGCGCATTACGAGCGCACGCTAGGGGATTACGCCGCGCACTACGGCATCGGAGACGCGCACCACCTGCACCATCTCCTCGACGTCATGCACACGCACGATGTCTGCACCCTGCTGAATGGTCAGTGCCACGGTGGCGGCCGTGCCCCACTGTCGGTCGTGCGCCGGGCGGTCCAACACATACCCGATCGCTGACTTGCGCGACGTGCCGATGAGCAACGGCCGCTCCAGGTCGCGCAGCTCGCCCAGCCGCCGGAGCATCGCGTAGCTCTGCACTGGTCCCCAGCCGAAGCCGAAGCCCGGGTCGATGATGATTCGATCGCGGTCGATGCCCGCCTCGCGCGCCACGCCGATGCTCCGGCGCAGCCCTGTGCGTACATCCTCGATGACGTCGCCGCCGAACTTTCGGCCACGTTGGTTGTGCATCACGATCACCGGGCACTCCGCCGCAGCGATTACCCGCGCCATCTCCGGGTCTTCCAGCAGGCCGTTCACATCGTTGATCGCGTCCGCGCCGTATTCGAGCGCGCGCCGGGCGACCTCGGCCTTCGAGGTATCCACGGTGATCGCGACCTTCTTCAGCGCGCGCCGGATCGGACCCAGCACCAGCACCAGGCGCTGCCACTCTTCATCCGCGGTGACGCTCTGGAACTCAGGGCGGGTCGATTCCGCGCCGATGTCGATGATGTCCGCGCCGGCTTTCGCCATGGCCACGGCACGCTCCACGGCAGCATCGGGATCGATAACGCCATCGCCCGAGAAGGAGTCCGGCGTCGCGTTGATGACGCCCATCACAAAGGTCCGCTTACCCCACGCGAACCGCGTAGGGCCGATCTTCATCGGCGGCGGGTGACGCTGGTCGTCGGTGCCGGCGGTGGGGTCCAGATTAAACAACGTCGATCGGCTCTTCCTCAACGACCCCGCCCTGCCGAATGTAGTAGGCACGGACCACCGGGTTCGTCTCATCCTCCAACGATACGAGGATATAGAACGTCTCCGGGTAGCTCGGCTCCTGCTCCAGCTCGCCCGGCGGGAAGAACGCCATGCGCACGTCCGTCGGCGAGGGGTAGGCCTGCGAGGCGATGTGCGAGTGGTAGATGCCGAAGAGAGTGCCCCCGGCATCCTCGATGGTGGTCATGGCGCGGAACATCTGCATCGGGTGCATCTTGTAGCGGTAGGGGCTACCGCGGCCCTGCTCCTCGTCCGCCACGTTGTCGATGCGGTAGAGGGTGTCTGCGATGCCGTCCGTAGCGCCGATCAGCCCGCAGATCTCCTCGCGCAATCCATCAGCCGTGCGCGGTGCGTTGAGGGCGTGGTCCACCATCTCATCGATGATGCGTGCGGGGATCGCGGGCATGATGTTCCTCCAGGTTCGGAGGCACGATAGCGGGCCTGCGCCTTGCGATCAGGCACCGGCTATCAACGGAGAGCGCTCAGGCGCTGGGCTCCCAGGCTCCGGTGTCCCCATCGTCAATACATGCGCCCGCCGCGATCGACATCTGCAGGTAAGCCTCGCTGGCTGGCTCCGACGCGAGGTGGGCGATCCAGTGTGGCCGTTCATCCTCCGGCAGCCGATCGATGAGGTCGCCCAGGACCACGTGCACCTCGGGACCGCTCGGTGGCGAGGCCTCGCCGTCCACAATGCCCATGTCCAGTGACCACTTGGAGGGCACCGTGATGCGTCCCACCGTGCGGGTACGAATCAGCTGGGCGCCGGCAAGTTCACGGTAGCGATCGACCACCTCCGCGCGGAAGCGGATGTGGAGGCGGCGCGCATCTCCGGATGACAGCACCCGCCGCAGGAGCGTCTGCTCGAGCGCCCGGACGCGATCCTCAGCCGTCATCGCTTGCTCCCAGCGCCCCTCCCCGCGTGTGTTCAGACCGGGGAGGGGCGGGTGCGTTTCTGGTGTTGTTAGCGCTCGATCGGCACGTTGATCATGGAGCCGTATTCGGTCCATGAACCGTCGTAGTTCTTCACGTCCTCTACCCCCAGCAGGTGCTTGAGCACGAACCAAGTGTGGCTGGAGCGCTCACCAATGCGGCAGTAGGCGATGGTGCGACCGGAATCGTTCACACCCTCGGAGGCGTAGAGTTCGCGGAGCTCGTCGACGGACTTGAAGGTGCCGTCCGCGTTGGCCGCGCGACCCCACGGGATGTTCTTCGCGCCCGGGATGTGCCCGGCCCGTTGTGCGGTCTCGCTCATGCCCGGCGGAGCGATGATCTCGCCGCTGAACTCGGCGGGGCTGCGCACGTCCACGAGCTGGACGCCGCCGTTGTTCACAGCGTCGAGGACCTCGTCACGCATCGCGCGTAGCGCCATGTTCTGCTCCTGCGCGGAGTAGGAAGTCTGTGCGACGGATGGCACATCGGTCGTCGTGGGACGGTTGTCACCGAGCCACTTGATGCGGCCACCGTCCATCAGTGAGACGTTCTCGTGCCCGTAGAGCTCCATGAGCCACAGCGCGTAGGCGGCGAACCAGTTGTTGTTGTCGCCGTAGAGGACCACGTGTGTGTCCTGCCCGATGCCGGACGAGGCCATCAGATCCTCGAACTGCTGCTTGTCCACGATGTCGCGGCGCATGCCGTCCTGGAGCTGCGAGGTCCAGTTCCAGCCAATGGCACCAGGGATGTGTCCTTCGCCATAGGACTCGGTGTCCACGCTGACCTCGACGATGCGGACGTCGGGGTCCTCCAGGTGCTCCTGCACCCAATCAGCACTGACCAGCTTGTCGACCATAGGAATCACTCCTCATCGCGAGCCGCGACGACGTTTGTACCCGTCTCGACCCAGTGTTCCGGCAACCGCAGTCGCCGTAGTCAATGACGTTCGCCCCGCCCAGAATTGCACTGCTCTATGAAGTTTCAATCAAGAAAGACGCAATCATGCGTAGGCTCAGATTGTACGGCAACCGCCTACCACCACATCTTCTCTTCGACCTGCGATCGAATCTCCTCGTAGCCCTGGCTCCAGAGCCCGGTGGAGAGGTATTTCCAGCCACCATCCGCGAGCAGCACGGCGATGTGCCCGGACTCCATCCGTTCCGCCGAGCGCTGCGCCGCGCGGACGGCGGCCCCTGCGGAGATGCCTGCGAAGATGCCGGTGCGGTGCGTCAGTTCCTTCGTAACGGAGAAGGAGGTCGCTGAATCCACCACGATGCGCCCGTCAAGGACGGAGTCATCGAAGACCGGCGGGATGTAACCGTCTTCGAGTGCGCGCAGGCCCTGGACCATGTCGCCGGGGTGCGGTGCGGCGGCGATTATGCGGACGTCTGGATTGTGTTCCTTCAGCCGCCGCCCCACGCCGGTCAGCGTGCCGCCGGTGCCGAGGCCGGAGACGAAGGCGGTGACTTCCGGCAGGTCCGCGATGATCTCGGGCGCGGTGGTCTGGTAATGCGCGCGCGGGTTCGCCTCGTTCTCGTACTGGAAGGGCATGAACCATTCGGGGTGCTGCGCGGCAATCTCCTGCGCCTTCTGCACCGACCCGTTGGTGCCCAGCGCACCCTCCGAGTAGATCACCTCGGCGCCGAACGCCTCCAGCAGCTGAACGCGCTCCTCCGAGACAGCGTCCGGCATGACGACCTTCACCGGGTGGCCCAGCAGCTGCCCGATCATGGCAAGCGCGATGCCGGTGTTCCCGGAGGTCGGTTCCAGGATGGTCTGCCCCGGCTGGAGGCGACCACTGGCGATGGCCTCGTCGATCATGAACTTGGCGATCCGGTCCTTCACGGAGCCGGTGGGGTTCTGCCCCTCCAGCTTGGCCCAGATCGTGACATCTGGATTGGGCGAGAGCACGGAGATATCGACCAGCGGCGTATTGCCAATCAGGTCCAGCACGCTGCCGTAGCGCATGGCGTGTCGCTCCGATCCGCCGCCCGGACTCAGCATCCGCCCGCGAGTGCGGGCAGGAAGGAGACCTCGTCACCGTCGCCGATAGGGGTGTCCTTCCCCTGCAGGTAGCGAACGTCCTCGTCGTTCAGATAGATGTTCACGAATCGCCGGAGCTGGCCGGATTCGTCCATGATCTGATGCGCGAAGCCCGGGTACTGCGATTCGATGTTGTCGATCAACTCGCCCACGGTCGCGCCTTCAGCAGCGAACGCCTTCTGGCCGTTCACCACCTGCTGAATCACGGACGTGACATTCACGGTCACCGCCATTGATGCTCCTCTATCTCCATCTCGCTCGCGTCGTTCCGTCGCGGACCCCGTCCGGGCTTCGAGGCACCGGACGAGGCCCGCACGTGCTCGCGCCCTACGCCGTGGCGACTGCCGGCATCTCCAGTGGCGGCGAGCCACAGAATGCGTCGTAATCGATCAGTTCCGTCACCGTCGGGTGCTCACCGCAGAGCGGGCAGTTCGGGTCCTGCCGAACCTTCATCGTGCGGAACTCCATGCTCAGCGCATCCACCAGTAGCAGCCGGTTCACCAGCGGATTGCCGATATCCAGAATTTGCTTGAATACCTCGGTCGCCTGGATGGAGCCGATGATCCCGGTGATCGCGCCCAGCACACCGGCCTCGGCGCAGGAGGGCACCAGGCCCGGCGGCGGAGGATCCGGGTAGAGGCAGCGGTAGCATCCAGAGCCTGGCTTGTAGACCGTCGCCTGCCCGTCGAAGAGCAGGATCGCCCCATCCACCAGCGTCTTGCCCGCCAGGTAACACGCATCGTTCACCAGGTACCGCGTCGCGAAGTTGTCCGCCCCGTTCACCACGATGTCGTAGTTCGGGATGATGTCCATCGCGTTGTCGGAGGTGATCGGCGCGTGGTGCTCGATGATCTCCACGTGCGGGTTGTACGCCTGCAGCTTCTCCCGCGCCGACTGGATCTTCGGCCGGCCGATGTCCGCCGTCTGGTGCAGCACCTGCCGCTGGAGGTTCGACAGGTCGACCGTATCGAACTCCACGATGCCGATCTTGCCCACACCCGCGAGCGCGAGGTAGAGCGCCACCGGGCCGCCGAGGCCGCCCGCGCCTATCACGAGCACCTTTGAGCTGCGCAACTTGCGCTGGCCCTGCGGACCCACCTGGTTCATGATGATGTGCCGTGAGTAGCGCATCACCTCATCCGGCGTCATCACCGCACTGTTCTGTTCTTCTGCCACCGTGTCCCCCGATCCGCCCGCCAGTGCGGGGATGATCGCTACCTGGTCACCGTCCGACACTGCAGTCGTGACGCCGTCCAGATCGTGAATCTCCTGATTGTTCAGGTACACATTGATATGCGTGGGAATCTCGCGTTCCCGGTTGTACACCAGGTCACCGAACCCCGGATACTGCTGCTCCATCGCATCCAGCACCTCGCCTACAGTACGACCCTGCACCGCAACGTACTCGCGATTCGCCGTCAAGCGGCGGAACGGCGTGGGAATGTATACCTTCACGGTCACGGTCTCCCCCCGTTCCGCTTCCTGTCTCTGTTCCTGCTCCTGGGCGGTCATAGCGGCACGCTCAGGTATCGCTCGCCGGTGTCGCAGAGCATGGTCACTACTCGCTTGCCCGGGCCGAGCTCCTTCGCCACCTTCAGCGCCGCCCAGACGTTCGCGCCGGAGGAGACCCCTAGCAGCATGCCCTCCTCACGTGCGAGGCGGCGTGTCATGGCGTAGGCATCCTCGTCCCGCACGCCGATCACTTCGTCGTACACGCCGCGGTTGAGGACGCCAGGTACGAACGATGCGCCAATGCCCTGGATCCCGTGAATCCCGGCGCGGCCGCCGCGCAGCACGGGGGCGCGCTCCGGCTCGATGGCCACGATGCGGACGTCCAGCCCCTGCTCGCGCAGTACCTCGCCCACACCAGTGATCGTACCGCCTGTCCCCACCCCGGCGACAAACGCATCGATGCGTCCACCGGTCGCTTCGAGGATCTCCTGTGCGGTGGTGCGCCGGTGCACGTCCGGGTTGGCGGGGTTATCGAACTGCTGGAGCATCACGTAACCCTCGCGCTCCACCAACTCCTCTGCAGCGAAGACCGCGCCGGTCATGCCCTCGATAGCGGGGGTCAGCACCAGCTCCGCGCCGTAGCGCTCCAGCAGGCGGCGGCGCTCCACGCTCATGTCTTCCGGCATCGTGAGGATGAGCCGGTAGCCCTTGGTCGCGCAGACGAGCGCGAGGCCGATGCCGGTGTTGCCGGATGTCGGCTCCACCAATGCCGCGCCGGGTTGCAGGAGGCCGTCGCGCTCTGCCGCCTCCACCATCGCCAGCGCGATGCGGTCCTTCACTGACCCGCCGGGGTTGAATACCTCGAGCTTGCCGAGTATCTCTGCGTCGTCTGCGCCGGGAATCCGGCGCAGGCGCACGAGGGGCGTCCGACCGATCAGATCGAGCACAGAATCCGCGATCAGCGGCTGCGTCAGCGACGACTGCTCTGATACCAACGCGTTCCACCCGTTCATCACCCGCCACACAGGGCCCGTGGTTCCCAGTGCGTCGCAGCGGATGAGTGCTAGATCATGTAGTTCGGTACCGCACTCTGTTCGTGCTCGCGCTCGTGTTCCACCAGGTCTTGCAAGGTCACTCGCTGCAAGCGCTCGCGCATCATCGCGTATATCTCGCGCCACACCCAGTCCTGCCCACAGATTGCCTCGCCGGTGTCCGCGTCATCCTCGATGCATTGCATGGGCGCCAGTGAACCCTCAAGGCTCTGCAGAACATCCAGCAGGCAAATCTCCTGTGGCGCCCGCGTCAGCTGATGGCCACCGCCGGGGCCGCGCGTGCTGCGGATAAACCCATCGCGGCGGAGTTGCGAGAGCAGGTGATCGAGGTAGGACTCGGGGATCTTGCGGCGCCGCGCGATTTCAGCACGCTGAACGGGACCCTCCCCCGCGTGCTTCGCGAGGTCAATCAGGGCCCGTACGCCGTAGTCGCCCTTGGTGCTCAGGAGCATGAAGTCGGGTGCTGCTTTCCGTCCCCTGGTTTGCCCGATCCGGTGCCCGGTGCGAGCCTCACAGAGGAGTTGCGGTTATTGTCGACTGATTTACTCAGCATTGTATCAGACCGCGTCGGGGTCAACCCTGCGCAAAGCACCGATAGGTGCGCCGCTGACCCGGGAATCCGCGTATCCTGCGCGGTGCTCCGTCTCAGCAAGACGCCCGCATCATCGAGAGGAACGCCCGATGGATGAACGCCAGAACTTCGTCGCCCGCTACACGGGCTTGCTCGAACGCTTCGCCGAGGTGATCGAGAGCATCCCGGACGATCGCGTGGACACCCGCGTTATTGAGACGGGCAGCACCCCGGCGATGATCGTCTCCCACATGGTCGGGTCAGTGAGCGGTTCCGTCCTCGGTATCGCGTGCGGCAAGGACGTCTACCGCAACCGCGAGGAGGAGTTTCAGGCCGCCGGTATGACTGCGGCTGAGCTCGGCGCAAAGATTCGCGAGCTGTCATCGGACATCACGGAGACGCTGGGGAACGCGGCTGCACCACCGCTCGATGAAGTCGTCACGCCGCCTCAGTCGCTGCTAGGCCTCCAGCCGCCGCGCGAGATGGCGCGCCGCGAGCCCGTGGCACACGCGCTCGCGCACGCCGGAGAGCACCTCGGCGAGTTGCTGTTGATTCGTGACTTGATGGCGAAGGAAGCAGGTTCAGCCTAGGGACTGGCCCCTGCCTACGCGCCGCCGGCCACCGCCGGGACGATAGAAACCTCGTCACCGTCGTTCAGGGAGGTGGTGAGGCCGTCCAGGAAGCGGACATCTTCGCCGTTGACGTAGATGTTCACGAAGCGGCGGATGTCGCCACCTTCGTCCAGCAGTCGCTCGCGGATGCCCGGGAACTGCGACTCCAGCGACTCGAAGACGCCTTGCAGGTCTCCGCTGTCGACGGCGGCGGAATCCTGATCGTTCGTCAGGTTGCGAAGCGGGGTGGGGATCTTCACGGTCACAGCCATCGGGTGTCTCTTCCTATCGCCATCCCGGTTCGCATATCGATCCGGCTCAGCACAATCCGGTGCGGTGCAAATCGCAAGTAGTGTGGCGAGGACCAGCGTAGTGCGCTAGCCCTCCACCACGTCGCCCAGCGTGGCGTCATCCACGCGCAGACCCTGTTCGCGCGCCCAGTCCAGGGCGCGTTCGATCTCGTCCTCATCGCCAACCAGCGCCAGCACCGCGAACCCAAGATCCTGGTCGATGTCCAGCCGGCGCACGTTGGTGACGACATTGAATTTCTGACCCAGCCAGTACAGCAGGGGCTCCCGGGTCATATCCGGGGGGAATATCAGGCGAACACGACGCTCGGCCATCGCGTGCTCCTCGCGGCTAGGCACTCACTGGCTCGCGACCACGGGCCTCCAGCGCTTCAGTGAACGACGCTGCGCGCGCGTCCACGTGCAGCGGGGCGGCGACGTGATCCGCGACCGCCTCGACCGTCTTCAGCCCGCCGCCGCTGATGATCGCCACGGTCTCCTCGTTCCGCCGGATGAAGCCCGACTCGACGAGCTTCTTCAGACACCCAATGGTCACCCCACCCGCTGTCTCCGCGAAGATACCTTCAGTTTCGGCGAGCAACTGGATGCCCTCGACCACCTCTTCATCGGTGACCATCTCCGCGCCGCCGCGGGTGTCTTGCATCTGCTTGAGTGCATAGTAGCCGTCTGCGGGGTTTCCGATCGCGAGCGACCGCGCGATGGTGCTCGGCTTCTGCGGCACGAACGTCAGGGTGTTGTGCTGGTGCGCCGTGGTGATGGGCGAACAACCGGCCGCCTGCGCTCCGGACATGCGCGTGCGCGGCTCGTCGATGAGCCCGACCTTGTTGAGCTCCTGCAGGCCCTTCCAGATCTTCGTGTACATGGAACCCGACGCCATCGGCACGACGATGTGGTCCGGCGAGCGCCAGCCCAGCTGCTCCGCGATCTCGTAGCCGATCGTGCGGGAGCCCTCGGCGTAGTACGGGCGGACGTTGATGTTCACGAACGCCCAGTTGAACTCCATCGAGAGCTCGGTGCAGAGGCGGTTCACGTCGTCGTAGGAACCGCGCACCGTCACCAGCGTCGGGTGGTAGATCGCGCTGCCCACCACCTTGCCCTGCTCCAGGT
>JBJHDC010000018.1:23370-26435 GCA_050486345.1 Dehalococcoidia bacterium | reverse complement strand
GGAAGCGCGCCTCCTCCACGCGGGCGACGCGCTTGATGAAGTCGCGCTGGTTGCCCAGCTCCGCGTACGCGGCCAGTGAGTGGTCAATGGCCGCGTCCACCAGCCGTTCCAGGAACGGCTCACGCACACCGATGCGATGCCCGAAGTAGACCGCGCGCCGCAGCAATCGCCGCAGCACGTAACCTCGGCCGTCGTTGCTCGGCAGCACGCCATCGGTCACGAGGAACGCGAGGGCGCGAGCGTGCTCCGTCATGGCGCGGAGGGCGAAGGCGACGTCCGGCTGCCCGGCTGGATCGTAAGGCTGGCCGGCGATTTCCTCGGCGACCGCGAGCACGTGACGGAGCTCGTCTGTCTCGTAGACGGTGCGCACGCCCTGCAGCACAGATGTGAGTCGCTCCAGCCCGGCGCCAGTATCGATGTTCGCGGCGGGGAGGTCAGTGCGGCTGCCGTCCTCCTCCTGGTAGTAGGTCATGAAGACCAGGTTCCAGATCTCCAGGAAACGACCGCAGCCGAGATCGGGGTGACAGGTTCCCGCCTCGCAGGCCTCGCAGCCGGGCGTCAGCCCCCAGTCGTAGTGCATTTCTGAGCAAGGCCCCATGGGCCCCGTGTCACCAGGCGGCCCCCACCAGTTCCCTTGCGCGGCGGTGTAGCGGAGGATGCGCTCGCGCGGCACGCCTCGCTCTGCCCACAGGTCGGCGGCTTCGTCGTCATCGGTGAACACCGTCGCCCACAGGCGCTCAGGGTCGATGCCCAGCACGCCCGTCAGGAACTCCCACGCCCAGCCGATCGCTTCCGGCTTGAAGTAGTCGCCGATGGAGAAGTTACCGAGCATCTCGAACATCGTGAGATGCGTCTCGTCACCGGTTTCTTCCACGTCGGTCGTGCGGAAACAGCGCTGGATAGAGGTCAACCGCCGGGCGGGTGGCTCCTCCAGACCCATGAAGTACGGCTTGAACTGCACCATCCCGGCATTGGTGAACAGCAGCGTGGGATCGCCATGCGGAATGAGCGAAGCGGACGGGATGCGCCGGTGCTGGCGCTCCTCAAAGTAGTTCAGGAACGCCTGGCGCAGGTCGTCAACGTTCACGTAGATACGTATTTCTCTCGCGATGTCATCAGTGGAGGTACGAAGCGATTCGAGTGTAGAATGGTGCAGATAGGCGGTCAATTTCTGGCCGTTTGGAACGAGATGGCGCTCATCACCGCATGACCACGCTCGGTAACGGCGCCCGCGCCGTACATGCCCCATTGACCGCACCGGTCGCATCCCTGGAGGGCTGGTCAGCGATCGTGCTGGCCGGCGGTCCCGGCACGCGCATGCGCTCCGCCGTCCCGAAGGTACTGCACTCGGTCGCCGGTGTGCCCATGGTACGCCTCGCCTGCGATCTGCTTCGCTCAGCTGGCTGCCCTGACATCGTCGTGGTTGTGGGCCCCGCTGCCCACGACGACATCGCAGCCGCAGTCGGCGAAGGTGTCCGGCTGGTGGTGCAGGACGAACCTCGAGGGACCGCGCACGCCGTGCTCGCCGCTCGAGATGCCGTGGGTGGGAACCGCAACGCGCTCCTGATGAACGCTGATATGCCGCTGCTCACTATCCGCACCCTGCGTGAGATCGCGGGGCGGCACCTTGCTGCCTCCACCGCCCTCACCTTCCTCACCGCGTATCTGCACGACCCCGCCGGCTACGACCGCGTGCTCCGCCGCAACGGCAAGATCCAGGGCATCAGCCCCGAGGATGACCTCGTCGCCGCGATGCGCGGCGCGCCCGAGGTGAACGCTGGCCTCTACGCGGTCGATCTCAGCTGGCTGTGGCCAGTGCTGGACACGCTGGAACCGAATGCGGACGAGGAGCTGGAACTCACGGGCCTCATCGTGCCCGCCGTTGAGCGGGGTGGCGTGGACGCCTACCAGGTCACCGAGTCGGTCGAAGTGCAGCAGGTCAACGACCGCGTGCAACTCGCCCTCGCCGAACGGGTGATGCGCGACCGCATTCGGGAGCGACTGATGCTCGATGGCGTCACCCTCCTCGATCCTCCCTCCACCTTCGTTGATGCGGGCGTCTCCGTCGCCTCCGACACCACGCTCTACCCGGGTGTCCACCTGCTCGGCTCCACCTCGATTGGCAGCGGATGCCAGATCGGGCCGAACGCAATCATCCGCGACAGCCAGATCGCCGATCGCTGTGAGATCGGCGCGTCCACCATCGAGGGCGCCGTCATCCACGAGGGCGTGACGATTGGCCCGTACTGCCACCTCCGCCCCGGCACCGTGCTGGAGCAGGACGTGCACCTCGGCAACTACGTGGAGGTGAAGGCGGCACGGATCGGTGCGCGCACGCAGGTTGGTCACTTCTCGTACCTTGGCGATGCGGACGTGGGTAGTGGTGTGAATATTGGTGCGGGATCTGTGACCGTGAATTACGATGGTGAAGTGAAACACCGCACCACGATTGGTGATGGCGCCTTCATCGGGAGCGACACGTTGCTGATTGCTCCGATCTCTGTTGGTCAGCGTGCGAGGACAGCGGCGGGCGCCGTGGTCACTCGCAATGTCCCGGACGGTGCCCAGGTGATGGGCGTGCCGGCTCGAGTCCGGTCCGGGGACGAAGGAGGTCACCCGGCATAGGCAACCCGTAGCCGTGCCCCGTGATTTTGGATAGTAGCCCCTTACTCCTGACCCTGGTCCTCATCATTGCTGCGCTCGCGCTGCTGCTGTTCGCCGCGGCAGAGGCGGTCGCCATCTCCATCACCCGCCGCCGCATCCGAGGTGTCAGCGCAACAGGGTTGCCGGCCCTCCTGCGCGCCTACGTGCGCGAACGCCAGCGGCTCCTGCGAGGACTGCGGACCGGCATGACCATCGCCACTGCCGCAGCAATCGGAGCTGCGGTACTCCTCGTCGCGAACGGGAGCCCGCTGTCTATCACCGCCGCGGTGATCACGATCGTGATCGTGGTTGCGGTGATTTCCGCCCTCCGCACGGCAGCCCGCACGGTCGCGCTCTCGCGTATCGACACGAGTGGCGCACGCCTCGATCCTCTCGTGCGCGGCGCTCAGGGCGTCCTGCAA
>JBJHDC010000018.1:22650-23360 GCA_050486345.1 Dehalococcoidia bacterium | reverse complement strand
CCCTCATCCTGCGCGCGCTCGGCATCTCCGGCAGCACCGAGAACATCGACCCCGCCGAGGAGCTCATCGGGATGCTGGAGGCGGCCGAGGAGGAGAGCGCGGCGCTGCTGGAAGAACGGCGGATGATGCGCGGCGTGCTGGAGATGTCCACACAGACGGTGCGCGAGCTGATGACCCCACGCACGGACGTCACGGCCGTCTCCACGGAAACGTCATTCGATGAGGCCGCCCGCGTCATTGCGCACTCCGGGTACAGTCGCATCCCTCTCTACGAGGAGACCCTGGACCGCATCGTGGGCGTCGTCTACGCGAAGGATCTGCTGGCCTACGGCATGAACGGCAAGCTCACACCACAACTCACCGAGATCGCACGGCCACCCTACCTGGTACCAGAGACGAAGCGCGCAAACGAACTCCTGGCTGACCTACGCCGGGACCGCGTCCACCTCGCCATCGCGGTGGATGAGTACGGCGGCATCGCCGGCGTCATCACCGTGGAGGACCTGGTCGAGGAGATCGTGGGAGCGATCACGGACGAGTACGACACCGAGGTCGTTGAGATCGAGCAGGTGTCCGAGTCTGAAGCGGTTGTCGATGCGGGGCTGACCATCGATGAGCTCAACGAGCTCTTCGGGACCGAGATCCGCTCCGAGGACTTTGATACCGTCGGCGGCCTGATCGTGACGATGCTGGGCCGCCTGGCCGTGCCG
>JBJHDC010000018.1:11224-22640 GCA_050486345.1 Dehalococcoidia bacterium | reverse complement strand
CGATGACCTGGAGGAAGGACGCGAGGCTCTCGACCTGCTCGTACTCTCAATCCTCGGTCGCCGCATCAAGAAGGTGCACGTTCAGCGCCACGTACCGATCGATGAACTGGTGCAGCCCGCCGAGGCCGTCTAAGCCCCTTCTTTTACATACTGATGCCACGACAGGCTTGACCGAGCCGCGTACGCTGCCGCCGTGGACGATCAGCAACTGGGCACCTCAGCCGGTGCGGGTCCGGCCGACCTCGCCTATCGCGTGGCGCTCCACCGCGTCCATCGGCTGGGCAGCGTGCGCTTCGGCCTCCTCGAGCGCATCTTCGCCGATTTCCGCGACGCGTGGACCGCCTCCGAGGGTGATCTGGTCGCCGCGGGGCTCGATGCACGTACTGCTGCGGAGATCGCCCGCCAGCGCCGCGAGAGCGATCCGGAGGCGGAGATGGACCGCCTCTACGAACACGGCGTCACTGCGCTGGCGCGCGTCGACACCCGCTACCCCTCGCGGCTGCGTGAAATTGATGACGCGCCGCCGGTGCTCTACGTGCGCGGTGCGTGGATGCCCGAGGATGAATGGGGAGTCGCGATCGTCGGCACCCGCCGCGCAACGGCCTACGGACGCCAGGCAACCACCGAGTTCGCGCGGGGGCTGGCCGTGAACAGCGTCACGGTCGTTTCCGGACTCGCACGCGGCATCGATACCATCGCCCACCGCACGGCCCTCGAGAGCGGCGGTCGGACGGTCGCGGTGCTCGCGAACGGCCTCGATCACGTCTATCCACCCGAGAATCGCCGGCTGGCGGAGGAGATCGAGGAGTGCGGCGCGCTGATCACGGACTACCCGCTGGGCACCAAGCCCCGGGCGGAGTTCTTCCCGCGCCGCAATCGCATCCTGTCTGGCGTCAGCCTGGGCACGCTGGTGGTTGAGGGAGATTTCCAGTCAGGTGCGATGATCACTGCGCGGTTTGCGATGGAGCAGAACCGCGATGTCTTTGCCGTTCCGGGTTCGATCTTCTCCCCGCAGTCTCGAGGTCCCATCTCGCTCATCCGGGATGGCGCCGTTCCGGCCTCGCAAGTCGAAGACATCCTCGATACGCTGAACCTGACGACGGTGGGAGCGCAGCTCGATTTCGGCCGCGCTGCACCGCCGGAGACGGACGATGAACGCGCATTGATGGCGATTCTCACCCGGGAACCGCAGCACGTCGATATCATCGCGCGACGGGCGAGTTTGGCGGCTGGCACCGTGTCCGGTACGCTCGCCCTTCTGGAATTGAAGGGTCTCGTACGCGATGTGGGCGGCATGCAGTTCGTCCGGGTGCGCGAGGAGAGTCCCGAATACGACACCAACGGCTCCACGGAGAGCCGAGGAAGTGAGCCCCCGGTTTGACGACGGACACCGGACGCAGGTCGCGCTCGACGCGCCGCTCCTCCGCCAACACACCCGAGAACCCTCGCCGGCTCGTCATCGTCGAGTCGCCGGCGAAGGCGCGGACCATCGCGCAGTACCTTGGTTCTGATTATGTCGTTGAGTCCTCGATTGGACACATCCGCGACCTGCCCTCATCGGCATCGGAGATTCCCGCAAAGCTCAAGAAAGAGAAGTGGGCTCGCCTGGGCGTGAACATCGAGCAGGACTTCGAGCCGCTCTATGTGATCCCCAGCAACAAGTCTGCGCAGGTCAAGAAGCTGAAGGACCTGCTCAAGGACGCGGACGAGCTCTACCTGGCCACAGATGAAGACCGCGAGGGCGAGGCGATCGCCTGGCACTTGCTCGATGTCCTCAAACCGAAGGTCCCTGTCTACCGCATGGTGTTCCACGAGATCACCCAGCAGGCAATAGAGGATGCTCTGGCCAATCCGCGCGAGGTGGACACCAACCTCGTGAAGGCCCAGGAGGCACGCCGGATCCTCGACCGGCTGTTCGGCTACGAGGTCTCGCCCGTGCTCTGGAAGAAGGTCGCGCCGCGTCTCTCGGCAGGCCGTGTGCAATCGGTCGCAGTGCGCCTGATTGTGGACCGGGAGCGCCAGCGCATGCGCTTCAAGGCGGCAGGATTCTGGGACGTGGACGCCCTCCTGGAGACTCGCACGGACGATGAGGAGCAGGTTGCCGCGCGCCTCGTAGAGCTCGATGGCAAGCGCGTGGCCAGCGGCCGCGACTTCGACCCGGAGACCGGCCAGCTCGCGGGCAACAGCGACGCGCGCCAGCTCGACGAGCCGACCGCCACCGCGCTCGCTGAAGCGCTGCAGGCGTCCACCTTCGTGGTCGCCGAGGTCAACGAACGCCCCTTCACACAGCGACCACCCGCGCCGTTCATCACTTCGACTCTGCAGCAGGAGGCCGCGCGCAAGCTCCGCTATACCGCGCAGCGCTCGATGCAGGTCGCGCAGCGCCTCTACGAGAACGGCTACATCACCTACATGCGTACGGACAGCACCAACCTGTCCGAGCAGGCTGTGAATGCCGCGCGCCGCCAGGCCACCTCGCTCTACGGCGAGAGCTACATCCCGGAGAAGCCGCGTCAGTACACGACCAAGTCGAAGGGCGCGCAGGAGGCGCACGAGGCGATCCGCCCCGCGGGCGAGATCTTCCGCACCCCCGAGAGCCTCAACGGCGAGCTGGATGCGGACGCGCTGCGGCTCTACGACCTGATCTGGAAGCGCACCGTCGCCTCGCAGATGAAGGACGCCACCGGGCAGCGTACGCAGGTACGCATCACCGCCGACGCCGGCTCACTTGGCACCGCCGCCTTCCAGGCCTCCGGCAAGGTGATCACGTTCCCGGGGTTCCTGCGCGCCTACGTCGAGGGTTCAGACGACCCCGACGCGGAGCTGGAGGACCAGGAGCGCGTGCTGCCGCCGCTGCGCCCGCAGCAAGAGCTAGACGCCGTCTCCACGGAGGCAAAGGGGCACGAGACGCAGCCCCCCGCCCGCTGGACCGAGGCGAGCCTCATCCGCGAACTCGAGGAGCGCGGGATCGGCCGCCCGTCCACGTACGCCTCGATCCTCCAGACCATCCAGGACCGTGGTTATGTCTGGAAGAAGAGCTCGGCGCTGGTGCCCAGCTTTGTGGCGTTCGCCGTCGTGAACCTGCTGGAGCCGCACTTCCCGGACCTCGTCGACTTCGGCTTCACCGCTCGCATGGAGGAGCGGCTGGACGAGATCGCCGAGGGTGAGCGCGAGGCGAAGCCGTACCTGCGCTCCTTCTACTTCGGCGACCCGGACGCCCCGGACGCCCAGCGCATGGCGCAGCAGGGCCTGCACCAGACCATCGAGGGTGGCTGGGAGGCGATCGACGCCCGCGCGGTCTCCTCGATCCCGCTGGGCAAGGATGGCCAGGGCCGCGAGGTCGCCGTGCGTGTGGGCCGCTACGGGCCGTACGTGCAGGTCGGCGATACCGACGAACGCGCCTCGCTCCCGGCGGACATGGAGCCAGACGAGATCGGGCTGGACGATGTCGAGCGCCTGCTCAAGGAAGAGGCGCTGGGCGACCGCGTGCTGGGTGAGGATCCACTCACTGGCCTCCCCATCTACATCAAGACCGGCCGCTTCGGTCCCTACGTCCAGCTTGGCGAGGACCCGGAGCCGGGCAAGCGCGGGGCAGAGAAGCCAAAGCGTGGCTCACTCTGGCCGGATATGTCCATGGAGACGATCGACCTCGACGATGCGCTCACCATCCTCTCCTTCCCAAAGGTGCTCGGACAGCACCCGGAGACCGGCGAGGATGTGACGGCGCAGGACGGACCCAACGGCCCCTACGTGAAGAGCGGGACCGAGAGCCGGAGCATCGAGGGCGGCCACTTCGAGATGAAGACGATGACGCTCGATGACGCCGTGGAGCTGCTGAAACAGCCACGCAAGTTCGCACGCCGCGGACAGGCGCGCAGCATCATCGCCGACCTCGGCAAACACCCGGACACCGAGAAGGCGATCACGATTCGCAACGGGCGCTTCGGCCCCTACGTCACGGATGGCGTTGTGAACGCCTCGATCCCGCGCGGCCGCGATCCCCAGTCGATCGACCTGCAGGTCGCGCTCGACCTCATCGCGGAGCGCGAGGAGAAGATGCGAGCCGACGGTAAGGACCCGCGTGCGCGGAAGGCGTCGGGCGGTAGCAAGCCGAAGAGCAGCCGCTCGTCCTCGAGCGGACGGCAGCGGCGGTCGGCATAGGGATGCACAGCGTCGAGGTCGCCGTCGATCTGAACAGCGGCGGCCTCACTGACATCACTGATCATGTCCAGGGGTTCTGTGCCGGCCTGGGAGACGGGCTCGTCAACGTTTTCGCCCCACACTCCACCGTCGGCCTGGCGCTGGTGCAGACTGGCGGCGGTTCCAGCGAGGACCTGCGCGCTGCTCTCGACCGACTCATCCCGCGCGACCTCGACTACGTACATCAGGACAAGGCGCCCGGCCACGGAGCCGACCACATCCTCCCGCTGCTCGTCAGTCCCACACTCACCATCCCGGTCGAGGATGGCGTACCGCTATTGGGCTCGTTCCAGCAGATCGTCTTCATCGATCTAGACGAGGAGCCCAGCGAGCGTCGAGTGCGGATGAGCTTCGTCGCCGGGTAGCTTGCTACTGCTGTTCGTCCATGACCTCGTTCTCGCCCGCACCGGACTGCACGCGGGCGGATATGGCCATCGCAAGCAGGGCTGCGAAGAAGATGAAGACCACAGCCTGCGGAACGATCCAATCGCGCGCCGACGGGAAAGACAGTGGTCCCGAATCGGTAAACGCCCGTGTCGCGAGGGCCACCATGAGCGAGTTGAACGACAGCGCAGTCGCCAGGGCCAGTACCACCTCCACCACGCTCGCGTCCCGGATGCCTCCGTCGAGAATCGCACGTACCATCATCGCCTCCTGCTCAACCACGCCATGCGTTTCGCGGAACCTTACCAAACCTCAAGGCTGGCGCGGTGCTTGTCCTCATTGGCGCGACGACGATGCCTCCGCTAGCATGATCTGAGCGCTTATGTAATCGAGCGCTGTCCTCGGGCGGGGAATCCGGGGAGTGACTGTGGCACCTCGCCGCTCTCGCGAGCGATACGAGCCCGACGCGAAGCCGATTGCGCCCAAGGCGCAGGTGGCGCTGGAGCGCTACCTGGCGCATCTGCACGATGTACGCCGCCGCTCCGATCACACGATCCGCAACTACCGCACGGACCTCGAGGACTTCCTGCGCTTCCTCGCCGCGCGTGAGACGCCGTACGACGAGGCCGGCCGCAGCGATGGCCGCTCCTACCTCGCGTCGCTGCAGGCGCGGAGGGTCGCGGAGTCCTCGATCAAGAGGCGCGCGACTACCGTGCGTGCGTTCTACGCGTGGCTGGATGCGGGCGGGCTGCAGCTGAAGAACCAGCCGGGCGACTCCATGCTGCGGCTGCGCTTCCCCCGCGCAACGAAACGGCTGCCACACTTCCTCTCGGAAGACGAGGCGAAACAGCTCGTCGCCGCGCCGGACGAGAACACGCCGCAGGGGCTCCGCGACCGCGCCATCCTCGAACTGCTCTGGAGCGCCGGCCTGCGAGTGAGCGAGGTCGCGGACCTCGATGCTCGCGACCTCGACTTCGCGAACCAGCAGGTGCGCGTGACGGGAAAGGGCGACAAGACACGTATCTGTCTCTTCGGCGACCCGGCCGCGGAGGCCCTCCGTCGCTACCTCGATGACGGCCGCCCCCACCTCGTGCGTGGGGCGCAGGCGGCGCTATTCGTGAATCGCAGCGGCGGACGGCTGAGCGCGCGCTCCCTGCAGAACATCGTGCGCCGCTCCGGCACGCAGGCGGGGCTCAACCAGCGCGTGCACCCCCACCTGCTCCGCCACACCTTCGCCACCCACATGATCGAGCACGAAGCGGACCTGCGCGTGGTGCAGCACCTGCTCGGTCACTCCTCCGCGGACACAACGCAGATCTACACGTCCGTGGCGCATCGCCGGCAGGGCGGGCTGGTGACAAACGCACTCCAGCGCGCGCGTGACGTGGAGACGCGGCGGCGGGCGGAGCCGGAGGAGGAATAGCGCGCCCTCGGGGGGGTCAGGACGAACAAACCACGTGTAGGGCGCAAGGCCTTGCGCCCATCCCCACACCAACGCCACACCAGCGCACGGAACCAACTCGTGCTCCCAGCTGTGGTGCACGTCCTTCGACAAGCTCAGGACGAACGGAAGGGCCGGCCTACGCCGCCGGCGGCGCGGTTTGCTCAATCTCGCGCAGGTGGCAGAGGTCGTTGAGCAGCGTGATCACGGGCATGCCGCGCTGGCGCTCGATCATCGTCACCGAGGTGTTGCCGATGGCGATGCGGGGCCAGTCTTCCTCGCCCATGCCGAGGGCGTGCGCGACGAGCTGGCCGATGGTGCCGCCGTGTGTGACCGCGATGGCGATCTCCTCCTCGTGACGATCGAGCAGCTCGTTGAGGCCTCGGACGGCGCGGGCGCGGAAGTCGGGGAGCGGCTCGACGCCGGGGATGCCGCCCCACCAGTCGTGGCCGTGGATCGGCGACCAGCGCGCGGAGGCCTCTTCCCACGTCAGTCCCTGAGCCTCGCCGAAGACGCGTTCGCCCAGCTCCGGTACCTCGATGACCGCAGTTGCGTGGGGAACCGCGATGGCACGCGCGGTGTCGGCCGCGCGCTGCAACGGCGTGCCGTAGATGGCCGCCACCGGCTCCTGAGCCAGCCGCGCCGCCACAGCGACCGCCTGCCGCCGTCCGAGGTCCGTGAGTGCTGTATTCAGCGTGCCCTGGATGATGCGCCGCGCGTTGCCCTCCGACTCACCGTGACGTACGAGGAACACCGTCACTTCGCCACCTCCACTGGCACGGCCGCAGGCAGCGGCTCCGCGCCTAGCATCGTGAAGAAACTACCGAGGATGCGCGCGGTCGCGCCCCAGATCGCGTGTTCACCGCACCAGTAGGCCGGGGTGAGCACCGGCTCGCCGCCATCCTCGATGGCGAGCCAGCCGAGGGTGGACGGCTCCAGCAGGTGCTCCAGCGGCACGTGCAGCAGCTCGCGCACCTCGCGCGGTGCAGCGACGAAGACGTCGGCATCAGCAGCCACGACCCCGGCGAACGGGCGCACGAGGTAGTTGGAGGTCTGCGTGACAGTGTCATCCAGCTGGCCAAGCACATCGATGGCATGCGCCGGCACGCCGACCTCTTCGTGCGTCTCTCGGAGCGCGGTATGCAGGAGCGTGGGGTCACCAGGATCGCGGCGCCCGCCCGGCAGGCTGATCTCGCCCTTGTGGTGCCGGACACCCTGGGTGCGCTGCTGAAAGACGAGGTGGTCCACCCCCTCGATCTCCCGCAGCAGCAGCATCACGCCCGCGGCGGTGCGCCCCTCGAGAGGCTGCTCCAGGGCGCGGTGTGCCGCGCAGGCGAGACGGATGCGGTCGCGCACGATCACTCCTCGGACACTGCCCGGGCATTCCTCGGGCGTCGCGCGTGCGATGGTGGGCCCGCCGGGATTCGAACCCGGGACCGATCGGTTATGAGCCGACTGCTCTAGGCCGCTGAGCTACAGGCCCCAGGTCGCCTCCGCGCGGAATCGAGGTCATCGTATCAAGCCGACCGGCCCAGATGCTCGCACTCCCTCCGGGTACGACGGTCAGCTGGATCGATGCATGCTCATACGGATGATGATCGCGATGGCGGCAAGTGCTGCCCCCACACCGACGAGGTAGATGCCCTCACCCACGCGCAGACCAAAGAGCCCGTCACCGCCGGCGCGATCCAGACTCACACCGACGTAGGCGACATCCGCGAGGACCAGGAACGCGACCACGAGACCGATGAAGCGCCCGACCTGCGCGCGCAGGAGGACCAGCACCGCAATGATGATGCCCCCTGCGAGCGTGATCGCCCCATCCCCGTCGGTCCCGCGCACGGTGATGAACTCGGCACGGTCCCAGACCATGGTTGAGCCGGCGATGATCATCACCGATCCGAGCACCGCGATTGCGTCCAGCCAGTGATAGCCACCAGCCCTGGACCTGCGCCGGATGGTGGGTGCGGATGCCAGATCAGCTGGAGAGGGTGCCGAGATATCGGTGCTGGCATGCGGGTCAGTCTGGGGCTCAACCGGTACGTCACTACCGAGTGCGATCGCATCCGGCGGCCACTCCTCCATCGGCTCCGCGATCTCGTCGTCGGCCATAACCTCCGAGGCGCGGTACACCGGCCAGGTCAGCATCGCGCCACAGCTTTGACACACTGTCTCCGGCGGCGAAGTCGCGACGCCGCAGAGCGCGCATGGCTCCCCGCGCGCGGCGTGGGGAGTCATGTCGAACTCGAGGTCTGACGCGGGCGCCCACTCGTCGCTGGGAACTGCGCCCGGGAGATCACCGGTGGGATCCTGGGCGCTCGATTCTGGTGGCGGGGCGGCCGAGGTTAGCGGCACGTACCGCAGGTCGTCGTCATCTCGGATGGCCATGCCGCACCCCGCGCGCTGTACAAACCTTGCCAATCCGGAAGGAGAATACACCAGTCGGGGACACAGACTATCGATGTGCGGGTCTGCAGAGCGGCGAACCGAAGCCGGCGCATCCCCCGCTCAGTGCATGACGGAAGACGGAACCCCATCCGCAAACGCACACGTGACCGCGGCGGCCAGACGCGCCACCTCGGTCCAGGCGTTCCCCTCGAGGCGCCACACGCCGCCATCCTCGGCGCCGATATGCGGAGCGCCACCCGCGAAGAACGGCACAGGCGAGCGGCCACGGACGCCGGCGGGCGGCTCCGGCAGCTCGGTCCACGTCTGTCCTCCGTCAGCTGATCGGTAGAGGCGGGCGTTCACGCCAGGCGGTCGGTCGCCCGCCGCAACGAAGACGTCACCGGTGACCTGCGGGTGCACCGCGAGGCCGATGGTGTAGCCGTGGCGAATGCCGCCCATGCGCTTCTCCCAGCGCCGCCCACCGTCCTCGGTCGCATAGAACCCACTACCCGTGACCGCGTACAGCCGGTCCGGCGTCGAGTCAGGGCGAAGGGAGTGCACGTCCACGTAGAGGCCTTCGTTCCGCTCCTCCCACGTGTCCCCGCCATCCTCGGAGCGGATCGCGCCGCCAACCTCGATGCCCGCGACGACGTGATCCGGCTTGCCGGGGAGGAAGTCTATGGAGAGCACATGCGCCTCGTGCGGTGGCGGAGGGAAGGACCATTCATCGCGCGTGGGGAGGTCATCGATGGCAGCGAGACGCTCCCACGTCGCACCGTCGTCGCGGCTGCGGAGGATCATCGCCGGCTCGATGCCTACGTAGAGAACGCCGTCCGGGCTCACCGCGCAACTCCGCGCGTCACCGGCCCACAGGCGCTCCTCGATGCCATCGTGGAGCCGGTACAGGCCGTCGCCTGCAACGGCTGCCAGCACTGCGGTGCCGTGCGCGGCGACGTGGTTGATGACGCGGCCCTCGAGGCCCAACGGCTCAACCGAGCCGTCCGTCCGTATGCGAATGACTCCACTCTCGGTGCCGATGATCATGCTCATCTCGCACCTCCTTCGCGGGTACCTCAAAGGCTACCCAGCAGCAGGCTCCCAGACTGGCTCCAGGTCATCGAGGACCGCCTCGATTGGGTCACCCTCGCCCTGCGTCCACTGGGTCGCCTCCACACCGAACGCGTCACTGAAGCGTCGGTACGTCTCCAACGGGTCGCCGTACTTGCGGTGTCCCGCCGTGTGGTGTGCACAGGCCAGCAGCAACATGTCTCGCTGAGGCGAAGAGGAGCGCAGGTAATCCTCGACGAGGCAGAGACCGATCTCCTGGTTGTGCGGGTCGTTCCCCAGCTTCGTGGCAGCGGTCGCCAGCACCTGGACGAGCGGCGCGCGATCGTAGCCCGCGTCCAGGTAGGCCTTCGTCCACGCCACCGACTGCGGCGGATCGAGCGCCACCTGCGCCTCATCGATGCGGGACAGGAGCTCGTCACGCGAGAGCGACTCCGAGTCGCGCGGCGCACGTAGCATCGGACGGCCGTTGCCCGGCGTGTTGACGCCCCAGTGCGCCGCCTGGTTGATGAAGGAGCCGGCGACGTAGAGCAGCTTGGTGCGATGCGGGTGCTCGAAGTTGTCGTAGAACCATCGCAGCGTGTTCATGTACTCGGCACAGTGGTGCGCCATGGAGAAGTTCTCCGGGTGAGCAATCTCCAGCACGTTCTGGGCGGCGGCAATCTGCATCGTCTGCAGGATCTGTCGAGGTCCCCGGCCCGCCAGTAGTAGCGCCGTGATCTGTTCGATGTAGCCCGGCTCCGGTGCGCGGGTGAGCGCCCAGACGAGGGCTGTTGATTCGGCGGGGGTCAGCTCACCGTCTTGCGCAAAGAGCTCGTCGTCACGGTTCGTGATCGGAGTCGGGCCAAGCGAGGAGATGAGCCGCTCGTTCTCGAGCTGGGTCATGAAGACCTGCCCCGCCATCTCGTAGGCGGAGTAGTAGTGCGGCCCGACACCCATGTCGGCCACCCCGGCGAAGAGCACCGACCCGGCGTTCTCCCAGCCCAGCGCGTTGCCAAGCTCGATGGTGGCCCGAGCGCGGTACGCCTTGTGGCCGGTGGTGTATGACCGGTTGTAGAGCATCCGGTCCTGCACATCGATGAGCCCGGCGAACATCAGCTCCGCGAACAGCCGAGGCCGCATCTCCACCTGCTCGAAGAGACCGAGGAAGACGCGGTAGGAGGTCTCCACCTGCTGGTACTGCACCAGCGTGAGCCATTCGTTCAGCTGCTCCTCGAACGTCCCTTCGAGGTAGATCGGCTCGCGGTTGTCCTCCCAGAACAGCTCGGGGCGTGGGGGCGGCTGGTTCGTGTCGATGCGCTCGCCGCGGCGACCGTAGTGGCCGGGTGCGCGGCCTCGGAGCTGGTTCCAGATATCAAGCCCCGTGGGCACGTACCAGACGGTCTGCGCCAGCGGCAGATGCTCCAGCTCCGGGTGCACCAATCGAGGCAGACGGAGGCTCGTGCGCGCACTGAGCAAACAGTGGTCGTTGTTCACGAAGCGCAGGATGCCGTTGTCGATGCGCTGGTGGTACGGCACATGGGTGAGCGGCGCGTGGATACGCACTGTCTCGCCCAGGATCTCGGCGGTGGGTCGGTCGGCGCGGAGGAGGTCGTAGACGATCTCCGTTGCTCCCACCTGGTCACGGTCCAGGATCCGCTCTTCGAGCATCGCGTAGGATCGTGCTGCCGCTGCGTCCGTGATCTGTTCGGTTGCCATGCCGGTACCACCTCGTGCTCAGCGTATTCCCGTGTCTCGCAGCAACGGAGCCGGCTCCGCGCGGCGGTGCAAACGGTTGCAGCCGCACTCTACCACCCCGTATCACTGCCGTAGTATGGCGAATCTCTCAGAGGAGCCTGCCGTGGACCTCGATCCCCCCGTACTCGCGTTCATCGAACGCCAGCGCGTGGCGCGCCTGGCCACCAATGATGCGAGGGGCGCGCCGCACCTCGTCCCGAT
>JBJHDC010000018.1:0-11214 GCA_050486345.1 Dehalococcoidia bacterium | reverse complement strand
GTATTGCTACAGCGTGATCGATGAAAAGCCGAAGACCACACAGCGTCTGCGCCGACTGCAGAACGTTGAGGCCGACCCCGCCGTCACACTGCTCTTCGATGTCTACGCGGAGGACTGGTCCACGCTCGGGTGGGTGCAACTGCGCGGGCGCATGGACGTGGTCGAGGATCTCGAGGAGCGGGCGCGCGCGTTAGCGGTGCTGCGCGAGAAGTACCCACAGTACCGGGAGATGCCGCTGGAGGGTGCGCTGCTGCGCTTCACCATCGAACGAGCGGCGCACTGGGGCCAATTGGGGTAGTCGACTACCCCAATTGCCCTCACCAACAGAGGCGCGGACCTTCGGTTCGCCCTCGGAGGGCGAGCGAGTTGCGCCACGTGTCAGGCAATCTGAATCAGGCTCCCGGGTGTTCCGCGGCGACATCGAGCACCCAGGTGATGCCAAACCGATCCGTGAGCTGCCCGTACAAGGGCGCCCACTGCGACGGGCCAATCGGTTGGATGACGGTCGCGCCGTCAGCAAGCTTGTCCCAGTAGCCTTGCAGCTCGTCAGAGCCGGTGCCGCGGACGGAGACGTAGTACGCGTGCTGCCCCTGATCCCATGGCAGATTCGGGTACACGTCGTACGCCATCACGTGGAAGCCGGTCTCGCATGCGACCTGTCCCCACACGACGTGGTCGGCGGTGTCTGGATCAGAACTGCCCATGTCGGCATAGCTGACGATGGACACTTCTCCACCAAAGACAGACTGGTAGAACCCCAGTGCCTCCCGAGCATCACCTCGGAAGTTCAGATGGGGCGTAACGTTGACAGACATGAATTCACTCCTAGTGCCGGTGCTTGATTCGAGTGGGCGTGTTACTCCCCCTCGAATCCATCTTCACCGCGCTACCGGGCGATTCATGTCCTATTGCAGAAGGGAATGAGGTGTCGCTGGCGCTGGTCCCCGTCTCCACCGCACGAGCTGGCACGAGGCCACCTTGGACGATCAACCTCGAGTGACGGGGACCGCTACCCGAACCCGCGCATCTGGCGACCACCCAGGATGTGCAGGTGAAGGTGCGGCACCGTCTGTCCGCCCTGCTCACCGCTGTTCATCACCAGCCGGTAGCCCGACTCGCTGAGGCCTTGCGCGGCGGCGACTTGCGTAGCCACCACGATCATGCGACCGAGCCACTCCGCATCGGCTTCCTCGATTGCAGCAGGCGCGACGGGCGCTTCGCCACGGGGGATCACCAGCAGGTGCGTGGGCGCCTGCGGGCTGATGTCGCGGATCACGATGAACTCGTCGTCCTCGTAGAGCCGCTCGCTGGGGATTTCGTCGCGCAGAACGCGAGCGAAGACATTGTCAGGGTCGTAGGTCACCGGGGTCTCCTCGTGCGCAGACGGGCCAATCGAGGCCTCCACCGGCCCCGCTGCTCAGCCCACCGTCATCCTGAGCATCTCCGGTCCGCGGAGCAAGAGGGTCCCGCCCCACGTCAGGCCGTCCTCGGCACGTTCGAACGATGACCAGCGCTTCCGCATCGCCTGGAAGGCGATCTCCGCCTCTGCTCGCGCGAGCGGTGCGCCCACGCAGTAATGCACACCCTGCCCGAACGACAGGTGTCGGTTCGGCTCCCGTGTGATGTCGAAGGCTTCTGATTCGGGGAACTGCGCAGGATCACGATTCGCGGCCCCCAGCATGCAAAGCACCACATCACCCTTGCTGATCGCCTGCCCGCCCAGCTCCGTGTCACTCATCGCGAAGCGCACGAGGCCCTGGACCGGCGAGTCGTAGCGCAGCATCTCCTCGATCGCCGGCGCGAGCAGATCCGGCTCCCCACGCAGTCGCTCGAGCGCCTCCGGGTGTGCGAGGAGCGCGGCCATGCCGTTGCCGATGAGGTTCGTGGTCGTCTCGTTGCCCGCGACCAGCAGGAGGATGGCGAAGGCGAGTAACTCCTCGCGCGAGAGGCGTTCGCCGTCCGCCCCGGCCTGTACCAGCGTTGAGATCAGGTCCTCGCGGGGCTCACGCTCCCGCTCTGCCACGAAGCGCCCGAGGTAGTCAATGAGCTCGGTAGTCGCCTGGCGGGCATCCTCTACAGTGCGCGCGTCCTGGATCACGCTGGTGGTGGCGGCCAGCGCGTTGGACCAGTGCTTGAACTGCTCGCGATCGGATGCCGGCACTCCCAGCATCTCCGCGATCACGATCACCGGCAGGGGCTGCGCGAGCCCGGTCATCAGGTCCCAGTCGCCCTCGGACGGCGCAGCATTGAGGAGCTCCGCAGCGATCTCCTCGATGCGCGGGCGCAGTTCCTCAACCCGACGTGGCGTGAAGGCGCGATTGACGATGGAACGCAGGCGCGTGTGCACCGGCGGATCCGCACCCAGCACCGTCATCACATCACCCAGCGGCGAGGCGGCGCGCTGCTGCTGAAGTGCGCTTGCCAGCTCACCGTAGGCGTTGCGCACGTCCGAGGAGAACCGTTCGTGGTCGCGCGCGACCTGCAGGCAGTCCTCGTAGCGCGTCAGCACCCACGCCTGCAGCGCCATGCTGCGATGCACCGGATCGCCCTCGCGTAGGCGGCGCAGCTGGAGGTACGGGTTGTTGCGAAAGGAGGGAACGAAGGGGTTGAAGAGCACGCCGGTAGTCATACGTCCAGCGTACCCCGAGCAGCCGGGTCGTGCCCTGCTCGGTGCCCTGCTCGGTGCCTTGCTCAGCGCCCCTCGAGCCGTGCCACCACGGGCGCGAAGGATTCCATCACGCGATGCTGTACCACGATGTACGAGACGTGCGAGTGCTCGCGCAGTTCCTGCAGCTGCTCGACAACCGCGTCCACACTGCCCACGAGGTTTGCCGGCTGCTGAAGCAGTTGCTCATCGGGCATCTTGAATCGCTGCGACAGCCGCTCCAGCGCACCGCGGCGATCGTCGGTGATCTCCGCATTGGAAGCGTTCGCGTGGATCTCGATCGCATCGAAGCGATCCCCAGCCGCGCCGCGCACCCACTCCACCTTCTCGGCGAAGGTCGGCGGGGGCGGATCGTCCTCGCCGCGGGGATCGAGCATGGAGATGCTTACGATGTCTGCCTCGCGGGCGGCGAACGAGAGCATCCCTTTGCGGCGGCCACCGATGAGCAGCGGCGGCCCCGGCCGCTGGGCCGGGCGTGGTGACGCATCGAGGCCCTCGATGCGGTAGTGCTCGCCGTGGAACGTGACCGGCTCGCCGGCGAAGAACGTCTTCACGATCTGTACCGTCTCGCGCAGCCGCGCGAAGCGGATGCGAGGCTCCTCGAACGGGATGCCGGTCTGTTCGTAGTCGGCGAGCAGCCATCCTGCCCCAAGGCCGAGCTCTAGCCGCCCTTCGCTGAGCACATCGACCGAGGCAGCCTCCTTCACCATCGCCGCGGGGTGGCGAAAGTCGTTGTCGAGCAGCAAGGTGCCGAGGCGAATCCGTGAGGTCACCGCCGCAGCCGCCATCAGCGACGGCAGCGGCGCGAGCTGCGGGCCGAAGTGGTCCTGTACGACGAGCGTAGAGAAGCCGAGGTCCTCGGCGCGCCGCGCGAAGTCCTGCCACTCGGTCAGCGACCCGTTGGTGTGCTGCACGCCAAACCGAAACGGTCGCGTCATGCGCCCCTGCCCTTCTGATACGCGTCGATGAACCGCCGCGTTCCCTCGAGCGCATGTTGCGCCCATTCGCGCTGCGTGAAGCGATCGTCTCGGTGGTGATACTCCAGGCTCAGCGGGAGGCCTGCGGGCATCACATCGAGGATCTCCGCCAGCGGCACAACGCCGTCACCGGGCGTGCAGAGCGGATCTCCGGGGGTGAGGCTGGTGGTGTCGTTGATCTGCATGTAGGGCAGCAGGCTCGGGTCCACGGCACGCAGGTCCTCGGGCGTGCCGCCGGAGCGGATGAACTGCGCTGGGTCGATGTTGATCGCCACGTCGCTCCGACCGGCTGCCTCGATGAGGCGCAGGTTGGCCTCCAGCGAGGTGAGCGCGCGACGGTTGACCGGCGCTTCCAGGGCACAGGTGATGCCGAACTCGGCCGCGTTGTCACAGAGCGCACCGAAGTGCTGCACCATCCGGTCCCACTCCGGGTCATCGCCGATGACGAGGGCATAGCGCGCCCCCAACTCCGCGCCGAACTCGTGTGCGCGCTTCATCGCATCCAGGTCCATCTCCGGCTGCAGATAGCAAGTGAGGATGTCGTACACCTCGAGGCCGGCATCAGCGATGCGCTGCTTCACCTGCGCCATCAGCGCCTGATCGCCGACGACGGGGAAGAACGGCATCCCTGGCGATGGGTAGAGACGCAGCCCGATGCCGTCGTAGCCCGCCTCGATCGCGATGTCGATGTACTCGAGCGGGGGCGCCTCCATCAGCGTGGTGGGAGCAAGCACGATGGGATACATGGGCACCTCCTGCATGGCACGTGATTGTAGGTGAAGGCCGGGGGAATCAGGGTCGAGGGGTGCGGTGGTACCTCGGTGGCCGGGTGGTATCGTGGTATGTGAAGTAATGCACGAACGAAGGGCACGATGACCGCACCGGCACACGACCCGACCCCGCCTGAAGCTGCGGTGGAAGCCTCCGTTGATGAGAACGCACCCATGGAGGTGCCCCCGGCGTTCATCCCGGAGCGGCAGCTGCGCTCGATGCCCATCCGACCGCCGTACGGCCGCTTCCGCCGCCTGGTACCGCTGGCGGCGACGGTCATTTGGATCTGGCTCCAGTGGCGCTGGCTGCGCATCAAGCGCCGCATCTTCGGCATCGAAGCGATGGAGGCCGCGACCCACCGCTTTCATCAGCGCGCCGCCGAGGCGGTGGTGCAACGCGCCATTCGCCAGCAGGGGCTGATCATCAAGACCTGCCAGTTCCTGGGCAGCCGCGCGGACATCCTCATGGACGAGTACGTGCGCACGCTCTCCCTGGTCCACGACCAGGTCCCACCCCGCCCGTGGTCAGAGATGCGCCCGATCATCGAGGATGAGCTGGCTGCCCCGATCGAGGAGCTCTATGCGGAGTTCGATGCGAACCCGATCGCAGCTGCCTCGCTCGCACAGGTGTATCGAGCGCGCATGCACGATGGCACCGTCGTCGCGGTGAAGGTCCAGTACCCCGGCATCGAGCGCATCGTGCACTGGGACCTGGAGGTCATCGACCTCCTCACACGCATCTGGGCGAAGTTGGAGACGGTCATCGACTTCCGCCCCGTTGCGCAGGAGATGCAGCGCAATGCGCCGGAGGAAGTGAACTTCATCCACGAGGGCCGCGCCGCGGAGGCTCTCGCTGCGCTCCTCGAGGACCGCGATGACGTGGTGGTGCCCGCGATCCACTGGACGCACACGTCGCGGCGCGTGCTCACCATGGACTTCATCGACGGCATCAAGATCAACAACATCCCCGCGCTGCACGAAGCCGGTGTAAACACGGCGCAGGTGGCGGACACGCTGATCGACCTGTTCAACACGATGATCCTGGAGCGGGGGATGTTCCACGCGGACCCCCACCCGGGGAACCTCTTCGTCATCCCCGGGGAGGATGGGGCGCCGGCGCGCATCGGCCTCGTTGATTTCGGCCTGACCAAGCGGATCAGCAATGACTTCCGCAACCAGCTCATCGTGCTCACCAGTGCCATCGTCGGGCAGCAGCCGGAAGCCGTGACGCAGACGATGAACGATATGGGCTTCCGCACGCGCACGCACGATGAGGAAACCTATACGGCCCTCGGTGAGGCCTTCCTTGGAGACGTGCTCCGCTCGGGCAAGCCTTACGCCGACCAGGCAATGATGGCAGACATCAACGCCCGCCTGGGCAAGGTGCTGCGCGCGAACCCGCTCATCGATGTCCCCGGCGACGTCATCCTCATTGCCCGTGTCATGGGGCTGCTGTCAGGCCTCGGACGCGTGCTCGAGTCGGAGACGGACCTGTTGGACGCGCTGCTCCCCTACCTCGACCCTGACGCGGAGGCGGCGGGGTAACGACGGCACGCGGAATTTGCATCGTCCACCGCTGATTAGGACACGAATCGTCCAGTACCGATGGCAGATTGGTACTACGACGGTCACCTGGACACGCGCAGGCCTGTCACACATTCACCGCTAGCGGTGTCTCTATGGACAACGGGCGAGGACGCCGCTTCGGAGTATCCGGAGACGGGAGAGTGTTCGGGCTGATTCTTGACACTGATATCTGAATGAACCATCATTCATCAGAATGAACGTCCGTTCAGTACGCGCTTTCCGTCACAAGTGACGTTGCAACGCGCCTGGAGGTCTGATGGCGAAGGTCAGCGACCGCTACCTGGAGGAGCGCCGCGAGGAGATCCTCGGAGCGGCTAAGGATGTGTTCGTACGTAAGGGCTATGACGCCGCCACGATCCAGGACATCGCCGCCGAGGCAGACGTGGCTGCCGGCAGCATCTACCGCTACTTCGACAACAAGGCCGACCTGATCGCGGCAGTCACGGAGTGGTGTTGCGACGAAGACCTCGCACTCTTTGTGAACCCGAGCGAGTCTGTGTCGCCCCTGCTCGCGCTCCTGCAAACCGGCGATCGCGTGGGCCGTGAGATTGCCTCGCACGATCATCGTCAGCAGTGCATCCTGCGGCTCGAGTCGTTCCTCGCCGGCACACGCGATGAGACCGTACAGGCCTCGATCGCTCACACGCTGAGCGAGGCCCTGGACCGCCTGACGCAGCGGTTCCGCGCCGCGCAGGAAGCGGGCGAGATCGATCACTCCATCGATCCGGTCGTGCTCGCGCAGACCGTGCATGCGTTCACGGCTGGTATCAGCGCCCTCCAGGTTCCGATGGGCGATGACCTGCGGACCGCGGAAGTGTGGGCCACGATGGTGCGCCTCTTCTCCAGCCTCTTCCTGGTGGACCCCGCCGAGCTCCTCGCGCGCATCGAATCAGACACTAGCCAGCCTGCGACCGAAGAGGGGGATACGAGCCAGTAGATCGATGGCAGCCGGCGGAGAGCCCCCACCACCCTCCACACACGACTGAGCAGCACCAAACATGCGCACCCGCCACCGCGGGTCCCAGGAGTCAACACGATGCAAACCGAAGCAGATCTGTATCAGGCGCAGCGTCTCGGATTGACGGGCCGCCTCTCGATGGCCAGTGCGCGGCACCCGTGGCTGGTCATCGGCGCGTGGCTCGCGGCGCTGGTCGCGATCACAGCGATCTCCGTCGTCACCGGGAGCCGGCTCACCACCGACATCTCGTTTAGCAACGCACCTGAGTCCCAGGTCGCCCGCGAGCTCCTGCAGGATGCGCGCGGCGGCGAGCCGTTCTTCGAACAGGTGATCGTCCAGTCCGACCGGTACACGGTGGATGACCCGCAGTTCCAGGCCTTCGCAACGGAAGTCATCACCTCGATTCGCTCGTTGGAGGGCGTGATTGATCCGATGATGACGTTCTCCTACTTCGAGATGCCGGACCCCGCGTCCCCGCTGGTTTCAGGCGCCCGGGACACGACGATCATGCCGGCGCTCCTCATCGGCGACCTGGACGAGGCCACAGCCAACGTCGCGACGCTGGAAGCGATGCTCCACGACTTCAACGGCACTGATGGATTCACCGTCATCACCGGCGGCTTCGCAAGCATCAACGAGGCATTCATTCACGCGGCCGAGTCCGACCTGCAAGCGGAGATCCGCGCGATCCCGTTCGCGCTGATCATCCTCATCATCGTCTTTGGGGCCGTGGTCGCTGCCCTCCTGCCGCTCTCGTTCGCGCTCCTGGCGATCGGGATCACGTTCGGGCTCATCGCCATCATCTCGCAGGTCTTCGAGATGTCGTTTTTCGTCACCAACGTGATGATCATGATCGGACTGGCGGTCGGCATCGACTACGCGCTGTTCGTGCTTGCTCGCTACCGGGAACAGCGCCGCACCGGCCAGGAGCAGATGCTCGCCATCGGCGTGGCGGGAGACACCGCCGCGAGAGCGGTGATTTTCTCGGGCGTGACCGTCGTAATCGCGCTGATGGGGATGTTCGTGGTGCCCACCAGCATCTTCCAGTCCTTCGCCATCGGCGCAAGCGCCGTGGTGCTGGTCACGATCATCCAGTCCGTCACGCTGCTGCCGGCAGTGGTGCGCCTGCTGGGCGACCGCATCAACCGCCTCTCCATCCCGTTCTTCCGCGGAAACGGCGTCGGCACGGACGAACGAGGCTACTGGGCGGCCGCCGTGCGGATCGTGATGCGCTACCCGAAGGCGATGGCCTTCGGCTCAACCGCCTTCCTCGTCCTCCTTGCCATCCCCTACCTCGACATCAGCCTCGGCGCGTCAGGCGCGAGCTCGCTCCCCGAGCGGTTCGAGGCGCGCCAGGCCTTCGATATCCTCGACCAGGAGTTCTCCGCAGGCCGCATCCAACCAACCGATATCGTCATCCAGGCCGAGGACGTGCACGCCGCGTCGATCCAGACCGCCATCGCTGACCTCCGCACCGCCCTGGCGGGGGACAGCCGCTACAACCTCGTGGACGAGGTGCAGGTTTTGCGGGTCGACCTCGCGACGTTTGGCGTGGCCGTGCCCGGCGACAACAGCAGTGACATCGCCATCGAGGCGATGAAGTTCATCCGCACCGACCTGGTGCCGCAGGCGTTCAACGGGGTGGCAGCGGATGTGTATGTGGGCGGTCCCACGGCCGGGAACTCCGACTTCTTCGACCTCGTGGGGACGTACACACCGCTCGTCTTCGCGTTCGTGCTCGGATTCTCGTTCGTGCTGCTCACCGTGATCTTCCGCTCCCTGGTGATCCCGGTGATGTCGATCATCATGAACCTGCTCTCCGTGGGTGCGGCCTATGGGGTGGTAGTGATGGTCTTCCAGTGGGGCTGGGGCGCTGACCTGTTCGGCTTCACGCAGGTCGATCACATCGAGGCCTGGCTGCCGCTGTTCATGTTCACGATCCTGTTCGGGCTGTCGATGGACTACCACATCTTCCTGCTCAGCCGGATCCGTGAGCGCTACGACGAGACCGGGAACAACTCGGAAGCGGTCGCCCACGGCCTGCGCCGCACCGCGAACATCATCACCGGCGCCGCGGCGATCATGGTGGTGGTCTTCGGTGGGTTCGCCCTGGGCGAGTTGCCGATGTTCCAGCAGATCGGACTGGGCCTCGCGGTCTCCGTGTTCCTCGACGCATCAGTCGTGCGCATGGTGCTGGTGCCATCCACGATGCGCCTGCTGGGCGACCACAACTGGTACCTGCCCTCGTGGCTGCGCTGGATGCCGGACCTGCGCGTGGAGCGCGAGAGTATGCGCGTGGCAGCGGACGCCTCCGATCCCACGGGTGCAACCGCGATCGCGGCCGGGAGCAGCGGAGGGAGCTAGCCTTCGCCGTCCCCCCTCGGTGCTGTGGTGCAACGAGAACGCCCGTCCGGTTCACGGACGGGCGTTCTGCGTGGGTGCTGGATAAGCCTCGGCAGGAGGCACTACCGCCGAACGATGAACCCCGTACACGGTGGCACGTTCTCCGTGAACGCACCGATGAATGTCGAATTAACAAACGCCGGGGCACCCGGGATAAAGCCCACCAGCTCACCCATGTGCGTCGCCCAGTAAGAGATCGCCGGTGGGAACAGGGTTACGGAGCCGCCACCCCAGATCGTGATCATGATCCCGCTGGGCGCGAGCGCCGGGCTGAACGTCGCGTGCGGCGTGCTGGGCGCTGCGCAGCCGGGGCCTGCAGGCGGGGGCTCAGGGTCCGAACCCCAGGTCACCTGAATCTTGCCATGCGCGCCATTCGCGCCGCTACTGCCGGTGAGGTCATACGCCACACCTCCGCCGCCACCACCGCCGGGGCCAGAGCCCGCGATCGCGTTGGCTAGCGGTCCGCCGTCGGGGTAGGAGCCCCCCGCGCCACCTGCTGCGCCGCCACCAGTGCCACCGGCACCACCGACGGCCGAGTCACACGCTGGCACGCCGGTACAGTTACCGTCCCCGCCCTTCGAACCGCCCGCACTCGCACCAGCGGAACCACCGCCGCCGCCGCCGCCGGTCCAGTTAGGCCATACACCGCCGGCGCCGCCATCGCCACCGGCCCTGACGGTATCCCCGTTGCTCCCAAACACAGAGCCGCCCGCGCCACCCGGAGGCGTCCCTCCGACGAGACCGCCAGCGCCACCGGCGCCTCCACCGGCATCCACCAGGATGCCGTGGCCGCTGAACGAGGACGCTGCACCGTTGGCACCATCGTCGACGTCGAACCCGCCTCCACCGCCCATGCCACCGGCGGCTACGGTCACGGTGTAGGTCTGCCCGGGAACCACAGCAACGGTCGAGCGTGCATACGCGCCACCGCCACCGCCGGCTCCTGAGAAGCTTCGAAGTGTCGTGTCCGCAAACAATAGCGATGTAGCGCCGCCCCCACCGCCGCCGCTGCCCCAGGCCTCAACGGTGAGGGAGGTGACACCTGCCGGGACGATGAAGTTGAAGACACCGGGGGAGTCGAACACCTCGAGAGCCACCGCCGAGTCCCCCACTCGCGGGGTCATCAACAGCACCATCGCGCCGGCAACCAGCGCCAGCACCGCGAGGATGCGCCAGAGGGATGCCATGAACTGAAGCCGGGGTTGATGGGTAAGCGTCGATCTCATTTGCCTGCCGTCCGATTCGTGGGCCTGATCACAAGAACCGTTCCTAGCGATCAATTTCTCACCAATTGCGCATCGTCATAGCCAGATGGCTGCCGCCTGTCAATAACGAGAGCCTCGAAACACAATTCACAGGTTCGGATCACTCCTGCATGAGGGCTTCTGTTGATACTCTGGCGCGCATGACGTCAGATGCCCCCATCGCACCGACACCCGGATCACTTCCCGTGACCAGCGCGCACCGCCCCGTGGTCCGTGGCGAGGTGCCGCCGCCGCACGCCTCGGTGGGACGCGCGCTCGAGATGCTGGAGGAAGGCGCCGCCAGCCTCGAGGCGCTCGCGGACGAGCTCGCGAGCGGCCTGACGCATGGCAGCGAGGATGTGCTCGTCGACCGCGGCTCGCGGCTGCTCTACTCCACGGATGCTTCGATCTATGAGATGGAGCCCGTGGCGGTCGTCTATCCGCGGTCCACGGGCGATGTGCAGCACGTGATCCGCACCGCCGCCCGGCGTGGCGTGCCCGTGCTCCACGTGAACGGCGTGCAGGAGCTGGCGGAGGACCACGGCATCGCGTTCCCCGAGCCGGGTCTCCGTCCGGTCGTGGGAGAGGGGCGCATCTTCGTGTCCGTCAG
>JBJHDC010000017.1:17673-27237 GCA_050486345.1 Dehalococcoidia bacterium | reverse complement strand
CCTCGTGCACCTCCACAATCTTCGCGACTAGTGTGAGGCCGAGACCGTGCCCGCCGGGCCGGTCCCTCGTGCCCGCGAGACGACCTCGCCCGCGTACGAACGGCTCGAGAAACGTCTCCGCCTGCTTCGAGGAGACCACCGGACCGGTATTGCTCACTTCCAGCAGCACGCGGTCGACGTCACCCGGATCGCCTCGGACACTGATACAGACCGAGCCATCACTGTCCAGGTTGTGGCGGATCGCATTCTGGCCGAGGTTCACGACGAGCTGATGCAGCAGCAACGCATTTCCGTAGACACCGCACGCGTCCAGATTCGATTCTACCGCCACGCCGGCGGCGTCGGCCTCCAGGAGCAGCGTGTCGAGCACCTCATCCACGACGGCATCGAGGTCCACGTGAGCTCGTTCGACGGTGCCGTGGCTGAGCGCAGACAGCGCCAGAAGCGTCTCGACGATGTCGATGCCGCGCTCGTTCATCTCATAGAGGCGCCGTGTGAGCTCCCGGACGTCCTGGCCATCCGGGTCCGCCATCGCGACCTCCAGCATCGTCTTCATCACCGCGTGAGGAGTTCGCAGTTCATGTGAAGCGTTCGCCGCGAAACGCTGCTGCTCGTCAAACGACTCCTGGAGCCGGTCCAGCATCGCGTCGAAGGTGTCCGAGAGATCCGTGAACTCATCCCGTCGTCCCCGTAGCCGGACCCGATGGTTCATCGAGCCGGTGACGGCGGCGAACCGGGCGGTGGCCGTGATCGCCTGCAGTGGGCGCAGCATGCGGCCCGCGAGAATCCAGCCTCCAACGATCCCGATCACCGCGAGACTGACCAGGGTGATCAGCGAGACGCGGATGAGCGCTCCCTCCCGGTTGTCCGCAAGCGTCCCCTCCCACCACGGGATCGTGCCGGAAGTGTTCTGGCTGTAGCGAAGGACCAGGTACACACCAGCCAGGGCCACGAGGCCAGCGAAGACGAGCAACACGGTGTAGCTGAGCGTCATCCGCAGCCGCACCGTCAGGCGCGGCTGCCAGGAGGTGAGCGCCTCCGGCGGGGTCGAACGCGGCTTCGGCGACCGCACTACTGGGGCTCACCAATGCGGTAGCCGACCCCGGGCACGGTGTGGATCACCCACGGGTCGCCGAGGCGCTTCCGGAGTGTTGAGATCGTGATGCGGACAGCGTTGCTGAAGGGGTCCGCGTGTTCGTCCCACGCGCGCTCCAACAGCGTCTCCGCACTCAGCACGCCGCCACGCGCGGCCATGAGCAGCTCCAGGACCGCGAACTGTTTCCGCGACAGGCGGATATAGCGCCCCGAGCGGTAGACCTCGCGACGGAATGGGTCGAGGCGGATGCCGGCGTACTCCAGCGTGGTCGGAGCCGCGTCGGCGGGGCGCCGCGAGAGTGCCCGGAGCCGCACGACCAACTCACGTAGATCGAACGGTTTCGTGAGGTAGTCATCCGCGCCCAGCTCGAACCCGCTGACCTTCTGGTCAAGCGTACCTGCGGCCGTGAGCATGAGCACGCGGCAGCCGAGCTCCTTGCGCAGGATCTCCTGGCACACCTCGTCCCCGTGTACGCCGGGAATGTCCCGATCGAGGACCACGATGTCGTAATCGCTCGCAGCCAGCGACTCCAGAGCCGCGTATCCGTCGAACGCGAGGTCAGCAGCGATCGCCTCCAGGCGCAGCCCATCGCGGACGGCTTCAGCCAGGTAGACCTCATCTTCGACAACCAGAACCCGCATACGGCCTCCGTACGGACCCCGGACCTTCGCAGGGCATCAATCCAGCCTAGCAATCGATCTGTATCGAAAGAGTATGCAGTTCCTGAAACGTTTCCCACATCGCCTGCCTGTTGTGCTGTAGCGGCTCACCGTCACACACAGAGGAATCGAGGATGGGAACGCATGCACTCCACCATACGAGGACTGTTCACCGGCGCCGGGATCGTTGTGGTCGTGCTCGGCTTGCTCGTCGCCTTCGGCCTGCTCGTCAACGCGACCGCGGACAACCCTATGACGGCCCCACCACCTCGCGTGGAAGGGACCACCACGACCCCGGACGCGGGCTCGTCTGACCTCGAACCTCCGGAGGTCGATCACAGCGCGACTGGACTTGAGGGGGGCGACTTGCCGGAGGGTACCTCGCCGTTTGACACACACCTTCCGGGCATCGCCAACCTCGATCCGCAGTTGCTTGCCGCCGTGCAGCAGGCCGCGCGTGACGCACGCGAGGACGGCGTGCGATTCGTTGTGACCAGCGGTTGGCGAAGCATGGCGTATCAACAGCAACTGCTCGACGAAGCGATCGCTCATTACGGGAGTGAGCAGGTCGCCCGCGAGTTTGTGGCCACTCCGGAGACCTCGAGTCACATCTCGGGGGGAGCGGTGGACATTGGTCCAACCGATGCGACCAGCTGGCTGAGTCAGCATGGCGCGCGGTACGGCCTCTGCCAGACCTACGCCAACGAGATCTGGCATTTTGAACTCGCAACCGAGCCGGGCGGCGTCTGTCCGCCAATGCTGCCCAACGCGAGTGTTCTGGAGTGATCAGGTGAGTGGATGCGGTGCGTGTGTGTCGGCGTGCATCGCATGGACGCTCTGGCGCTCGAGCAACTCAACAACTCCCGGGCATGCATCGTTCGCTCGCGCTGCGGGGCCTTGACTTCCGGCGTGCCGCGAGTGAGGGGGGAGGGTCCCCGGCAGCCAAGCCGAGGAGACAGGACATGATCGACGCGACGCAGCGCAAGCAGATGGCCGCGGGATGCCCCTCCAAGGCGCCGGCGGCCGCGTCGACGCCAGCCCCGGCGGGTGCCTCAGCGTCGCAGGCCTCGATGCATCGAGGATCGGCGATATCGCGTACGGCGGCAGCATCCGGCTGCACGAACTCACCCCACAGGTCGCGAGCCTGGAAGCGGTGTTCATGGACCTCACACGCGACAGTGTCGAGTACCACGCGGATGCCGTCGCTCCGGCCGTGCTCACGACAGGAGGGTCACGATCATGACGACACTTACGACTCCAACCCATAGGCGCAGCGTGCCGCTTCCGCCCGTACGCTTCATCGACACCCTCGCCTCAGAATGGACCAAGCTCACCTCGCTGCGTTCGACCTACATCATGCTTGCACTCGGGATCGGGCTCTCCCTGGCAGCCACACCACTGATTGGCATGCCGTTCGGGAGCCGCTGGGGCAGTATGAGCGCCAGTGAACAGGCCGACTTCCAGCCGGCTGCCTTCGCGCTGCTCGGCTATCTGTTCAGCCAGATCATCTTCGCCGTACTCGGGGTGCTCGTGGTGGCGTCCCAGTACTCCAGCGGCCAAATCCGGCTCTCGCTCGCAGCAACGCCGCGTCGCGGCCGCCTGCTGTTCGCCAAGCTGAGCATCCTGGCTGTGGTGACACTCGTGGCTGGTCTCGTCACGGCATTCGGAATGTTCTTCGTGGGCCAGGCGGTGTTCGGTGCGTACGGCGCACCGGTCGCCTCGTTGACGGATGACGGTGCACTGCGTGCCGTGCTGGGCGTCGGAGCGATGCTGATGATCGTCCCCGTGCTCGGAGCCTGCGTGGCCGCACTCCTCCGCAGCACACCAGGTGCGATTACGACGGTGCTTGCCGTCACATTCGGAACGCAGCTGCTAGATGAATTCCTGCCGAAGTGGTGGCAAGACTACGTGCTCAGTCTCCTCCCCGTCTCCGCCATGGAGAACCTGATGATCGCGCACCTGGTTGTAGAGAATCCGCCGTACGGCGCGGTCACCGCAATCTTGATCACCGTCGCCTGGCTCATGATCGGCATCTGCAGCGCATACGCTGTGCTCCGCTGGCGAGACGCGTGAGTTCGCACATGTCTTGGCTCCCGGCATCGAGGCAACACTGCCGGGCGAAACGCGGGGAGGTACACCCCACCAATCCCGAACCATACCGACGCTGTAGTGATCCTCTGCTTCCTTTTGGATCAAGGTTCCAACTGCTCCAGTGCGCAACCGAGCATCGGTCGCAGAGCATCAGGCGGGGCAAGAGTCTACCAGTGATGGGGTGAGCCTCTGCTTGGGAACTCATCCCTCGCCTACCTCTCGTTTCGCTTCTGGGGCTGGCTCACCCGGTCGCCCATTTCTCAAGCGACGCAGTCCAGATTCGTCCCCGGCCGTGTACGACGCGGAGGACTCTCGCTTGTCACTCCACGGGAGGCTGGGCCATGTCGGCCTGGGGCATGTCACGAATATGCTCGCAGGCGAACTGCAAGTGGTACGACGGCCATGGGCAAATACCTTCTATCCGAACAAATCATGTTGTGCTCGAGGGGAACCACGGGTTCCCGGTGGTATGACGTATGTACATCGGGAGCATCTGAGTGTTGGAGGAAGTTTTCGTGGCCGAGACCGTCAACGATCCACAGCGAATCATCATCGGCAACGTTGAGATTGCCGTCGCGCGAGACGGGTACTGGGAGGCGGCGCCGCTGTCGCATCTTCGCGACATGAAGAACGACGAGATCCCACGAGAAGAGTTCGCGCCGATCCTGAACGGCGAGAGTCCCGATAAGGTCATCCGGTCGCGAGTGCTGTGCTTCGTTGTGAAGAGCCAGGGCAAGACGATCCTGCATGAGGCAGGCGTCGGCGGATGGGGCCTGTGGCGCTTCGGCGACGGACACCTGCTGGACTCGCTCGCGGAGCTCGACGTAGACCCGGAGGAAATTGATTACGTAGTGCCGAGCCACCTGCACGGCGACCACCTTGGATGGAACACGCGCCCCGGGGAGGATGGCCAGCCGGTGCCGACGTTCCCCAATGCGCGCTACCTGTTCCAACAATTGGACTGGGACCATTTCACGCATCCGGATCACCCGCGGTCCGACTCTGAGACGGTGAAGAAGACGCTGCTGCCGATTCGCGACGCGGGTCTGATGGACCTCGTCGGTGCGGAGGCCCACATCACGGACAACGTCTCCCTTCTGCACACTCCGGGCCACACACCGGGGTCGGTGAGCCTCATGGTGCAATCGGACGGTGAGGCCGCAATCTTCATCGGTGATGCGGCGCACCTCTGCCTGCAGCTCACTGAGGTCGACTGGTCGCCACCCTACGAGGTCGATCGCGAGGAGTCCTCACGATCACGGCTGAAGATCGTCGAAGAAGCGGTAGGTAAGAATGCCCTAGTCAGCGGTTCACACCTCGACGAGGGGCCGATCTTCGGACGTATGGTAATGCTGAACGGCAGGCGCGTATGGCAGGGCGTCTCATTCGTCTAGACGAAACCAGTTTGGTAGCGATGACCGTTACCCCACGGTGACGGTCATCGTCATTTCCGGGTGCAGCTCGCAGTAAACGCCCCACGCCCCGGCTGCTTCGAACTTCCGCGAGTGGCTGGTGTCAGGCGCGAGCTCGTCCGAGGTAAACGAGCCATCTTCCGCGGACACGACGTGTGTGGTCGCGTCGTCGTTCACCCAGGTCACCGTCTGACCGACCGGTATGTCCAGATCGCCCTCGAATGCGCCGTCACGGATGATGGAAGGTACGCCGATCGACGTATCGTCGCAGTCACACATACCTTCGTGTGGACCTCCGATGGTTACTTCTGAGGATGCGACAGGAGCGTCGATGTCCACGCTCCGCGAAGAGTCGCCAGCGCTCTCTGCTCCGCCGCAGGACGCGAGGACAGCGGCGAGCGCGATTAGCATGAGCCCGTGTTCGACAATAATCGAGCGCAGCGTGAACATCGGCACCCCGCTATCTTCCGCGCATCCGCGGGTCGAGGACGTCACGGAGCGCATCACCAGCCATGCTGAAGCCGAAGACTGCAAGACTGATTGCGAGACCGGGGAAAATCGCCATCCACGGCGCCTGGTAGAAGTACTGCGCCCCCGCTCCGCTCAGCATCTGTCCCCACGATGGGAACGGCGGTGGAATGCCGTAGCCAAGGAAACTCAGCGTCGCTTCCACCAGGATCACCACTCCGAGACTGATGGTGACCATCACCAGCACGATGGGGAAAATATTGGGCAGGATGTGCCGCCACATGACTCGGAAATCGGAGTTTCCTACCAGGATTGCGGCATCGATATACGCCTCGGACTTCACCTGTAGCACAGATCCACGAATCACTCGTGAGAATCGGAATAGCTCGCCGAGTGCGAGCGCAAGGATGAGCGTCGGGATTCCGGGCTGGAATATGGCCACCAGCGTCAGCACGATGACCAGCGGTGGAAAGGCCAGCCACGCGTCCACAAGACGTTGCAGGACCAGGTCAACCCACCCGCCGATGTACCCACTGATCAGCCCCAGCGTCACGGCTCCGATCGTGGCTGCCGCTACAGCTGCGGCACCAACGACGATCGAGATGCGGGCACCAAACACGACGCGGCTGAAGACGTCGCGGCCCAGGTCGTCGGTACCGAACCAGTAGGTCCTACTCGGGCTCTCGAGTGAGTCGAACAAGTTGGTCTCGCTGTATCCGTAGGGGGCTACGAGTTCCGCGAACGTGCCGACGAACAGGAATACGGCGACAATCACCACGCCGATCGTCCCGAGTGGGCTCCGCCTCGCGGCACGAAGGGCGCGCGACCGCACAGAGCGCTGGCGCACCCGAATCGTCCGACCCGACTCTTGGGCGATCTCGGTCGTCATCCAACGGTCCCTTTCATCGCACTCTCCGGTCGCCCCTAGCGATATCGGATCCGCGGATCGAACATGGCGTAGAGCATGTCCACCGTCAGGTTCGTACCCACGATCAGAAGCGCAAACAGTAGATTAATAGTCTGCAACATTGGATAGTCGCGCCGGTTAATCACATCCAGTGTCCACTTACCCATGCCCGGTAGCGCGAAAATCTGCTCAAGTACGACCGAGCCACCAAGCAGGAACGGGATTTGCAGACCGATCACGGTGATCACCGGGATCATTGAGTTCCGCAGCACGTGCCTAACGGTGATACGGGACTCCGTGAGGCCCTTGGCCCGTGCCGTCCTGACGTAGTCCTGGCCGAGCACCTCGAGCACCGTGGTACGCGTCATGCGCATGAGGGTCGCGGACCCGAACGCTCCCAGGATGATTGCCGGCGGGAGGAATTGCTTGAGGTTCCGAACTGGATCGTCCCAGAGCGGGACGTACACGAGCTGGGGCGACCACCCGAACTGAACGCTGCCAACAATGATCGCGAGTGTCGCGATCCAGAAGCTCGGCACGGCAAGCCCGATAATGACGTAGGTTCGCGCGACGAAGTCGATCGCCGAATCGCGCTTCATGGCTGCGACGACACCGATCGGGATGGAGATGCTGGTCGACATCACGAGGGCGAGGATCCCGAGCTCCAGGGTCACTGGTAGCCGAACCGCCAGGTCCGTAGTGGCTGGACGCCCAGTAGTGAGCGAGGTCCCCAGATCCCCACGGAGCATGTCGCCCATCCACGACACGTACTGGACGTGGAACGGGCGATCGACGCCCATGCGCGCACGCAACTCATCCAGGTCGCCGCTGAACTGCGCCTCGCCGATCATCAGTTCCGCAACGTCGCCGGAGACGAGCCGGATTAGCGCGGCCACGGTGAGGGTCACGATCAAGAGCGTTGGGATGACCAACACCAGACGGCGAACGAGATACATCGTCATGCACTACTCCGCGCAGTGATCACTTGAATCATCGGCTAGCGAGGCTGTTCGCGATCTGCCATCCAGGGAATCACCCCGGCCATCCGCCGGGCCAATGCGAGCCGCACATCATCTGCGCAGAGGGAGTACGCAGATGATGTGCGCCCGGCAATGGTGTTACGCGTCCTGGTCCACCCAGATTCGCGCGTACTGATAACCGCGTCCGTAGGCAGTGTCGGTGCGGCCGTCGTAGTTCTTCAGCCACGATTGCCAGGAGTGGTACGTGTGCCCGTACGGGCCCATCACGTAGAACAGTTGCTCCGCACTGCGCAGCTGGACCTGGTGACAGAGCTCAACTGATTCCTCGATGTCGGAGGTCTCGTTGAAGCGCGTCATCAGGTCGTTCAGCTCAGGGTCGTCCACATGGTTCACATTGCGTCCGCCTGCGCCAGGGGTGTAGCGGTTGAGCAGCCCGGCCGGCGAGAACTCACCCACCGGGAACCACGCCAACCCATCGTAGTCACCGCGGTATGTGGTCGAGATGAACGCGCCGTACTCCTTCTTGACCAGGTTCGAGTTAATGCCGATTCGCGAAAGGAAGTCCATTGCTAGTGCCGCGCTCTGGTCCCAGATGGGCTGCGGGCTCGGGAAGACGTGCATCTCGACCGGGTCGGGGAACTGCGCGCCCGAGGCGTCGAGCAAGGCCTGTGCCTCCGAGGGGTCGTACTCGAAGTTGAAGCGGGCCTCATCGGTGTAGGCATCGTCGGGGCGCGTGAATTCCTGCCAGAGGTCCGTGTACACGGACCATGGGAGGTAGCCGATGCCCTGGTAAATCTCCTGCAGCCACGTCGGGCGGTCGATCGCCTTCGAGAGCGCCTGCCGCACGCGGAGGTCCACTGTCGGACCGACATCCAGGCGTGTGCCCAGCGACTGCCCGCAGCACCCCGACCGCTGCTCGTAGGTCGCCTCCGGGACACTCCGCTGGATGCTCTCAAATTGGCTCACCTGGATCGTGGGCAGGATGGCAAACTGCCCGCCGCGGTACGCTGCGATCTCGGCCTCGCTGTTCAACTCCAGCAGCAGTGTCACCTCGTCAAGGTAGGGCTTGTCGGGGTAGATGTACGCCGGGTTCTTCTCGAACACCATGCGGTTGCCGGGGACGTACTCCTTGATTTGGAACGGCCCGGCACCACGCGCGTTCTCCGCGAGCTGGAAGTCGCCGAAGGTGTCCTCGACTTCATGCGGCACGATCACGTGGTTCTGGTTCCCGTACGCCACCAGCAGCTGTGAGTAGGGGGTCTCTAGGTGGAACGTCAGTGTGTAGTCGTCGGTGATCTCGATGTCCGGTCCCGGCTGTGGCGTCACGCCGGCCATGAACTCGCTCGCGTAGAAGCGGTCGAAGGAGTACTTCACGTCCTCCGCGACGATCTCGCGGCCGTTCGTGGGATCGCGCTGATCCCAGGTCACGCCTGGATTGAGGTGAAAGACATAAGTGAGGTTGTCGGGAATCTCCCAGCTCTCCGCCAGGTACCCGGTAACGGCGGTGCTGCCATAGGCGTAGTCGGGGTGGTCGAGGTCGTAGCGGGTGAGGCTCGGGTAGATATAGCTCAGGGCTTCGCCCACGCGAGCTGCGGGCGCCTGAAGGTGCGGGTCCCACTGAGGAATCTCAAGGCCTGCCATCGAGATGCTGCCACCATAGACCGGTCCGCCGGGCGCTGGAGTGCTGGTTTCCCCCGGACCGCTGGTGCCACCCGGTGTCGCCGTGCTGTCGGAGCCACTGTCATCGTCGGACCCGCAGCCGATCAGCGCGGCGCCAAGTAGTCCGGCACCGCCGACGCCGGCCGAGCGACTCGAGGAGCTGACCCGATGACGGCCGAGCCGACGGCCGGGCCCGACACGCTGGTGCTCGGAATCGAGACGAGCTGCGACGAGACCGCGGCCGCCGTCGTCATGGGGGGCACCGACGTCGTGTCGAGCGTGGTCTCGAGCC
>JBJHDC010000017.1:10906-17663 GCA_050486345.1 Dehalococcoidia bacterium | reverse complement strand
GTAGTCCGGCACCGCCGACGCCGGCCGAGCGAAGCAGTTTCCGCCGGGAGACGGTTACCCCAGTTCCTCTGAGCCAGTAGTTCGTGTGTTCCATGTGTCCCCTCCCAGCACTCGCTTTCGCGAGTAGCAAAGCTATGAACTCGAGACGGAGCTGCTCGAGCATCACGGTCGGAATAGATATAGCGCACGGGAGGCTGGAGCGAAGAGGACCAGCGGATGAGTTCTCGACATAGTAGGTATCAGAAGCCCATATGCTCATGATCGATCCGGCTTCGGACGCGTATGCCCCGACACACCTCATCTGGGCGCACCCGGGGAGGATGGCACTGGGAGGCTGCCTTCCAGCCCGCCAGTCAGTGGAACTGACCTCCCGATATCACGGCAGCGGGGAGCGCGGGGATCCCACGTGCAGGAGTGCGAGCGAAAGATTTCTGATCGTACCGAGTCGTCGACCCCGGTGACGATGGGTGGCGATGCTTGAACAAGCCCGCCGGTCTGTGCCTCAAGGTTAGAGGCTTGCGGCCACGCTCTTGAGCTGTTCCCGCAGCCAGAGGTGACCGGGATCAGCCGCATCCTGAGGGTGCCACATCATCCCGATCTCGACGGGCTCGACCTCAAACTGGGGTTCGACGATCCGAATGTCTGCGGCTTGAAGGACAGGGTAGGCAAGTTTCTCGTACGTGAGCGTAACCATGTCCGTACCGCGAAGGAGGAACAATCGAAGGAAATGGTAGGGATCCACGATTGGTGCGTGCAATTCATCAATAAACGTATGGAAGGTGTTCTCCACTGGGAGCTGGCGGCTGCGATCGTGCCAGGCCCAGTTCACACCCGCCGCTGGATGTGACGCGAATTGCTCGTACGTAATCGCGTCGCCGATTGCTCGGTGACCTGACCACACGGCACAGACCCAGCGGTCGCTGAACAGCTTCTCTTCCACCAGATGTGATTCGAACCGGCCGAGCGGATAGAGGATCAGATCAAGGTCGCCGGCCTCGCCCATCGTGAACGTCTGGCCGGCTGCGAACGGCTGCACCTGGATCGAGACGCCTGGTGCCTCGACGCCGATGCGATCGAGGAGCGGCTTAATGAGCATGTACTCAAGTGCGTCGCTGGCGGCGAGCCGGAAGACCCGCCGGTCGGTCTCCGGAGCGAACGCTGGGCGGTACTCGACGAGCTCTTCGATGATGCGCAGCGCCTCGTGGAGGGGCTCGGCGAGGTGCTCCGCGAGCTGGGTGCGGTGAAACTCGCGACCGACGCGAACGAGGAGCTCATCGCCGAACATGCCCCGCAACCGGCGCAACGCGAGGCTGGTAGCGGGCTGGCTCAGACCGAGCCGTTCTCCGGCGCGAGAGACGTTCCGCTCGGTCAGCAGGGCATCGAGCGCAACCAGGAGGTTGAAGTCGATCGCTCGCAGCTCCATCGGCACCCCCGTATCGCCATGAGACGCCATGAGACGGCATGAGTCTACCTCACTGGGCGGCGGGACGCGGCGGAGCAGGTCCACCGCTCGCCGGATGAGAGGACCGCCGAAGCGCCCCGGAATCGTGAATCGCTGATTCGCGCTGGAGGCACCGGTATCCGGTGCGCGTTATCGACAGCCGCGCTCACGTAGGTGCCCTGATAGAACGTGTTGAACCAGCTCTGTGAGTCGCCGTGAACGGGTATGCTGCGGTCGCGCGACGGAAGGATCGCCGCGCGCCAGCCGTTGGTACGCGACACGCGCCCGCTCGTCAGCGGCGCTGGCGCCGTACCGCCCGACCATCGCTCGGGAGTGCCAACCGGCGAGCTGCATCAGGTCGATCTTGGCGCCACCGGCCGCAAGCCAGCGGTGAGCGAAGGTGTGGCGGAAGCGGTGGGGGTGCACATCGTCCACGCCCGCCTTCTTCCCTCGTCGTCGCACCATGTCGCGGACGCCGTTCGCCGTCATCGGTCCGGCACCGCCGATCCACAGCGCCTTGAGGTGTGCGTCTCCGCGCTGGGCGCCAAGCCGCATGTAGCGATCGATCGCCTGCGAGGTCTTGCGCCCGAGCCGGCAGAGCCGGGGACGGCAATTCTTGCCGAGCACAACAACCACGCTGTACTCGAGTTCGAGGTCCTCGACCTTGATGCGGACGAGATTGCCGGCATGCATCCCGGTGTCAGCGAGCAGACGGATGATTGCCAAGTCCCGGCGGTCTCGATAGAGCTTCCCCTCGCAGGCGCGGACGATGCGGCGGGCTCGTCGTCGGAGAGCACCTCGGGCGGGATCACCGGCACGATGGGCGGCCGTATGCGCGCCATCGGTGAGCGGCACAGTCCACCTTCCGCCACGCACCAGACCAAGAAGGGGTTGAGGCTGCGGTATCGATTCGAAGCCGTCGCCGGCTTGTAACGCGCGAGTAGGTCGGTGATGAATGCTTCGACGTGCTTGCGTCGGGTCTCCGCCACAGTGCGCGGCATGCCGTGCGCGGCGAGGAACTCCTCGAACAGCCGCAGTGCCTCACCGCACATCCTGTTTGTATGGAACTCCGGTACCACCAGTTGCCAGGCGCTGGAGCCAGGACCGGGTGCGGAGTTGCCGGTGTGCGGTGGCGCTGGGGCTGCGGGTGGTGGTGGGGTGTCGTGCCTGGTCCGTCGCCGCTAGGCACACCTTTGATGATCTCTCGGAGCATGCGGAGAGTCGTGTGGTCGGGGGGGGGCTCCCTCCTCCTCCCCACTCCTATCGGTTCGGGCTCCGCCAAGAGGCCCTCTCAGGTGGGATGAATTGGCGATGAGGCCGCGCGCGACCGCTTGTCCGATTGCAGAGGTATCACTTGCCAATGATCGCGAAGCCGCGGAGCGGATCCATCGCTTGTCCACGCCGATTTATTGGCAGGCGCCCTGAGATCGGCGCATCGCGACCCACCAGATGAGCAAACCCGCCGTCGGAAGGAAAGATCGTCTGTCAAAGCGTCAGGGAGGAATGCCACGATGAGCCCAACACGTGTTGCGACACGGAAACAGCCTCTCCCCCTGCAGCGCGTGGGTCTCAAGTACGAACCTTCTCGCTCCGCGACTGTTTTGGAGAGCACCCGCTCGGGCGACAAGCCACGCTCGCGGGCGACGGTGCTGCTTGGCAGCTCCCGGAGGCATCTCGTATGCTCCCGCCGGGTGGGAGCCATATGCGCGGTCCGTTTCTCCTCGCCATCGACCAGGGAACGACAAGCTCCCGGGCACTGGTGGTGGCGTCCGATGGCACCGTCGCGAGTGTTGGTCAGCGGGAGCTCCCGCAGATCTACCCGCGCCCCGGATGGGTCGAACACGACCCCTTGGCGATCTGGAGCAGCACCTGCGACGCGATCGAAGAGGCGCTGGGCGCGGCGGGGCTCGCAGCGTCCGATCTCGCGGCGATCGGGATTGCGAACCAGCGTGAGACGGTGATGCTCTGGGCTCGCCGCACCGGTGAACCAGTGGGCAACGCGATCGTGTGGCAGGACCGCCGCACAGCCGACCACTGCGATGCCCTGCGCGAGGCCGGGTACGAGGAGACCGTCGCGCAGCTGACCGGCCTGACCCTCGATCCTTACTTCTCAGGGACGAAGCTCGCATGGATGCTCAAGGCGGATGCCGATCTGGCCCGCCGGGCCGAACGAGGTGAGCTGGTCGCCGGCACCGCGGACACGTGGCTGATCTGGCAGCTCACCGCTGGTGCGAGGTTTGTCACGGACTACACGAACGCGAGCCGCACGCTGCTGTTCGACATCCATCGCGCCTACTGGAGCGACGAGCTCTGCGGTATCCTCGGCGTTCCGGCGGCGCTGCTCCCGGAGGTGCTGCCGTCCGGGGCGCTCTTCGGACGCACGGCGGCTCAGGTGTTCGGCGCGGAGGTGCCGATTCTCGGCGTGGCCGGCGACCAGCAGGCGGCGACGGTGGGACAGGGATGCCTCGCGCCCGGCCTGGCGAAGAACACCTACGGCACCGGCTGTTTCCTGCTGGCCAACGCGGGCACACGCTCGGAGCCATCGCGGCACCGCATGCTGGTCTCACTGGCGGCCAGCCTCCCCGACCAACCGCTCGAGTACGTGATCGAAGGATCCGTCTTCGTGGCCGGGGCAGCGGTGCAGTGGCTGCGCGATGAACTCGGGGTGATCCAGTCGGCGGCCGAGGTCGAGCCGCTCGCGGCCTCCGTGCCGGATACGGGTGGGGTGGAGTTCGTCCCAGCGTTCACGGGTCTGGGTGCGCCGCACTGGGACGCGGGCGCGCGCGGGGCAATCTTTGGGCTCACGCGGGGATCCGGGAAGGCGCACATCGCCCGCGCAGCGCTGGAGGCGATTGCGCTGTCGACGGTGGATCTGCTGGGTGCGGTCGAGGCTGACCTCGGTGCGCCGATCAGCGAGCTACGGGTGGACGGTGGGGCGGCGCGCAATGACCTGCTCATGCAGCTACAGGCGGACCTCTCCGGCATCCCGATCGTGCGGCCGGTGAATACGGAGACCACGGCCATGGGCGTGGCGTACCTAGCGGGCATCGGCGCTGGGTTGTGGGACGAGCTCGAGACGATCGACTCGTTGCGGGAGATCGATCGCGTCTTCGAGCCCGCGATCGATGCTGACGCCCGGCTGGAGCGGCTGGATTCGTGGCACCGTGCGGTGGAACGCACGCGGGGGTGGGCGTCCGCGTGAGGCTGGCGCAGGACAGCGATCAGCCGTACGACCTGGTGATCATCGGTGGCGGCATCAACGGATGCGGCGTTGCGGCCCTGACGGCGCGCGCCGGGTACCGGGTCGCGTTGTTCGAAGCGGACGATTTCGGGTTCGGCACGACCTGGCGTTCGACGAAGCTGATCCACGGCGGGCTGCGCTACCTGGAGCACCGCGAGTTCGGGCTCGTCTTCGAGTCCCTGCGCGAGCGCCGGCGCCTCTTGCGGACGCGCCCGCACCTGGTGCGCCCGCAGCGCTTCCTGCTGCCGCTGCTGCCGTGGAGCCGTCGCCCCGCCTGGCAGCTCCGGGTAGGACTCGCCGCATACGACGTGCTCTCAATGCCGCGCGATGTGCCGCGTCACCGGCGAATCTCACGGGCCGATGCTGCGCGCGCAGTCCCGTGGCTCAGCGAGCATCAGCGCGGCGCCTTCACCTTCTTCGACGCGCGCGCCGTAGCGCCCGAGCGGCTCGCCATCGAGCTGCTGTGTGAAGCGCTCGATGCTGGTGCGGTGGCGCAGAACCACACCCGCGTGACCGGCATCCTGAAGGCCGGCGGGGCGGTGACCGGCGTTACCGTTATGCGCGACGGCGAGACGGCGGACGTCCCCGCGCGCATAGTGCTCAATGCCGCCGGACCCTGGGTGGACGAGGTGCTGGGCGCGCGCAGCGAGCCGTTGCTCGGGGTCACGCGCGGAACGCACCTGGCGCTGGAGGTACCGGAGATGCCGCGCGATGCGATCTACTCAACGGCACGCAGCGACGGTCGCGTCTTCTTCGCGGTGCCGCAGGAAGCACTGCTGCTCGTCGGAACCACCGACGACCGCTACGACGGGCCGCCCTCGTCGGTGCGGCCCACGCCGGACGATATCGACTACCTGTTGACGGAGGCAGCCGCGGTGCTCCCGGGGGCGCAGCTGGACCGCTCGATGGTGCGCTACGCCTACGCGGGCTTGCGGCCGTTGCCACAAGCGGCGGGGGACGAGGCGGCAATCACGCGACGGCATCTGCTGGTCGACCACGGCAGTCGGGACGGCATCGCCGGGTTGTACTCCGTGATTGGCGGGAAGCTCAGCACGTACCGATCGCTGGCCCGGGATCTGATGCGCCGGCTCCCGGCGCCGGTCGCTGGGTCGCGCCCACCGGTCGTGGCGTCCGGCGAGGACGGACCCGCGCTTCCGGCAGGGATTCCGGGGCGTACCAGCATGCATCTCGCACAGTACGGCGCGGCGGCGGCGCGCATCCTCGCTGACGGGGACACGGTGGTCTGCGTGCATGCCGGGGCGGTGATCGGGGAGGTAAGCCATGCCGTCAAACGTGAGCTGGCCTCCACGCTTTCGGATGTGTTGATGCGGCGAACCGGAATCGCGTGGAGCGCATGCCGCGGGCTCTGCTGCGACGAGGTGGCGGCAGAGGTCATGGCCGGCCACCTCGGATGGTCGGCGGAGGAAATTGCGCAGCAGGTAGCGGCGTTCCGCTCAGACGTCGCCCGGCACCTGCCGAATCTCAGCGAGGTCGAGTTGGCAGCCGGGAAGGAGCATGCGCAGGGTGCGTCCGAAGAGTTCCGGCAGACCTGATAGCAGCGGCGACACGATCTGGGGGGCTCCGGATCGAGGCGATGAACAGAAACGCGTGCGGTGAGCGCGCTCGACCCTGCGGCGAGGCTGCATCAGCGCCTGGAGATAGACGGTGGTGCGCTCCAGGACGCAGGCGATGCGATCCTCTAGCGGACAGGCGTCGCGGCGCCGCACCAGCGGGTCATGTCGTGCTGAGCGCATCTCGCGCAGGTTGGTGTACGTGCACGCGCGGTGAACGCGACCGCGTCGCCGGTGTCGAGGTCGGGGACCAGCAGCGCGATGAGCCCGGTGGCGCGGACGTTCCCGGTGCTCTTGAAGACACCGTCGCCGAGGTACTCCGGCCACAAGGGCGTCCCACGCGCCGCGTCCAGCTCAAGGACGCCTGCCGGGCCGCCGCGGTGCGCCACATCCGGGGCCCCGTCCGGCGTCACGCTCGCGAGGAACGTCGTCTCGGCCCGCGCTACGAGGCCGATCAGTCGCGGGTCGTCGAGGCCGATCCGCACGCCGGACGTGGGTCTAATA
>JBJHDC010000017.1:0-10896 GCA_050486345.1 Dehalococcoidia bacterium | reverse complement strand
GGTCTAATATGCGAGCGATCCCGGAGGGCAACTGATGGTGCCAGGTAGTTGCGGCAGAGCGTGGCCAATGGTGGGCCAGCGCCTGAAAGCCCGGCGTGTATCCGACCTCGAGCGCCATCGCCGTCGCCGCCTCCCGGTGCAGACGCTCCGCTTCGTGTGTGGGGCGGACAAACACTGCCTCCCGGATCGCATCGTGCCGGAAGTACTAGGCCGCGGGCGCAGCATCGAGCATACCGTCAGCTTGCGCGGCTGCGACGTTGCGCATGACGCCGTCGATGTCTGTCTCGAGCATCGCGCCCAGATCCGTGCGGCAAACTCGCGCCCGAGGGTGCCCCGGCGACTCTCGCGAGATCGGCCGCCTCGGGGAGCTGATCGATGCGCACATCGATGGCCAGGCGCAGCGAGAGGCGGAGCGGAAACCCCTCGAAGTCGGGTTCGCCCGCGAGGTCCCATCCGTCTCCCCGCTCGACGAGCAGGTCATGCTCCCAGCATTCACTCAGTATCCCTTCGGCAAAGAACGGATTGCCCTCACGATGCGCCTCAAGGAAGTTGACGAGGCGCGGTGAGACCGCACCTCCCAGCTGGTTCATAGCCGACCCGGCGATCGCTGCTGCATCGAACGGGCCGAGCGGCACGTGGGTGAGCAACCGCAGTCGCAGAGGCTCGGCGATCGGCTCAGCACCGGCGCTAGCCGGCGAGCGCAGAACCTCGTCGCGAGCGGCCGAAGGAAAAGCATCGGAGCGGTCCGGAGGGCGCGAACGCAGTACCGCACCGCGTCCCAGGTGAATGGTGATGCCCATTGCATGTCATCGAGGCGCAATACTAGTGGGGGCCCTTGAGCCAACGATGGGAGGACGATGGTCAGCGCGTCGATGATCTTGATTTGATCCGCGATCGTGCCCTCCCGAGATGGCGATGGCGTATCGAACGGAGACGGGCCGATCCCGGCCGTCGCTAGCGCTGCTCGAGCGGAGAGCAGATGCGGACCTGACCCGTCCTGGGCGGTATGGCTCAGCGTCTCGCCGAGCGCTCGCGCCAGTGGGAAGGCCGGGAGCACGCCGGGCAAGTCCAGGGGAGAGCCCTCCACCGCGTGCGTGCCTCGTCTGTCCGTGAGCGGCTGGGCGCTCCCATCGAGAACCAACTCTTCCCGACGCCCGGCTCGCCGCTCACCAGCACGGCCCGCGCGCTGCCACGCACCACCCCATCAAAGGCGATGATGATCGCATCAAGTTCCTGCGTCCGGCCGTGCTCTGTCACGTCATCTCGCCACTCTCAGGCGTCATCGACAGGGCGCGCAATTCTACATCGGTGAGGGCGTCCCCGAGATGCACGGATGCGTGCTGGACCTGCCCATGGTCGTTCCGGGTCGGGGCACGCCTATCTGGCTCTGGTCGCCGAGTGCCATCGTCCGAGAGCACCCGGCGGGATCACCGGCACGATTGGCGGCCGTATCCGCTCCATCGGTGAGCGCCGACTCTCGCCCTCCTCGACGCACAATCTGAAGTACAGGTCGAGGGTGCGGTAGCGGTTCGACGCCGTTGTCGGCTGGAACCGCTTGAACAGGTCGGCGACGAAGGTCTCCACGTGCTCGCGGCGGATCTTCGCCACGGTCAGTGGCATTCCGCGGTCCGCGAGGAACTCCTCGAACGATCGCAGCGCCTCACCACAGGTCTGGATCGTGCGGAAGACTTGTTCTCGGCGAGGAGCTTGCGGTTGAAGCTCTCCACCAGGGCCGGGTAACTTTCGGACAGCGGGGCTCCGGAAGGAGCGTCCTCCACGCCGATCCCTTGCAATTGCTGGGCATTCTGAGACATCTGAACCTCCTGAGGCGGGGGTTCAGTTATCGCGCCTCCGGCATTATTTGGCACGCACGAAGCGGCCCTCGACGTCCGTAGATGGCAGAAATCCCTTGAAATGACTGGGCATCGTGCGTGTGGGAGCGGGGGACGGGATTCGAACCCGCTACCCTCTGCTTGGGGACTCACTACTGACTTTCCCCTCGGTACATACCTACCGCCCGGCGACGCCGGTGTTCAGTTGATCGAGGCTGCAAATCGTCGTCGGCTTCGCCGCACACGGCGGTGTAGCGCGATCACGGTCCGGTTGCGGGTGCTGAACCAGAGTTGCGCCGCGATCTCTGGCACGTGTTCGAGCTGCAAGGCGGTCCCGGCCCGCGTTGCTCGTCGGACATGAAGCCCTGGGCGAGCCCATGAGTGCCCCGGGGGGAAGAGGCTGAGCCTGAGCTCCTACTCCGGCGCCGCCAGGCGATAGCCGACCCGCTTCACGGTCTGGAGGTGATCGCGCGCTGAGCCGAGGCGTGACCTGAGACGCGCTATCAGGGAGACGATGCGCTGCGACTCGTCGCTTGACTGCGTTTCCGCCGGCCAGAGCTCCGTTTGCAAGTGCTCGTACGTGACCACGTCGCCATGTGAGCGTGCCAGTGTGAGCAGCGCACGGAACTCCAGGTACGTCAGCAGTACCGGTTCGTTGCCCACATACACCAGGTGCGATGCCGGATCGATCCGCAGTCGCCCGACGACTGTCTCAGCCGTGGACAGCGCAGTGGAGGCACGCTCCTCAGGGGCATCCACGAGGCTCCCCATCATTTCGCGAGGGAACGTGGTGCCGCCCGCGCGCACTGTTCGGATGCTCTCGAGCAGGAGCGCCCGTGACGCCTGCTTGAGCAGGAACCCGTCAGCACCCGCGACGATGGCGGAGCGCAGGTAGTCGTCATCCTCAAAGCTCGTAATCATGAGTACCCGAGAGTGCGGTGACACTTCTCGCACAGCGCGGGTGGCATCGAAGCCGTTGCCATCAGGCATCCGCACGTCCATCAGGATGACATCCGGCGTCTCGGAAGCTGCCAGCTCCACGGCGGCAGGCCCCGAGGCAGCCTCACCGACCACCTCGATATCCGGCACGTCCAGAAGCGCGCGCAGGCCGGCACGCACCATGGGGTGGTCGTCTACGATCAGCACACGCGCAGGCTGCTCACCGGTCATCGTCTGCCGTCCCTGCTGGCAACCGCGCCTCGATGATGACGCCACTCCCCGGCCCCGTCTCAATGTTGAACCGGCCGCCAAGGGCTTCCACCCGCTCGCGCATGCCCGGAAGTCCCAGTGGCCGGTGACCGTCTCCCTCCGCGCTCGCGGTCGGATCGAACCCGCGTCCACTGTCCCGGACCTGCAACACCACCCCGCCGTCGCACGGGGCAAGTATCACCGTGACGCTTCGCGCCCCGGAGTGCTTCAAGGCATTGGTCACGGCCTCGTGGGCCACCCGGTACAACGCGACCTCCACATCTTGCGGCGTGCGTACCGGCATCGAGTCCAAACTTGACTGGATCTGTAGCGTCACCCCGGCCTCACGGGCAGCAGATTCCAGGGCGCGGTGCAACGCCTCGGCTACCCCCAGGTCGTCCAGGAGCGGCGGTCGGAGATCGGCGATGATGCGCCGCGTCTCCTCCAAGGCACTGTCCAGATAGGATCGCGCCGTCTCGACCCGTCGGAGGCGGTCCTCCGCTCCAGGGGCGTCGTGCACCGCCGCCTCCAGCAGCATTGCTGCTCCTGCCAGTTGCTGTGCAGGGCCATCGTGCATGTCGAAGGCGACGCGACGGCGTTCCTCCTCCGTCACATGCATCAGGCGGCGCACCAGCGCCTGGCGTTCTTCCGCGAGCTCTTGCAGCTCGTGCTCCTTCAGGCGTACGACGGCCTCCGCCCGCTCTGCGCGATGTCGCGCGCCCGCCAGCAGTACGAGGTAGGTCGCTGCGAGCACCAGCGCGCCGCCTACACCGATGACGGAGAGGCGTTGTCGCAACTGGCGAACCTTCCTCGAGTATTCCTCGTCGAAGTACGCGACCACCTGATCCGTCTCGCGCAGCAACTCGTCCGCGTGGGCCAGGATCTCGCGGAGGGCGTCGTCCTGCTCTGTGGCGGACGCGGTTCCCGTCCGGAGCACGCCCGCGCCGTTGGCAACAGAGGGCCAGCGCGCCGCCACGGCATCTAGCCGATCCCGCGCCCCGACAGGCGCCGGCGGTAGCCCGCGCGTCACCGATCCGTGGGCGAGGTCGTGCAGACCTGCATCGAACTCATCCGCTGCACGCCCCAGGCGGTCCGGAGCATCGGCCGCACCAAGCGTCGAGGCCAGCGCTTCCCGTGCGATCCGCTGAGTGAGCATGCGCTGACGCCCCGCAACGTTGACGAGACGGCCGTCAGCGCCTGCTGCCACCAGGAACTGCCATACCGTCCGGGCAGTGAGCAGAAACCAGATCGAGGAGACACCAACGACCACGGCGAGCTGCCGTTGCACACTGGTGGCCGCGCGGAGCGTGATCCGGTTCATGGCTCTACGCTACCCGCGCGCGATGTCACACATGTTTCGTGCTCTGTTCCTGACACCTGCCCAGAATGCTCCTGCAAGGCGGAGCAAATGTCATCGCTCCCACCGGACTACTCGGACGCGGCTCGGGTCGCCAGCACGGGGGCCGCATGCGGTGGCGCCGGAACACTGTCCGCCGCATGCCCGTTCAGCGCGACCTCCATGCGTTCCCGCTCGGCGTCCTCGGTCTCCCGCGAGAATCGGACCAGCGCGGTCAGCCCGGCCGACGCCACGACGATCACGCCGAGGATCAGGAACGCATCCTGAGTTGCAAGCGACTCCATCCTGAAGAGGAAGCCCGCCGCCACCGCACCCACGTTCCCGCCGGCCCCTACGATGCCGGCCACGGAACCAAGCGCCCGCCGGTTCACGAACGGCACCACGGAGAACGTCGCGCCTTCTGACATCTGCACGCAGATGCTGAACAGGATCATCGTGGGCACGGCCAGCATGAGGACATCCATGCGCGAGAAGAGAATGAGTGCCACGCCCTCCGCCAGGAGAAGGATGCCCAGCAGCCAGACCCGCCCGCGCAGGCCGAACCGGATACCTGCTCGGTCCCCCGCCACGCCACCCATCGTGCGCGCGAACAGGTTCATCAGTCCGAACAGTCCAGCAACCATCCCGGCCGCCGCGACCGACAGCCCGAATCGATCGTGGAAGTACAACGCTGCAACGTTATTCAGCGTCAGTTCCACACCGAAACAGGCGCCGTAGATCGCAGCCAGAGCCCAGACGCGACGATCGCGCGCCGCGAGCCAGAACGACCCATCACCACGTTGTTTCCGTATGGCGCCGTTCGCACGGATCGCCCGAAAGTCACCCATCGGCGTGTCTCGCGTGACGATGAAATACACGATGCCCGTCACGAAGAGCATCGCGCCCGGCACGACCATCGCAAGTCGCCAGCCGACCGCCTCACTGACACCAAACGACAGGAACGCGGCGAAGATGAGCGGCATAACCATCTGTGTCACGCCACCGCCGAGGTTCCCCCAGCCCGCCGTCGTCGCGTTCGCCGTACCCACCACGTTGGGCGCGAACATCAGCGACGTATGGTACTGGGTGATGACAAAGGCCGCCCCAATCGCCCCGATGGCCAGCCGCGCAAGCAGGAACGTCTCGTAGTCCTGTGCCAGCCCGATGCCCATCACCGGGATCGACCCGAGCACCAGCAGCCACGCGTAGGCACGCCGTGGCCCGCATCGATCGACCAGTCGCCCGACGAGCAGCCGCGCCACGACCGTCACGAGGACGGAGGCGATGACCGTGTTCCCGATCTGCGTCTGGGTGAGTTCCAGATCATCTCGCACCACCGACATCAGCGGCGCGATCCCGAACCAGCCGAAGAACGCGAGAAAGAACGCTCCCCACGTCATGTGGAAGGTGCGCATTGGCATGGAGCGGACATCGCGGAGGTGGATGCGAGTCGCCTGACCCTGGATCTGTGTGGTGTCCATACCTACTCCTTGTTCCGTGGCGCAACAGGAACGAGCGTCGTCGGACGAGTGCCCGCCCGAAGCCGTCTCCCCTGGATGACCGCGACGTGGACCGCGGCAAACTTCAATTCAGGCTGCTTCGAATCTGGATCGAACGCGGTATTGGTCGCCCGGTTGGGCGCCGTGTTGTATCCGCGCAGCAATCCCCAGTGGAAGGGAGCGAAGACCGTCCCCGGTCGGATGTCCTCAGTCACGCGGGCACGCAGATCAGCGCTGCCTCGTCTCGATGACACTCGCACGAGGTCGCCCTCGCGCACCCCGTGCCGGGTTGCATCGGCCGGGTGCATCTCCAGAAACGGCTGTGGTTCGCTGCGGAGTAGCTTGGGGACGGAGCCGGTCCGCGTCATCGTGTGCCACTGGTCCTTCACGCGGCCAGTGACCAGCGCCAGAGGGTATTGTTCGTCTCGGTCGTCCGCCGGGGGGACGTACGCGGGCACGTGGAATCGCGCCCGGCCGTCCGCTGTGGGGAACCGGCCATCCGAGTAGAGCCGCGGTTGCTCCTCCTCTGCGCCCTCAGGGAACGGCCAGGACACGCCGCCCGGCCGGGTGGCGAGCAGTTCGTACGTGACCCCGGTAATGTCCAGGTCGCGCCCCCGTGTTAGTTCGCGGTATTCGTCGAAGATGGCCTCCGGGCCGTCGTAGGTAAACGCATCACCGAAGCCGAGTTCCCGCGCGAGACGCGAGAAGACCACCCAGTCTGGCAGCGCCTCTCCGGGTGGCTGCCCGAGTTGCTGCAGGAGACAGATGCGCCGCTCGCTGTTCGTCATCGTTCCGGCACGCTCAGACCACTGCGCTGCCGGCAGCAGCACGTCCGCCGCGCGCGAGGTTTCAGTAGGGTGGTATGCGTCCTGCACTACCACCAACTCCGCGCGACTGAAGGCGCGCTGCACCCTCATCGTGTCCGGAAGCGAAGCCAGCGGGTTGCTCCCGGCGATCCAGAGCACCTTGACCTGCCCGGACTCGAGGGCCTCGATCATTTCGATTGCTGTCAGCCCGGGCCGGGGTGCGATGGAGTCCAGGGGGAGTCCCCAGGCGCGCTCTACCTCTCGGCGATGCTCGGCATTCGCGACCGATCGATGTCCCGGCAGCGCTCCCGCAAGCCCGCCCGCCTCGCGCCCCCCCATTGCGTTCGGCTGACCGGTGAGCGAGAACGGGCCCCCGCCCGGGATGCCGATGTTGCCCGTTGCCAGCGCGAGGTTGATCAGCGCCAGGTTCTTCTGCACCCCAGAGGCGCTCTGGTTCGCGCCCATCGTCCAGAGCGTGAGCGTCGGACTGCTCGTGGCCAGGACATGCGCGGCCTCGAGGATCTGTTGTGCCGGGATTCCCGTCACATCAGCGACACGTTCTGCCTGGTAGGCGGGTAGTGCTGCCGCCACTGCCTCCCAGCCGGTCGTGTGCTGCTCGATGAAGTCGTGGTCGATCCCGCCCAGCTGCCCCATCTCGTAGAGGAGGGACATGAGCAGCGGGACATCTGCGCCGGGCTGCACCGGCAAGTGCAGGTCGGCGATCTCGCCGGTACGGGTCCGGCGGGGATCGACCACGATCACACGCACCCGCGCATCAGCACGCTGCCGTGCGCGGATCCGGTTGAAGAGGATGGGGTGGCAGGCCTCTACGTTCGCTCCCACGATGAGGAAGGTCTGGGCCGCCTCGATGTCCTCATAGGAACAAGGAGGTGCGTCCACGCCCAATGCCTGCTGGTACGCAACCACCGCGCTGGACATGCACAGGCGGGAGTTGGTGTCCTGGTTGTTGGTGCCAATGAATCCCTTGGCCAGCTTGCCTAGCAGGTAGTAGTCCTCCGTTAGGAGCTGACCGGACCCATAGAACATGATCGAATCCGGTCCGTGTTCCTCCATGTTGCGTTGCAGTACCGCCGCCGCATGCCCCATCGCGTCATCCCAGGAAGCACGCTCGAAGGGGCGCAGGCGGGTGGCGCGCATATGCGGGTACCGGAGGCGGTCATCGGTATCCAGCACCTGCGTGAGCAGGGCGCCCTTCGCACAGAGCTGCCCCTGATTCACCGGATGCTCCGGGTCACCGGTGACGCTGGTCAGGCTGCCATCGCGGATCCGGGCCAGGATGCCGCACCCGGTTCCGCAGTAAGGGCAGACCGTGCGAGCGGTCTCGCCTCCCTGGAAGAACGAGAGACGTGCCATCTCAGCTGCCCGCCCCGTCGTGCGACCCGCTGCCCGCGAGCACTGGTCGAGCACGCAGGCCGTGCGGTCCGCGCAGAGCCCGGATCTGGTTGGCGACGAGTTCCGGGAGATCCTCAACTGGCACGCCGCTCTGGAGTGGCTTGGCCAGGCGCGCTTGCAGGCCAATCTCCCCGCCCACAAACACATGCGCCGCATCGCGTACCTCGCCATCGATGCGGACCCGGTCGCCCTGCAGCCCCACGTCAGCCATCCGGTGTTGACCGCAGGCGTGCGGGCAACCGGACATCTGGATCCGCACGGGTTCGTCGATCTCGAACTGCGCATCCAGCGCCCGAGCCAGCGCGAGCGCCTCGCCCTTCGTATCGATCAGGCTGAAGTGGCAGTAATCGTTGCCGGTACAGGAGACCAGTCCGCGCAGGAACGGAGAGGGTGTGGGGCTGAGCTCCCGCAACAGAGGTTCAGCCAGCAGTGCCTCGAGGCGATCGGTGGATACGCCCGGGAGCAGGACGTTCTGTTGCACCGTGAGACGCACCTCCGCGTTCCCGTATCGGGAAGCGAGGTACGCAAGGTCGCGCAGTTGCTCCGCGCTGGTTCGTCCAACGGGCACCAGCATTCCCACGGTGTGGAGCCCCTGCTGGCGCTGCGCCTGGATCCCGATGTGGTCGCCGCCGTGATCCAGCACGCGAGACTCACCCGCGCGCAACAGCGATTCACCCACGCGCTCTTCCACTGCCGCGCGGAACCGTTCGAGACCCCACTCCTGGAGGAGCCACTTCAGCCGCGCTTCCTGCCGCTTCTCGCGGAAGCCGTGGTCACGAAACACCTCGAGGACCGCCAGGGAGACCGGCACCACCTGTTGCGCTGTGACGAACACATCCAGCGGCTCGGCCAGCATGGGGTGCTGGCCGCCCAGCGCGCCGCCCACCCAGACGTTGAAACCGTGCGCCTCACTGGTGTCGACTGGCGCTGCGGCGGTGGTGAATGACAGGTCATGAGTCTGCGCATGTGCGCAGTCACTCGTGCACCCGGTCAACGAGATATTGAACTTCCGCGGAAGATTACTGAAGTCCCGACGCCCCACGATCGCCTGCTGCAAGCGAGCGGCCAGCGGGCGCGTGTCGATGGCCTCGGTGCTCGTCAGGCCGGCCATCGGGCAGGCAACGACGTTGCGAACGTTGTCCATGCCGCTCTGCTGCGAGGTCAGGCCGGCGGTCGCCAGCCGCTGCAGGATCCATGGCACGTCCGTAATGCGAATCCATCGCAGCTGGAGTGCCTGACGGGTAGTGATATCGATCTGACCGCGCCCGCAGCGCTCTGCGATCTCCGCGATCGTTTCAATCTGTTCGCTCGTCGCGATCCCGTTCGGAATCCGGAGCCGCATCATGAAGTATCCGGGCGTGGTCTTGCGGTGGAAGATCCCGTACCACTTCAGACGCTCCAGGTCGTCGGCTGGGATCTCCTCGATCGAGGCGTCAGGCCCCATCTGCGCCCACCGCTGGATGTCAGCGAAGACATCCAGACCATCCTTCGCGCGCTTGATCTCCTCGATCTTGTTCTTCGCCATACCGGCCTCCTCGAACAGAGGATGGCCGGGTGAGATTGCGGCTCGATGGATGGGGGATGACGTTCAGATGATCGCTACATCACAGGTACCTCTTTGTTTTGTTTCCGAATTATCTCTCTAGCGAGTTTGCGCGAGCGCTCGTCGCGAGCCCGCTGCTTCGAACCGCTCCTGCGTGGATGTCGTGGCAACTCGAGGCATGCAGTCCAGAGCGGCGAGAGCATGTCATGGGTTCGGTGGGTGAGGATCGTACGCAGCTCACCGTGGGTGCGCGGCGCATTCTCGGACACAGTCGCTCGGCCGCGCTGTACTGCACGAAACCCGCGAGGCGAACAGCCTCACCCTTCGGATGCGACGCCCGCGGCCATGCTCCGTGCGCTCGTATCGAGGGTGGCGAAATCGGTGCCTTCATGGGTGTGACCGAGGCCGATGAGACGCCAGCCCCCGTCCGCGCCGATGTGCAGATGCATCCCCGCACCCTGGTCGCCGATCGCGAAGCCGTGCCGTTCGAGCACGCCGGATGCGAGGGCGACGTGGAAGGCGTCGCCTTCCACGTGTGCAGTGCCGGCCTCGCCGGTCACGAGTCGGAAGGCCCGCTCCGCGGCGCGAAACTCGATCCCGGTGGTATCGAAGGCATCCTGGATCAGCCCCGCGACCACCAGGTCTTCCGGGATGCCCGAGTGGAACTGACGATCGCGATCGACGAGCCAGAGCCGGTCGGCCATCCGCAATGCCAACTCAAGGTCATGCGTGGTGACCACGACAGCGAGCCGTTCGTCGCGTGCGAGCTGGCGGAGGAGCGCCATCAGCTCCACCCGTGACGGCACGTCCAGGAATGCCGTCGGTTCGTCGAGGAGCAGCACGGTCGGCTCCTGCGCCAGTGCTCGCGCAATCATCAGGCGTTGTCGTTCGCCATCGGAGAGTTCATTGCTGTCGCGATGTGCGAGGTGGGATGCGCCGACTGCCTCGAGCGCCCAGGTCACGACGTCGTGATCCCGCGGCGTCAGCAGGCCGGACCACCCGAGGTGCGGGTAGCGTCCGAGTTCAACGACACGCCGCGCCTGCAGCGCACCAACGCTGATCCGATCAGTGAGTACGACACCCAGGTGCCGGGCCACGTCGCCCTGCGCCATGTGCTTGAGATCCATGCCACCGAGCTCGATCCGCCCGCCCAGAGGTGGCTGGATCCGCGCGAGCGTGCGCAGCAGCGTGGACTTGCCAATCCCGTTCGACCCCAGCAGGCAGACGAGCTCGCCCGGGGCGACGCGGTCGTCGATCTCCTCCAGCACCACATACTGGC
>JBJHDC010000016.1:24712-28340 GCA_050486345.1 Dehalococcoidia bacterium | reverse complement strand
TGTCCAGCCAGGCCTGAGTCTGGTAGTTGATGTGCTGCGTGCCTGCAGCACTGACCTCCCAGTCATGCAGGTAGGCCCAACGCAGGTTGCGGCTGATCAAGCTGTTGATCTGGTGCCGGTGCGCGTACTTCTGCAAGAGCTCGTGCTGGATCTCCTTGACCAGTTCTGACTGCTCGTCCGGATCGAGGATTTCCTCGGAGCGCTCGATCATCAGATCGATCTCCGGGTCCGCCAGGTTCGCGGAGTTGTTCCGCTGCTGCGGATCGAAGTGGTGGTGGCGGAGGACCTGGAGCGGCGTGTCGTAGGCCGGGTGCGAGCCGATGGAGAAGTCGTAGTTTCCGGCTTCAATTACCGGGCCCAGCCACTCCGGGAACGCAACCATCTCCACCCGGGTCTGAATACCGGACTGCGCGAGCTGCTGGTTCATCACCTGGATGCCGGATTCGTTGCGGGGATTCGGGTTCGTCGACAGCAGGTAGGTGTGATCGAAGTCGAAATTCGCCGCTTCCAGGAGCTGTCGTGCCTCCTGGTGGTCAGTCCGGTGGAAGGGCTCCGCAAAGTCCCAGTCGATCAGGTAGCGCTCGAGGCTCACCGGGAGGTATCCCGGGCAGTTCTCGGCCCTGCCGCCGTCCACGAGGTCTGTGTACTGCTGCTGGTTCACTGAGCGGTAGAACGCCTCGCGGATGCGGATGTCCTCGAAGATCTCCGTGTCCGCGAACCCGCTCCTGGTGCGTCGCGCGCACATTTCCCAGGTGTTGCCGTTGATGGCGAGGTATTCCACAGCAACGATCTGGTCGCCGAGGTCCTGGATGACGCGATTGGCGATATCCGTGGGCGGGATGTAGTTCGCGTGGATCTGCTGTCCGCGGAACGCTGTCTCCTGCGCGGTTGCGTCGGTGAGCACTCGCATTTCGCGCTCATCGATGTACGGCAGTCCCTGATCCGCGTCGCGGTAGGTGGGGTTTCGGCGGTAGAGGTAGCGGGTGCCCATCTGGTGCTCGACCAGCTGATAGGGGCCTGAGCCGACTGGCGGTGTCTCGTTGAGGTTCTCCATCACCTGCGGCGGGATGATGGCCATGGTGTCGGGGTGACCGATGCCCTGCCCGGAGAAGAGGTAGGCGTTGGGCCGCTGGAGGTGGAAGATCACCGTGCGGTCGTCGGGCGCCTCCACCGACTCCATGGAACCGCGCTGGAAGATGGAGTTGGCGAATGTGTCCGGGTCCTTCGCGTACTCCTGCACGCGAACGATGTCCTCTGCGAGGAGCGGTGCGCCATTCACCGGTGGGAGGTCCTGGTAGACCAGTCCCGGCTTCAGTGTGAAGCGGATCGTGACATCGTCGACCACCTCGACCTCTTCGGCCGCTTCGAGGACGTAGATGCGCTCGTCCAGGCGGGGTGCGAGGAGGCGATCATAAATGTGCGGCCCTGCGAGTGTCTGGCCCTCGCCGATGTTCTCGATGGGGTTGAACGTCGCGATGTCGCTGCCGTAGTGGAGGCCGATGCGTCCGCCCTGGCGCCCATCTCCGTTCGAGGGAGTCTCGCCGGGCTCAGGGGTGCCGGTTGCCGCGGGCGGCGGAGTGCCAGTGGGCGTTGGGGTTGCTTCGTCGTCGCCGCAGCCGATCAGGGCGGCGCCGGCGATGCCGGCGCCCAGGACGCCTCCGGACCGCAGCAGCGTACGCCGCGATGTGCGTCCTCCCAGGGTTCGATGCCAATACGTTGAGTGTTCAGATGCCAAGATGACCCATTCCCTCTGTTATGTACCGCTAACTGGTTGATGGATCAGAGCACATGAGTGATGGAATGGTCAACGCCTGCGCCACAGGTGGAATCTTGGTGAAACGGAAACGGGCGAGTGCCGGATGGCGCCCCGCCCGTTTCGAGCTTGTTGACGGCTGTGGTGAATTACACGGGGCTAGGAGGCTGCGGGGACATCGATCCCCAGGAAGCGGAAGCAGTTGTCCCATGTGATGGCGTTGTGTACGTCCTCGGGCAGATCCAGCATGCGCAGCGACTTGTCGGCGGGACGCTCCGGTGGCTGGTACGGGTAGTCCGTGCCGACCAGGATCTGTTCGTAGCCGATCATGTCAATGAGGTAGCCGATGGCGCGGCGGTCGAAGAGGAGCGTGTCGTAGAAGAAGCGGCGCGCGTACTCAGCCGGCGAGTGCGGGAGCATGACGCCGCGGCCCTCGATGGCCGGTTCGTTGTTCCAGGTGCCGCTCCACTGGTTCTGGTAACGAGGGAGCAGGAAGGGGAACGTGCCACCACCGTGGCTGAAGGCGATGCGCAGACCGGGCGCCGCCTCCGCGTTACCACCGTGGATCATCGAGCCGATCGCCAAGGATACCTCGGTGGGGAAGCCAATGGGGTTGGACTGCTGGGGGCTGGGGAGGCGATCCATCATCGTGGGGTGCAGGGCGTGCACAAAGATGGCGATGCCCTGGCGCTCCGCCTCTACAAAGAAGTCCTTGAACTCCGGCATGCCGATGGAGCGGCCGTTGACGTGGGTGCCGATCTCGATGCCGAGGAGGCCCTGCGCTTTGACGTTCTCCAGCTCTTTGGCGGCGAGGTCAGGGTCCTGTAGCGGGACCATGCCGAGGCCGTAGAAGCGGTCCGGCGCCTGCTCGCACATGCCGGCGATGTATTCGTTCGTGTAACGCGCGAACTCCAGGCCGTCCTCCGGGGTGAACCAGTAGGAGACGAGCTCTGGCATGGGTGAGATGGCCTGCGCGGTGGCGCCGTGCTGGTCCATGTCCGCCATGCGGCGGTTGACGTCCCAGTTGCCCTCGTGAACGGTGCGGAAGTTCTTGCCATCGATCATCACGTTGGCGCGGCCGGCCTCGAAATGGTCCATCACGGGCCAGCGATCGGCGCTTGCGCGGTTACCGGGGGGCGGGAAGTGCTCCGGAACTACGTGGCAATGCATGTCGATGATCATGGTGTCTCCCAGCTCGGTGCGTGTCTGTGGATCCCTGGCAGGCCTCCCGTATGCCATACGGCCAGCGCCCAGTGGCAGGCTGACGCGGGCGTGAGGGGCCGCTCGGACTCTACCGCCACGTCTTCATGGGCGGCAACCAGCACCAGAGATCGGGAGGTTTTCCGGAGCGGCTAGGTGCCGGGGCTTACCGGATCGCCGCCGACAGGTTCGCGAGCCTGGCGGCGCACCACGATCTCGTCGCCCGTTCGGTGCGCGTAGACGCCTCGCATGGGCTCCGGGAGCAGTTCTGCGATGCGCCGCATCATCTGGTCCGTGGCGGCCTCTGCTTCGGTGGAGCCAGCCCGTGCATCGTCGAGGAGGAATGGCTCACCGACGGTGACGCGGATGGTGGGCCGGCGCCCGCGCATCCAGCTGAAGAGTGCGCCGGGCAGCCGGATGTCGCTGCCGGTGATGCCCAAGGGCACGATCGGCACGTGCGCGAGGAGCGCGACCATCGCCGCGCCGGGGAGTGCGGGCTGCAGCGCGCCGGTACGGGTGCGGGTGCCCTCCGGGAACATCAGCACCACCTCGTCCCGGCGCAGATAGGCGAGGGCGGCGCGGAGGGCGCCCATGTCACCGGAGAACCGGCGGACCGGAAATGCGCCCAGCCACCAGAAAAACCAGCCGATGAGCGGAATCTCAAAGAGCTCGCGC